>JBBQNQ010000080.1:0-12845 GCA_038330095.1 Solirubrobacterales bacterium
ATCGTCGAGCTCGAGCCCGCCGACCGGGTCACCTGGGAAGTGAGCGCGCCGGGCTTTCACGCGCTGCACAGCTACCGCTTCGCCGAGGTCGGCGAGGCACGCTGCCGCTTCGGCTCCTGGGAGGTCGCCGAAGGACCGGCCTACACCACCCTGCGCCGCTTCTGGCTGGCCCACTTCCGCTTCGTGTGCCGCGAGTCGCTCGCGGGAGCGCGCCGGCTGGCCGAGCCCGGAACGCGCTGACCGTCACCGACGTGGTCCCGACTCAAGCGCCGCCGAAAAGGCGCTGCTTACGCTCCTCGTCGACGACCTGGACGACCACCTCGCTCAGCTCGCGGAACGGCGCAACCTCGTGTCGATGGAGTTGATGAGACGACTATCTAACCCCTGAGGGCTCTGAGCGGGCCTCGCGATTGATGCATTTCGGCTCTCGGGACCAACCCTTGGAAGCCTCGGGTGGGCCGCCGGGGGTTTGTTCAACTGCTGCGCCCAGTCGGATCGGCACCGTCTCGTGCGGCGCCTGGGGGGTATCGTCTGACCGCGATGCCGGTGGATGTCGTTCGCCTGGCCGACCGCGTGGCGGGAAACGCGATCGAGCGCTTGACGAATAATCACCACGCCCGTCGGTTGGGCAAGCTCGGGCGCTCCGCGCAGCGCACCCCTCCGGACGACGGGCGCCTGTGGTCCGCGGGGGATCCGCCGCCGCGGGCGGGCAGCGCGGTCGACGTGCTGATCGAGGGCGCGGCCTACTTCCCGGCGCTCGCACAGGCGATCCGCTCCGCCCAGCGCAGCGTCCTGATCGCTGGGTGGTGCATCACGCCGGAGTTCGCGCTCATACGCGACGAGCCGCCGGTGCTGCTGCGCGAAGTACTGGGCGAGGCGGCCGAGTCGGTCGCCGTTCGCGTGCTGTTGTGGGCTGGGGCTCCGGTGCCTGTGTTCGCGCCGCGCCGGGCCTCCGTGCGCAAGGGACGCGACGAGCTCGTACGCGGGACGCGCATCAAGGCCGCGCTGGACTCGAACGAGCGCCCGATGCACTGTCACCACGAGAAGCTCGTCGTGATCGACGACGAGGTCGCCTTCGTCGGCGGTATCGACCTGACGGACCTCGGCGGTGATCGTTATGACACGCCCGAGCATCCGGCGCGCGGGCGCATGGGCTGGCACGATGTCGCCTCACGGCTGCGCGGACCGGTGGTGACCGACGTCGGCCGCCACGTCGCCCAGCGCTGGGAAGCGGTCACCGGCGAGCGCCTGGAGGCGCAGCGGGGCGACGTGGTGGGCGCCGGCGACGTGGAGCTGCAGATCGTGCGCACCGTCCCCGAGAAGCTCTACGACTTCGCCCCGCGAGGCGACTTCCGGATCATCGAGGCCTACCTGCGGGGCATGCGCTCCGCGCAGCACCTGGTCTATCTGGAGAACCAGTTCCTGTGGTCGCCAGAGATCGTGAACATCCTTGCCGACAAGCTCCGCCGGCCCCCGGCCGACGAGTTTCGCATCGTCATCATGCTGCCCGGCAGGCCGAACACCGGAGAGGACGACACCCGCGGGCAACTCGCCCTCCTCGCTGAAGCCGACGGTGACCAGCGGCGCTTCCTCGCCACGACGATCCGCGCGCGCTCGGGCAACACCAGCGACCGGGTGTACGTTCACGCGAAGGTCGGGATAGTCGACGACCGCTGGCTCACGCTCGGCTCCGCGAACCTCAACGCGCACTCCTTCTTCAACGACACCGAGGTCAACGTCGTCACCTGCGACGGGGCGCTCGCACGCGACACACGGCTGCGATTGTGGGCTGCCCACCTCGAACGCGACATCGACGAGGTCTCCGGCGACCCGAGCACCGTCGTCGACGAACTCTGGCGCCCGATCGCGGCCGAGCAGCGCGAGCGCAGGAACCGTGGTGAGCCTTTGACGCACGGGCTGGTCGAGCTGCAGGCGACCTCACGCCGCTCCGAACGGCTGCTCGGCCCGTTGCAGGCGCTCGTGGTCGACGGCTAGCCGACCGCGCGAATTCTTGGCCCGTTGGGCCCGCCCGACCGCTCCTGTGCGTTCTCGGTTCTACACGCCGCGGTGGCGGCGACGGCTGTAGCCGAATCCGCCGCCGGTCAGCAGCAGGATCAGGATGATGATGAGAAGGATCGTGAGCATGGTCACCTCCTGAGGCTCGGTTGAGTTGGCTCGCGCATGTCTACCGGTGCCTCTTGTTTCTCTTGCGGCCGGTGAGGGTGTCGGCGACCGTGTCCACGGCGTTCTTGACCGAGCCCTTGGCCTGGTCGACACGCCCCCTGTTCCTCAGACTTCTGTCTCCAGTCAGCGCGCCGGCAGCTTCCTTGACGCGACCTTTCGCCTTATCGGTGTTCTTGCCGGTCATGAACCCTTCTTGATTGGGGTAGGCGCTAGCGCTGGACGCGGCGGCCGATCAGCCGCGCGATTAGGCCGCCCACGAATAGATAGACGGCTGCGGCGATGCCCCAGTTGACTGCGACAGCGACCTGCGCGTTGCGGAACGTGAACATGCCGTCGAACGGCCCGGCCAGCCAGCGTGCCCAGTCTTGGATCTCCGAGACGATGCTGTTGCTCGGATTCGCCTTGAGCACCACTAGCAGAATTCCAGCCACGATGATCACCACGACGATGCTGACCACCAGACGCACGGCGCGAGCGAGCAAACCCATCGCGGACCGGCCGGCGCCGGTTGCGCCACGGCTACCCCGCCGGCGCGACGCTCTGACCGGCCGACGATCCGGATCGACTGCGGAAGCAGGTCCTGCAGGCCTGGCTCTAAACATGGGAGCAACCTCGTGTTGGTCTTCAATCCCGTCCGAGCAAAGCCCAGCCGGTCGCGAATCCCGAAAACGGGACTCCACGCGAGCGGAGGTCAATCGCGTCGGCTAGTCGCGGCGACGGCAATAAATCAGCGGCAGCGACGGCTGGTCGGCTTGGTCGGCGACCGTCCGAGACGAACTATACTCCCTTGTGCGGGTCATTACAATGTCGCGCGGCCAGACCGAAGATGTCGAGAACGCGGCGGGCGCTCCGGCGTGTTGATGCCGACGAGGTGAGCGACGCCCGCGGTCGGGGCCGGCACTCGACGCCCTCTGCTCGTGCAGCGGGTTCCCGCCCACCGAGGAGGTGGACACTGTGGCGCTCGAGCGGCGCAGTCGCACTGCTGAGCGGCTCCTCAGGAGCCGATGGAGGCGGGGGGAATCGAACCCCCAACTCTGGCTTGCAAAGCCAGCGTGTTCCCGTTAGCACCACGCCCCCGGTTAGCCGTAGACGATATTGGGCGTGGGAGGAGCGACCAGCCGGGTAAACGAGGTTGCGATGGAGGAGACCGAGGCGCGGACCGCAAGCGAACCGGGTCGTGACGGCGATGCGCCGGCGCGCGAGGGCGCCGACGGGCGCCGGCACGAGCCCGACAAGTCGCCGCGCGAGGCCAACCGTGGCGCCCGGGCCACCCGCGCCGAGGTCTCCAACTACGACATCGTCCGCCACTACTTCGAGGTCGCGGCCGACCGGCTGGGGATCCCGGACGACCTGCGCGCCGTCCTGAGCTCCTCCTACCGCGAGGTCCAGGTGCAGGTCCCCATCCGGTTGAAGGACGGCAAGGTGCACGTGTTCTCGGGCTATCGGGTTCAGCACAACGGCGCCCGCGGGCCCTACAAGGGCGGCATCCGCTACCACCCCGACGTCGATCTCGACGAGGTGCGCGCGCTCGCCTCGCTGATGAGCTGGAAGACGGCGCTCGTCGAGATTCCCTTCGGCGGCGCCAAGGGAGGGGTCAACTGCCCGGCCTCAGAGCTCTCCGAGGACGAGAAGGAGCGCATCACGCGCTCGTTCCTCAACAAGATCGAGAAGGTCCTCGGGCCCAATCGCGACATCCCGGCGCCCGACGTCAACACCAACGCTCAGGTGATGGCGTGGATGATGGACGAGTACGGCAAGCTGCACGGCCACACGCCCGCGGTGGTCACCGGCAAGCCAATCGCGCTGGAGGGCTCCTACGGCCGCGAGGCGGCGACGGGCCGCGGCTGCATCATGGTCTACCGCGAGGCGGCACCCTCGCTGGACCTCACACCCGCCGACACGCGGGTCGCGATCCAGGGCTTCGGCAACGTCGGCTCGTGGGCCGCGCGGATCATCCACGGGCTGGGAGCCAGGTTGGTCGCGGTGTCCGACGCCCACGGCGCGATCCGCTCGGAGGCCGGCATCGACGCCGAAGCGCTGACCGCCCACGTGCGCGAGAGCGGAAGGGTGATCGATTTCGAGGGCGACGGGGTCGAGCAGATCACCCCCGACGAACTGCTGGCCATCGAGTGCGAGGTGTTCATTCCCGCGGCGCTCGGCGGCATGATCCACGCCGGCAACGCCGACCTGCTCAACTGCCGGCTGGTCATCGAGGCGGCCAACAGCCCGACCACCCCGCTCGCCGACGAGATCCTCGCCGAGAAGGGGATCATGGTGATCCCCGACGTGCTGGCCAACGCCGGCGGGGTGGTGTGCTCCTACTTCGAGTGGGTTCAGAACCTCCAGCACTTGCGCTGGGACGAGCGCGAGGTCGACGACCGCCTGGGCAAGGTCATGCGTCGCGCCTACGGCCAGTGCGCCGAGCGAGCCGGCGAGGAGAACGTCTCGCTGCGGATCGCCGCCTACGCGCTCGGCATCGAGCGCGTGCTCGAGGCCGCACAGACGCGCGGGTACGTGTAGTCAGAGCCGCACGGTCCCGTCGACGAGCACCACCGCCGCACCGCTGACCCGCGGGACGTCCCCGTCCATCTCCGCGTGCAGGCGACTCGCGCGCCCCATCTCGACGCCCTGGCCGATCACGAGCCGCGCGACCCCGGCGCGCAGGGCGAGGTAGGCGCACAGCGGCCCGGCGGCAGAGCCGGTAGCCGGATCCTCTCCGCCTTGCACCACGGGGGTCAGCCCCCGTGCGCGGACCGCTCCCGTCGCTCGATCGCACCAGGCGAGGTAGAGCACGACAGCGTCGGCCTCGTCGAGCAGCCTTGCGACCGCGGCGGCGTCGGCCTTCACGCGGTTGAGCGCCGACGCGTCGGCGAGCGGCGCGATGACTTGCCAGGCGCCGGTCGACACCCTCTGGGGCGGAAGGTCGGGGAGGGCGTCGCCGGCATCCAGACCGACCGCAGCCATCACTCTCGCGGGATCGAGCTCGGCGCCGAACTGCGGCGGCTCCTGGTGCATGGAGGCCTGCGCGTGGTGACCTTCGACGCGCGCCTCCACGCGCTGCAGCCCGGCCGTAGTCTGCTGGACGTAGCGGGCCTCGCCCTGGCCTCGCTCACGGGCCACCGCGACCGCCGTCCCCAGGGAGGGGTGGCCCGCGAACGGCAGCTCGCCGGCCACCGTCCAGATGCGGTTGCGGTAGTCGGCGCCCTCGGCGCTTGGCGACTGGACGAAGGTCGTCTCCGACAGCCTGGTCTCCCGCGCGAAGGCCAGCATCGCCGCGTCGTCGACATCGTCGGCGTCGTGTACCACGGCCAGCGCGTTGCCCTGGCAGGGCACCTCGGTGAAGACGTCAAGCAGCGTGTAGCGACGGGCGCGGGGCGCCCCCACGGTCAGGAGCCGAAGTCGAAGTCGCGCGGCGGCTTCTGCTCGAACCAGAGCCGGTCGTGCTCAGGCGTCTCCTGCAGAAACTCGGGAGTCTCCTCGAGAACGTCATCGCCCTCGGGCTTCTCGGCTTCGCCCTCGGTACGGGCCGCAGGCTCGACCTCGTCGTCATCGTCATCGGGTGGCAGCTCGGCAGGTGCCCGGACGGATCCGAGCGGCGGCTCGTCAGCCGGCTCCTCGGGGGGTGGCGGCACGGCGGCGATGCGCGTGGGGGCGTCGGCCGCCGGGGGGAGCTCGTCCTCCTCGTCCTCCTCGTCCTGTGCCGCGAGCGGGGTCTCGTAGTCCTCCTCGACCAGCGGCCCGTCCTCCTCGTCGTAGAGCTCGTCGTCCTCCTCCTCGAGCGGCTCCGCGTCCAGCCCCGGGGCAAAGACGCGGGTGGGCGCCTCCTCCAGTCGCTCGCCCGCCGGAACCTCGTCGGGCTCGTGCTCGTCGGCCAAGGCGTCGTAGGGGACGGCGGACTCCCCTGCCTCGGCGCCGTTGGGCTCGAGCTCTGCGGCTTGGGCGGCCGCGGTGTCCTCGAGCGGCGTGGGGCGCCCGGGCGGCCCAAGAGCGTCCTGCTCGGCGCGGGCGACCTCGTCAGGGTCCGCCCCGCGGCGGCGCTTGAGCTCGAGGTGCTCGCGGATTGCGTCGTCGAGCAGTCCCATCGGGGCCTAAGCGTACCCGCCCGGGACCGCGCGGGTGGGATCATGCCCGGCACGGGCCGTCCGGTTCTTCCCGCCCCGCTTGGCCTCATAGAGGGCCGCGTCCGCGGAGGCGATCAGGCCGTCCTTGCCCGTAGCGGTCTCGGGCATCGCCGCCACGCCCACGCTCACGGTTACCCGCAGGCTGCCCCTTCCGTCTAGCCGAAGCACCTCGAGCGCCTCGATGAGCGTACGGATCCGCTCGCCCACCCTGTAGGCGCCGGCGAGGTCGGTCTGGGGCAGGGCGACGGCCAGTTCCTCGCCTCCGTAGCGGGCGGGCTCGTCGATCTCGCGCGAGGACTCGCGCAGGACGCGAGCGACCTCGCGCAGGACGAGGTCGCCCTGCTGGTGGCCCCAGGTGTCGTTGACGTTCTTGAAGTCGTCGATGTCGAGCATGAGCAGCCCGACGTCCTGCTCGAAGCGCCGGGCGCGCTCCACCTCGCGCGCCACCACCTCCTGAAAGCGCCGGTGGTTGAACAGCCCGGTGAGCTCGTCGGTCACCGCCTGCTGGTGCACGAGATCGTGCAGATCGACGTTCTCGATGGAGACCGCAGCGCGCCCGGCCAGGTAGTTGAAGAGGTCGCGCTCGCCCTGGGTGAAGGGGCGCTCGCCGCGCGCGACCGCGATCAGGCCAAGGGCCCTGTCGGTGCGGCCCGAGGGCCGGAGGGGCATGGCCAGGGCACTGTGGCCGTTGAGCGCGGCCTCGGCCGGGGAAGAGCGGGCGACGGCGTCACGCTCGGCCCGCCCGAGGACCTCCTCGAAGCCGGCGACGTCGCCGGCGTGCGCATTCCCCTCGACGCTGACGCCCGCGGCGTCGTTGATCGACGCACGTCCACAAGCTGCACCGATGCCCTCGACGGCAGAGCGCACGACGATCTCCAGAAGCCGCTCGCGGTCGAGGGTGGAGGTGAACGTGTCGCCGATGCGGCGGATGGAGCTCTCCAGCTGCTGACGACCCTCGCGAAGCTCCTGCAGCCTCGCCTCGAGTTGGCGCGACATCTTGTTGAACTCCTCGCCCAGGTCGGCGAACTCGTCACGGCCCTCCGTCGGCACCTCGGTAGAGAAGTCGCCGCCGCCGATGCGTCGCGCGGCGTCCAGGAAGCGTCCGATCTGCGCCTGCAGCGACCGCGAGACGGCCACGCCGAACGCCAGGGCGAGCACGAGGAAGCCCGCGATCACCAGGATCGCGAGCAGCCGGCTCGACCGCACGGCGTCGGAGACGGCCTCCGAGCTGGAGGCGACGGCGATGCGCAGTCGACCCTGTGCGAAATCCGGCGCCTCGAATGAGACGACCCGGAAGTCGCTGCCGCTGACCTCGAGCGTCCCCACGTTCGGCAGCGGGTGGCCCGTGAACGGCGGCCCGGTGGCCGCGAGGTTGGTCTCGGCGCGGCGGACCACCACGTCGAGCGAGGAGATCCGCTTCACGCGGAGCGCGTAGGAGCGCGCGACCACCGTGGAGCCCTCGAGGCGGCCCATCGGCGGCCCGGCGGGAGTGGTCGCCAGGTCGCGGCGGGCCGCTGCGATGGCGTTGGAGCGACTGCCGACATCCACGAGCACGCGGCCGCCCGACGAGATCGTCAGGCGCTTCAAGCCTGCGTCGGCGGCCAGGGCAGTGGCCCTGCGCCGCACCAGTCCAGGGTTGCCGCTGGTGAGCGCCTGCGCGAGTTGCGAGTCCTTGGCGACGCGCTCCAGGGCAGCGGACGCTTCGTCGGAGTACTCCGTGTACAGCCCGCGCGCCGCGGCCTGACCCTCGGCAACCCGCGCGTCGGCCTTCCCCGTCTCGTTCTCGGAGATCAGGCGGAACACGATCACCGCAACCGAGAGCATCGGCACGATGACGATCAGAACGAAGAACAGCGTGAGGCGGGTGCGAAAGCTCAAAGGCCCCCCTGGCCCCGAGGAAGATACTCCTGGCCCCCGCCGGCGCGCCGAGGATCGACCGGGCGGGGCTACACTACGCCAGCGCGCGAGGCCCGGAGCCGCGCCGCCTCGGGGCTATAGCTCAGTTGGGAGAGCGCCTGGATCGCACCCAGGAGGTCGGGGGTTCGAGTCCCCCTAGCTCCATTCCGACACCGAGAGCACGCTGGTCAGCCCGTCTATGCGAGGCGATCCGCCTCCACCATGCGCTCGTCGGGATCGACGACTCCCAGGCTCTTGACGATCTTGAACGCGCCGTCGCCCACCTGGCCGATGTACATGTTCATTCGAACGTGATGCTGACCGGGCACCATCTCCGCGGGACCACCGGGCCCGACGGCGATCTTCGCGTGGTCCAGGGCACTGATGACGTCCTCCTGGTCGAGCGAGCCCGCCTCTCTCACGGCGGCCTCCCAGAACCTCAGGCCTCTGTACATGCCTGAGCACGCACCCCCGCCGGTGAACATGGCGCCGCCCGGGTAGAGCTTGTTGTAGCGCGCGAGCAACTCCTTGCTGAACGGGTCGCCGGCGTCCTGGTAATAGTCGAGGCAGCTGTACAGACCCTCGACCTGCTCGGCCGGCACGAGGTTCAGGCAGGTCTCGTCGAAGTACGTGCAGACGAGATGCCCACCGCGCTTCGTGAAGCCGGCGTCGTGCAGCTGCTGGAAGAACGGCACGACCCCGGGGGGAACGATCGTGTTGAAGACCACCTCCGCGCCACTGGACATGATCTTGTCGACGGTCTCGCCGTAGTCGGTGTGGTCGAGGGGTAGTAGTCCTCTTCCACGATCTTACCGCCGCCCGCCGTGACGATCTGGCGGACCTTCTCGTTCATGATGTGCGGCCAGATGTAGTCGGCTGAGGGCAGCGCGAACCTCTTCGCCCCCGTCTGCTCCATGAGCCAGGGAATCAGGGGATCGACCTGCTGCGCCGGCACCGGCCCGGTGCAGAAGATGAGCGGGTCGGACTCCTGCCCCTCGTATTGCTCCGGGTAGATGTAGAGCGTCTTTCCCTCCACGACCGCGGAAGCCTTGATGGCCTGCCGGGTGGAGCTGAGGATGCCACCGAAGATCACGTCGACCTGAGCCTGCTGGACGAGCTTGGCGCCGCAGGCTTCCGCGGCGCTGTCTGTGGTCTCGCTGTCCTCGAGGTACAGCTCGACCTGCTGTCCCAGCAGGCCACCGCCGGCGTTGATCTCGTCGATCACCATCTTGGCGACGTTGGCATCCGCGATGCCCATGAACGACATCGGGCCCGTCTGATCGGCGATCACTCCCACCTTTATGGGTCGCCCCAGCGCAGCTGCTGATCCGTCCATCACATTCCTCCGATCCGGGTCGGTGCGACCGTGCTAGGCGTCGAAGCGGTCGGCGGTCTCCGCCACCTGGGGCGGACCCTTGTGCCCGGCTTCCTTCATGATCGGCGGGACCTCGGGATCGCTCACAAACCGCTCGTAGTCCTCGACCGTCGTCGTTGCCAGGATCATCGTTCTTCTCCTCTGTGAGTCTCGGCGCCGCGGCTCGACGCCGAAGGTGAGCCGAGTTTCTGCCCCGGCTGCCCGGTGCCGAGGTCGGTCACGATCGAGAGGGCACCGACGACCTCGCCTGCTCGGATCGGCCGCTCACCCGAGGGCGCCGCTGCTGCGACCGCTCCGGGATCCTTCGCCCCCACATCGAGACCCTACTCCGTCTCTTCCATGAAGGTCCACCGGGGACATCCTCCGGATCGGACCCCCGTCTCCGGAGCAACCGCTGCCGCACCTGCACGGGTCTCGCTGACCGCCACGTCCTTGACTCGCGGCCAGCGCCGTCAGCGCATCGACGGCGTCGTCGACCGGCGGCAAGGCGTGAATCTCGTCGGCGATCGTCGTGTCCGGTCACGGTAGCGGGGGTCGTAGCTCGGATGCGGCGCGCTTGCGAGCGCTGGGTGCGAGCGCTGTCTAACGTCAGCCGGGCACTGGCTCAATCGTAGGTCCTCGCCCACGCTGTGTCGAGGAGTAGCGTCCTCTGTGAACTGACCCGGCGAAGCGAGGAGAGCTAGGAATGGACGACAGCACGGTTCAGGAGCACATCGAGTCGCTCGTCGCCGAGGAGCACCGGCTGCTCGAGACGCACGACAGCGGCGGGCTCTCGGGCGCCGAGCACGAGCGCCTCGAGCAGACCCGCGTCGAGCTCGACCGCCTCTGGGACCTGCTGCGCCAGCGCCGCGCCAGGCGCGACGCCGGCCTGGACCCCGACGGCGCCAGCGAGCGCGACGCCGACACGGTCGAGCGCTACCTCGGCTGAGGAGCGAAACGGAGCGCAGCTGGCCGCAGAACTTGAAGCGCGCCGCGGAAGGGGCCGCAGGGGCTCAGCGCTCGCTATAGGTGGCGGTGTAGGCCGCCGGCCCGGTCGCGGTGATCGTGTGCGTCGCCGCGCCGCCGTCGGACCATGCGTCAAAGCCGTAGGTCTTCCCGCCCAACGACTGCGACAACGGAGCCGTGAGGGTGTTCGCCGAGTTCAGGATCACCGTCCGGGTGAACGGTGTGGCCGCGGTCTCGCTGTTCAGGCTCACGGACAGCCCTGACGGGCTGGACGCGACGCTGAGGTCCGCCGTCTTGGGATCGAGGCGCACGCTCTGGACGTCCGTCAGTCCGCCGGAGTCCGTCGCGGTGAGACGCAGCTCGAGGTAGGAGGGATACTCGTGATCGGGCGCGGCGAACGAACCGCTGCTGACGCCCGGGATGTCCTGGATGGTGTGGGTGTGGCAATCGGACGGGCAGTGGTGCATGATGATCGACCAGCTGAGCGCCGAGGGCGGAAGGGTGCCGTCTTGTGCGTCGGTCGCCGACCCGCTGAAATCGATCGGGTCGCCCACCGCCCGGGTCACGCTCGAGGTCGGTGCCGTGATCGTCGCGGAGGGCGGGGAGTTGCCGGCCGTGATGGCGACGGTGTCGGTCGCCGACCCGCCGTGGTTGTCGGTCACCTTGAGCCCGACCCGGTACACGCCCGCGGCGGTATAGGTGAAGCTCGGCTTGGCGGCGGTCGAGTCGCCGTAGGTCCCGTCTCCGTCGAGGTCCCAGGAGTAGGTGACGGTGTCGCCCACGTCGGGGTCGGACGAGCCGGTGGCATCGAAGCTCACGGAGAGCGGCGTGGTCCCCGAGGTCGGCGTCGCCCGGGCCACCGCGATCGGCTTCTGGTTGCCGGCGCCGTAGGCGATGCGCCGGATCGTGCCGCCCTCGAGGTCGACGTAGTACAGGTTGCCGTCGGGGCCGACCTGGAGGTCCACGGGGTTCGCAGCCCCGGAGACGAAGGTCTTGATGCGACTCGGGCTGGGAGTCGAGGATCCGGCCCGCTGCATGGCCCAGATGCAGTTGCGCGAGTGGTCGGCGAAGAACAGCGCCCCGTCGTATTCGGACGGGTAGGGGCCGCCCGAGGAGGGAGCGAAGCCGATGCCAGTGATCGATGAGCTGCCGGTCGAGCAGCTCTCCCCCGAGACCACCTTGTCGGAATGCCGGTAGGTGTAGAACGGCGGAGTCACCGCCCCCGCCTGCCCGTAGAGACCCTGGCAGATGTTCAACCCGAGGGCTTGGTAGGACGGCTGGGGGCTCGCGCCCTCGTAGCAGGGCCAGCCGAAGTTCGTGACCGATGGCGAGGTCGGATTGACGATCCGGTCGACCTCCTCCCAGGTGGCCCAGCCCACGTCACCCAGCCAGAGCTCGCTGGTCCCCGGCCGGATCGCGAAGCGGAACGGGTTGCGTAGTCCGTGGGCGACGATGCGCCGAGCGTTGGCGTTCGGAGACGTGGCCAGCGGGTTGTCGGGCAGCCCGTCGCCGGTGCTCGGGTCAACGCGCAGCACGGTGCCACCGAGGACGCGCGGCTCCCCGGGGGGCCGTCGCGGGCTCTGGCTACGGAGCGCGCCGCCCTCAGCGGAGGGAGCCGCCTGGGTGCCGCCGGGCGCAGCCGGCGGGTCGGCGCAGGCATTGCCCGCGAACTGGCCGTAGTCCGCGTTGCTGAAGCTCGCGCCGTCGCCGCCGCTGACGTACAGGGCGCCGTCCGGCCCGAACGCGAGGTCGCCGACCGAGTGGCTCGGAAACTGCTGGCACCAGTCGTTGATCAGAACCCGCTCGGGGCCGGTCATGGTGTCGCCGCTCGCCGTAAGGCGCGAGAGCCGGCCGCTCACCACGCACCCGTTCGTCGTCGGCCCGGGCGGCGTCGGGCAGGCGTCGCTGGTGACGCCGGGGCTTCCCCATCGCGGCGCGGCGCCGCCGATCGCCGCGTCGTAGGCGTAGAGCACGTAGACGTAGGGCTTCGCCGGGAAGCCCGGGTCCAGCGCGATGCCGAGCAGGCCACGGTCCCAGAAGTTGTGAACTTGCGTCCGCAGGTCCGCGAAGACGGTCGGCGTCGTGTCGCTCGTGCTGTCGAAGACCTTGATCAGGCCGCTCTTCTCGGGCACGAACACGCGGCCGTCGGGAGCGAAGCGCAGTCCGATCGGCTGCGTGAGGCCGCTCTGGACGATGGACTCCGAGAAACCCGGGGGCTGGCGGCCCTTCGTCGTGAAGGTGTCGACCGTCGCCTCCCGACCGTCAGGCCCCACACATACGTAACGGGGATAGGTCGGCTCCTTGCCGCATGCCTGATACTCGTA
>JBBQNQ010000081.1:0-12296 GCA_038330095.1 Solirubrobacterales bacterium
GGTTCTCGTGCTGGCGCTCGCGGCTCTTGCGTCGCCTGCGGTGGCCGCGATCGGCACAGGTGCCCCGTCGGCCGCGGACCAGTACGTCGAGGACATCCCGACTCCCGACGGCAGTCTGCCGATCGTCCCGGGCCAGCTCGGCGGCGGGTCGAACGGCGGCGGCGCGTCACCCAGCGGGGGGGGCTCGGCGGGCTCCAGCGGCTCGGCGGGCTCCAGCGGCACGACCGGCTCCGGTCGCTCGGCCGGCTCCAACACCTTTGTCACACCGATTTTGTCCACGCAGGCACGGATCGCCCTGAAGCAACTCGGTGGCTCGCCGGCTCGGAAGCTCCGCGAGCTCGCCACCTCTCCCGCGCTCGGCGCTCCTACGCGCTCGGCACCCGCGTTGCGGGTGCCGACCAAGGAGCACAGCATCACCGGCGGGGTGCTCACGGCGGCTCGCTCTCCTGGAGGCAGCGGCAGCGTGCTCGTGTGGCTAGTGATCGCCGTAATAGCGACAACGCTGGTCGGAGTGGGCACCGCGGGTTATGAGCGCCGCCAGTACCGTCGAGCCCGCACCTAGCCCGCCGGCCCCGGCCCCGGGGCGCCAGTGGCGAGACACCGCACCGGCGGCGGCGATGGTTGTGGTGGGCGTCGCGGCGGTGGCGTTCCTGCTCGCACTCAACGGTGGCTTCTACCACCTCGCGGACCGGGACGCGCTCGCCGTGCTGGTCTGGTGGGCGCTGGGGCTCATGGTCGTGCTCGGACTGTGGCCCGTCGCCCGGGTCCCGCCCGTGGCCGCCGTCGCCGCCGCGGCGCTGGCGGCCTTCGCGGCCTTCGCGGCGCTTTCGGCGCTGTGGGCGCCGGCGGCGGAGACCGCGCTCACCGAGGCCAACCGGGTCCTGCTGTACCTGGGGATCTTCATTCTGGTCGTGCTCGCCGCTCGGCCACGCGACGCGTCGCGGGCGATTGACGGACTCGCGCTCGGCATCGCGGCCGTCGGCGTACTCGCGCTCGCCAGCCGCCTGTTCCCCGGCCTGACCGGCACCCAGGAGGTCGCCCGGCTGCTGCCGGACAGCGCGGACCGCCTGAGCTATCCCGTCGACTACTGGAACGGGCTCGGAATCCTCGTCGCGCTGGGAGTGCCGCTCCTGCTGCGCACCGCGACGAGCATCGAGGCGGGACGCGCCCGTGGCCTCGCCCTCGCGGCGCTTCCCGTGATCAGCACGGTCGTGTACCTCACCTCGTCGCGCGGCGCGGCCCTGGCGGCAGCGGTCGCCGTGCTGGCCTACCTCGCCCTGACCGACCGGCGCCTGTTGACCATGTGGGCCGCGGCGGTCGGCGCGGGGGGCTCGGTGCTCGCGGTGCTGGTGGTTTACCACCGCCGGGCGCTGGTGAACGGGCCCCTGAGCTCCGACCTGGCTCACAGCCAGGGCCGCAGTGCCGCGCTACTGATCGCGCTGATCTGCGCGGGCACGGCCGCGGTCTACCTGCTCGGCGCGCTGCGCGCGCCGGTGCGCCCACGCCTTGCCGCGCCGCTGCGCATCGCGGCCGCTGCGGCTGTCGTCCTCGGCATTGTGGCCGCGATGATCGCGCTGGACCCCGCCAAGCGCCTGGACCGCTTCAAGGTCCCGCCCGACGAGTACTACCGCACGGACACCACGAAACCCGGCCGCTACATCGAGTCCCACCTGTTCAGCAGCGGCGGCTCGGGCCGCTGGCAGTTCTGGGGCTCGGCCGAGAAGGAGTTCAGCCGCCACCCCGTCGGCGGCGGCGGCGCCGGGTCGTTCGAGTCCTGGTGGGCGGCCAACGGGAGCATCACCTTCTACGTGCGCGATGCGCACTCGCTGTGGCTGGAGACGCTCGGCGAGCTCGGTCTCGTGGGCCTCATGCTGCTCGTGGGGTTCTGGGCCGCCGTGCTGGTCGCAGGGGCCCTCGTCCTGCGCCGGGCGCCGCCCGGCGGGCGAAACGGACCGGCGGCGCTGATCGCCGTGGTGCTCGCGTTCTGCGCTGGTGCCGCGCTTGACTGGATGTGGGAGATGACAGTGGTGGCCGCGATCGCCGTCATCGCGGCAGGCCTGCTCGCCGCGCTCGCCGCACGCGACGTGGAGCGCCCGCTCGGGCGGCCGCGGGTGAAGGCGCCGATCAGGCTCGCCGCCGGCGCCGCCAGCCTCGTGCTCATCGCCGTCATCGCCCTGCCGCTTCTCGCCGACCTTCGCATGCGCGCGAGCGCGTCGGCATCCGCGCGAGGCGACACCGCCGCAGCGATCGACGCCGCGCGTGACGCCCGCCGCGTCGCGCCCTGGACCTCCGCGCCGCCCACTCAGCTCGCGCTGCTCGCCGAGCGGGGCCGGGACCTGCCGGCGGCGCGCGAGTGGATAGACCGGGCGCTGAAGGCCAACGACTCGGATTGGCGCATCTGGGTGACCGCCGCGCGGATCGAGACCGAGATGGGTGACGCGCGCGCCGCCGAGCAGAGCCTCGCCCGCGCCCGCAAGCTCAACCCGCGCTCGCCGCTCTTCGCTGCCCGCTGATCGGGGGAACGGGCAGGCCCCTACCCTGATGCAGATGAGCGAGGTTGGGTACATGCCCTGGACCCCATGACCGTCCCTCCACCGCCCCGACCGCTATATCTCGACGTGCAGGCCGGCCCGGTCCTCGCGTTCCTCCACGGGACGACGGCGACGCCGGCGCTCGCGGGCGTGCTCTTCTGCCCGCCGTTCGGATGGGACGACATCTGCTCCTACCGCAGCCGGCGCGAGTGGGCGACGCAGCTGGCGGCAAAGGGCCATCCCGCACTGCGCTTCGATCTGCCCGGGGCCGGCGACAGCGCTGGCACGCCGTGCGACGCCGACCTCCTCGGCGCATGGACGAATGCCGTCGCGGCAGCCGCGAGCACCCTGCGGTCCGAGACCGGATGCCCGCGTGTGGTGGCAGTGGGCATCGGGCTCGGCGGCCTCCTCGCGTGGAGGGCAGCCGCCGCCGGAGCCGCGGTCGACGACTTCGTGCTGTGGGCCGTGCCGGCGCGGGGCCGCACGCTCGTCCGGGAGTTGCGTGCGTTCTCCCTCCTCGAGGAGGTGGGGATCGCGACGGCCGAGGCGCCCGATCCGCCGCCGCTGCCCGAGGGCTGGGTGGAGGCCGCGGGCTTCGTCCTCACCGCCGAGACCAGGAAGGACCTCGAAGCGCTCGACGTCACCACGCTCGAGCTGCCTCCGGGCGATGGGCGACGCGCGCTCCTGCTCGATCGCGACGGCGTGGGCGTCGACGAACGTCTGCAGGCCCACCTCGAGGGGAGCGGGATCGAGGTGGCGGCGGCCGAGGGCCGCGGGTACGGCGAGATGATGGCCAAGCCCCAGGAAGCCCTCCCTCCGATGGGCGTCTTCGGCGAGGTCGCGCAATGGTTGGAGGGCGCTCCCTCGTCCTCACCGTCGCCGGTCTCCCCGGAGCCCGTCGACCACACGAAGGTGACCGAGATGCGCGTGGGCGAGGGCCGGGTGCGCGAGCGCCCGCTCATGGGCGAGCGGCTCTTCGGCATCCTCACCGAGCCGGCTGAGGGGCCGACCGCGGGCGTGTGCGCGGTCCTGCTCAACGCGGGAGCGATCCGGCACATAGGCCCGAACCGGATGTGGGTCGAGGCCGCGCGCCGCTGGGCGAGCCTCGGGGTCCCGACCCTGCGTGTGGACATCGAGGGCATCGGCGACGCGGACGGCGACGCGGCCCGCATGCGCGAGGACGTCGCCTTCTACATCCCGCGGCGGACCGAGCAGGCGCTCTCGCTGGTCGATGAGCTCACCGGCGAGGGCATGCCCGACCGCTTCATCCTGGGGGGACTGTGCTCAGGCGCCTACTGGGCCTTCCACGGCGCCCTGCGGGACAGTCGCGTCACGGGCGCGCTGATGCTCAACCCGCGCGTCCTGTTCTGGAACCCCTCGCTGATCCACGAGCGCGACGCTCGCAAGGTGCTGGGAGGGGTCGGCAACACGATCGCTTGGCGAAGGCTTTTCAGCGGTGAGATCACACCGAGGCGGCTGCTCGAGCTGATCGGCAACGCGCTTCGCTCGCTGGCCCGCGGGATGGTTGACCGGATCGCGCGCCCCCGTAAACGCCGGTCGGCCGCCGAGGACGTCGTGCGGGCGCTCGATCGCCTGCGCGAGAACGGGAAGGCGGCGACGATCGTGTTCTCCGCCGGCGAGCCGCTGCTCCAGGAGCTGGAGCGCGACGGCCACCTGTCCGAGCTTGCGCGCTGGCCCAACGTTCGGCTCGACGTCTTGAGCGGGCCCGCGCACACCTTCCCGCCCCTGTGGGCCCAGCGGCGCGTCCACGAGCTGATGGACGAAGCGCTCGCAACCCAGCTGGGGGGAGAGGTCGACAGTCCCCTGATGGGGAGAACCCGGTGATCGATCTGCACGCGCACGTCCTGCCGGGTATCGACGACGGTCCTCGAGACCTAGCGGCGGCGATCGCGCTGGCTGCCGCGGCGGCGCACGGCGGCGCGCACACCGTCGTGGCCACACCGCACGTCAACGAGCGCTTTCGCAACTCGGCGGAGGAGATCAGGGCCGCGGTCCACGAGCTCCGGGCCGCCCTTCGCGCGGAGGGGGTCGTCCTCAGCATCATCCCCGGCGCGGAGATCGACATCCAGACCGCGATAGGGCTAGAGGACTCCGAGCTCACGGGACTGAGGCTCGGCAAGGGTCCCTACCTGTTCCTGGAGAGCCCCCTGTCCCCCGCCGCCGGCGACTTCGAGCACATGATTCGCGAGCTCGCGATGCGCGGCCACCGGATCATCCTCGGCCACCCCGAGCGCTGCCCTGCCTTCCAGCGCGATCCGGCGCGCCTGACCGCGCTGGTGAACGAAGGGGTGCTCTCCTCGATCACCGCCGGCGCGCTGACGGGCCGCTTCGGTGGCGGTGCGCGGCGCTACAGCGCCAAGCTGCTGCGCGAAGGACTGGTGCACAACATCGCCAGCGACATGCACAACCTCTCGGGCCGCCCGCCAGGCGTGGCCTCGGCCTCGCCGGCCGCTGAGGAGCTCGTCCCCGGGATCACCCAGCGCTTCGGATGGTTCACGAACGCGGTTCCGCGCGCGGTGCTGGCGGGAAAGCCACTTCCGGCGCCTCCCGAGGTCCCCGCCGGCCGGGCGAGGCCGCGGCGGGGAATGCTCGCCAGGCTTAACTTCAGCCGCTGATGCCGGCCGGCTCAGGCCGCCGCCGGGGCTTGCCGCCCGTCGCGCGCGCGTAGAGCTCCTCGTAGAGCGCTGCGATCCGCTCGACGGTGATGTCGATGTCGAACTCGGCGCGCTGACGGGCGAGCGCACTCGCCCCTAGCGCAGCCGCTCGCTCACGATCGAGGAGCACCTCGATCGTCGCCCGCGCGAGCGCCGCGGGGTCATGCGGCGAGACCAGCAGCCCGTCGCGACCGTCCTGGATGAGGTCCGGCGTTCCGCCGACGGCAGTGGCCACGATCGGCCGAGCGAGGCTCATGTACTCCATGATCGAGAGCGAGCTGCCCTCGTAGGCGGAGGAGGAGACCGCGACGTCGAAGGCCGAGATCAAGGCGGTCACGTCGCGGCGAAAGCCAAGCAGATGTACGGCCCCCGCCAGGTTCAGCGACGCCACGAGGGCCTCGAGGCCGGCCCGCTCCGGGCCGTCGCCGGCGATCACGAGGTGGGCGTCGGGGAGCCTGGAGCGGACGATCTCGAAGGCCCGGATCAACTCGTCATAGCGTTTCTGGAGCCGGAGGATCCCGATCGACCCCACGACCGGGCTGTCCGCCGGGATGCCGAGCTGCACCCGGACGTCCGCTCCGGACGCCACCACGGGCCTCGGGATGCCGTTCTGGACCAGGCGGATGCGCTCCGGTGGGATCTCCTCGACCTCGATCATCCGCCTGCGATCCTCTCTGGACACGGCGAGCAGCGCATCGCATCCAGTGGCGATCAGGCGCCGGTCGAGCAGCTTGCGCAGAGGATCGCCCGTGAACGACCAGGTGTGCTCGTGAGCGATCACGACCGGTACCGGAGCGACGCGGCCGAGCGCCGTCGCCCACACGTTGGAGCCGAACTTGTGCGAGTGCAGGACATCGACGAGGCCACTGCGCATGCGCCGCACGAGCGGACGCCAGGACCAGATCTGGGCCCGGCTCGCGCGCTCTAGGCTCAGGACCTCGACGCCTGACGTCCGAAGCTCCTCGAGCGCCTGGTTCATTCCCGCTTTCTCCTCGGTGCTTCCCCTCAGCCGGCTGGCGCAGATGGTTCGGTGGAAGCGCTCCGGATCGAGCCGTCGCACGATGTCCACCGCGAGCGTCTCCGCGCCGCCGCCGACGCCAAGGGTGTCAGTGAGCGTGACGACGCGGAGGCGCTGTGCTTCTGGCACCAAGCCCACGATAATCGATGGGCTAAGCGCCTCAGCCCTTGCGCGCAACGCGGAACTTGGCGCGGGTGCGAGCCGAGACGTTGCCGGCGGCGTCCTTTGCCGTGAGGGTCAGCCGGTAGGAGCCTCGAACGACCTTGCGGGTGGTGACGGTGTTCGCGCCCGCCTGGGCGTTGCGGGCGAGCTTCCGGGTCTGGAAGCGCTTGCAACGCTGGCCCTTGGGGACACTGCCGGCGGCCTTGACGCACTGGCCCGCCCGCCGGCGACTCGGTAGCGCCCGAGCGATGACCACCGAGACGGCGCCGGACTCGGAGAGCCCAAAGGAGAGCCGGAGCCTCATCCCGGCCCGCAGCGGCTTGGGCCTCAGCTTCAGCGACGACACGACAGGAGCGGTGGTGTCAGCACCGCGCGCGGGAGGCGGGGCCGGCTTGGGGGTCGGGGCCGGAGTCGGTTTCGGGGCCGGGGCCGGGGCCGGGGCCGGCTTGAGGATCGGGATCGGGATCGGCGTCGGGATCGGCGTCGGGGCCGGGGTCGGCGTCGCGCGCTGCGTCGGCGTCGGCGTCGGTGTCGGGGTCACCGGACGCTCCCAGCGCGCACCGGCCGGCGCCCGACTCGCCGTCATCACCCTGGCGCAGGAGCTGGTCGCCGCAAGGCGGAAGTCCTTGGCGCGGCGGTCGACGTAGCCGGGATCTGCGACGACGTTACCTGCGATGGAGAAACCCCCCGGCGAGGCGTTCATGACCCCGCCGGCCCCCCCGTAGACGCAGTTGTTGCGGACGACGTTGCCCGATCCGACGGGCGTGCCCGCCGGGTACCACGACTCGACGTTGGTGCGGATGGTGGCGTTCGTGATCTGGTTGTTCTCCACCACGGTTCCGTTGGCGCTGACGCCGCCGGAGCCCGAGAACATGATGCCCTCGCCGTTGCCGTCGATGACGTTGCCGCGAATCACGGTGCGCTGGGCGTCCGGGTAGAGCTGGACTCCGCGGTCGACGTTGTCATAGATGACGTTGTCGAGGATCTGCGTGTCGTCCGCTGCGGCCACGTAGATCGCGTGGTTCATGTTGTTGGAGGGAAGCAGCCCGCAGTTGTGGATGCGGTTGCCGCGAATGACGGTCCGCTGTGCGCGGCCCCACGACGAGCCGACCGTGAAGCAGATGTCCGTGTTGTCGTCGGTGACTTCGTTGCCCGCGAAGGTGACGTCGTTCGCGTTGATGGTCGGCGAGGGCAGGCGCCCTGCGTTGGCTCCGTTGAGAAAGAGGTCTTCGACCGTCACCCCGTTCGCGCCCTGCTGGACCCAGAAGCGGCCGGTGACCCGCGCGCTCTCGGCGCCGTAGGAGGTGAGCGTGATCGAAGGCCTGCTGACCGTGACGTCCTCGACGTAAGACCCTGCTCGCAGGCAGCCGGTCTGCCCCGGCGTGAGGGTGTCGACGAGCTTCTGGGCCGACCGGTATGGCGCGCCCGCCGTGCCGGCAGCCGAGTCGCTTCCAGCCGTCGAGGCGACGCGGTCGCAGGTGGTGCCCGCTGCTGCCGCAGAGGGGACGGCGACGGCGACGGCAAGCGCTGCGGCAGGGAGCAGCGCGCGGGGCGCAAGGGTTCGAATTCGCAAGGGTCCGTCCTTGAGTGGAAGGCTGTGTCCAGGTCCGCCCTCCCACCGTCGTGTCCTTCGACAGCCCGGCTGGCTCCGTGAGCTCCGTGGCTTTGCGTCCCGCCCTCTCGGACGGTTTGCCTTTTCGGGACGGCGTTCCCTGTGAGCCTTCCATCGGCCGGCCCCGCGGCGACTTGAAGCCTCGCCACGGTAAGTGGACTTTCGGTCCTAACCGAAGCGTTCGGTGCGCAGCCGGTCGAGCGCGCGCCCGGCTCGGCTCCCACGCCAGCGGCGCATCGCCGGCGAGACCTTGGTCGCGAACCGGCGGTCGTCGTCCTTGTGATAGATCGGCGTCCGGGGCCAGCGCATCGCGCGAGGGCGGTAGAGCACGCGCGGGATGTCGCCGGCGCCTCGATAGCCCGCAGCGCGGGCCGCCCCCTCGACGCGGGCGTCGACGCTGCCGTAGGGGTAGGCGATCGACGTGCACTCCTGTCCCAGCTGCTCCTCCAGAACCGCCTTGGACTGCCGCAGCTCGGCGTCGAGCCGGTCGTCCGGGACCTCCTCGAGATGCGGGTGCGAGCAGGTGTGCGAGCCGATCTCCCACCCGTCCGAAGCCAGGCCGCGAATCTCCTCCCAGGTGAGGCTCTGGAGCTCGGGCTCGTGCGGCGTGCCCAGCCAGCGGTCGATCCCCGGCCAGCTCATCGGGCCGGGGCGGCCGGGCCAGTCCGTCGGTGCGTACAGGGTCCCCGGCACGCCGTGACGGTCGAGGATCGGCTTCGCCAGCTTCAGCACCGACTGGTAGCCGTCGTCGAAGGTCGCGGCCATCAGCGGGCGGGGCTCGCGCGAGGTCAAGAGCTCGGTGAACGTCGCGCCGCGGTACCCGCGGGCGGCGAGAGTGCCCAGCTGGCGATCGAGTGCGTCCGGCGTGATGGACAGGTTCGCGGGCCAGGTCGGGCTCACCGCGTGGTAGCACAACACGAGCCGATCGCTCAGCGCCGGGCCCCTCTGCATTCGAGATTCACCATCCGTCGAGTCGGCACCGCCACACGATAACTTGGCGTAAGGTGCCGCGCAGCATGGGGCCCGCACGACAGCGCGTGCCGGAGGCGTCGGCCGCATGAGTGCAGGGGCGAGCGGCGACCGGATCAGCCGCAACGCGGGGTTCGCGTTCGTCACGCAGATGACCACGGCGGCCCTCACCGCCGGCCTCACGATCTTCCTCGGTCGCGCCCTCACACCCAACGCGTACGGCTACTTCGCCTTCGCACTCAGCGTCGTCGCCGTCGCGATCCTGCTCGCGGACCTCGGCATCGCCGCCTCCGCGAGCCGCTACCTCGCCGAGCGACGGACCGATCCGGAGGCGGTGGCCGACGTGTTCACGGTGGCGCTGCGGCTCAAGCTCATCGCCGGCGGGGTAGTGAGCGTGGCCCTGATCGCCCTCGCGGCGCCGATCTCGCAGGCCTTCGGCACGCCCGGCGCCACCTGGCCGCTGCGCGGAGTCGCCGTGTCGCTGGCCGGGCAGAGCCTGTTCCTTCTTCTGCTCGGCTCGTTCGAGGCACTAGCGAAGATCCGCCACAACCTGCCTATCGTGACCGCCGAGAGCGTCATCGAGGTCACGGCGAGCGTCGGCTTGGTGCTCCTGGGCGGCGGCGCCACAGGTGCAGCGTTCGGGCGCGCGATCGGCTATGTCGTCGGGAGCGTGCTCGCGCTGGTCGTGGCCCGGCGGGTCATCGGCCGCCTGCGGACGCGGCGCGACCACCCTCCGGCGGTCGCCGCGTCGCGCATCCTGCTCTACGCGGGGCCCCTGCTTCTCGTCGACGCGGTGTTCAGGGTCTTCTCGAGCATCGACGTCCTGCTGATCGCGGCGATCCTGGGCGGCGGCGCGACCGTCGCCATGTTCGAGCTCCCGATGAGGCTGGTTTGGTTCCTTCACTACCCGGTGGGATCGGTCGCGTCGGCAATCGCCCCGCGGCTGGCGAGCGAGTCAGGGCAGGAGCGCGACGTCAAGAGCTTCATGACCGCCCTGCGCTACGTGACCATGCTCCAGGTGCTCTTCGTCCCGCCCGTCGTGATCTGGGCCGAGCCGATCATCACGCTGCTCTTCGGGACGAAGTACCCGGAGGCACCGGCGGTGCTGCGCGCGCTCGCGCCGTTCGTGCTGCTCTCGGGCCCGGCCGCCCTGGTGACACTCGGCGTCAACTACGTCGGCGAGGGCGGCAAGCGCATCGCAATCGCAGTGGTGACGCTCGCGGTCAACGTCACCGTGGACGTCACGCTGCTGCCCCGGATCGGCGTGGTCGCCGGCGGGTGGGGCACCAGCCTGGCCTACGTGGTATGGGTCCCGGCACACCTCTGGATCCTGCGCCGCGCCCTCGATCTGTCCCTCCGCCCGCTGTGGATCACGCTCGCCCGGGCCGGGCTCGGCGGAGCCGTGATGGCCGCGATCCTCTTCGCGTTCGGCACCCACGACGTGGCGCTGTGGCAGCTCGTCGTCGGCATCCTCGCGGGGTCGGCCGCCTACGTCGCCGTGCTGCGCCTCACGGGCGAGGTCGGTGGCGAGGACATCGACGTGGCGAGAGGCATGCTGCGCCGCCGCGTCGCCGCCTAGACGTGCTTGGCCGCTCTGTAAGGTGGCGCCGGTGAAGCAGAGCGCGACCGAGCAGAACGACATTCAGACCGCGCTCGGCCGCCTCCCTGAGGTCGAGGACTACATCGGCCGCCACCTCCGGCGCGTGCAGCAGTTCGCCACGCTCGAGCCTCCGGCTCGCGTCCTGGACGTGGGCGCCGCGCAGGGCGTCGCCATGCTCGCCTTCCAGCGCGCCGGGTTCGAGGCCTACGGCGTCGAGCCCTGGGCGCCCGCCATCGAGGTCAGCCACGAGCTCGAGCGCCGGACGGGCACCACGCTCCCGATCAAGCCGGGGCACGCCGAGAAGCTTCCCTACGACGACGGGTTCTTCCGGCTCGTCCAGTCCTACTCGGTGATGGAGCACGTCGATGATCCGATCGAGTGCTTCCGCGAGGCTTACCGCGTGCTCGAGCCCGGCGGCTCCTTCTTCTTCTCAACGAGCAGCGTCCTGTCCCCGCGACAGGTCGAGATCGCAGGCTTCCCGGCCTTCCCGTGGTACCCCGACCCGGTCCGCCGCTTCATCATGGGTGCGGCGGCCAAGTACTGGCCCGCGCTCGTCGGCAACACGACGCGCCCCGCGATCCAGTGGTTCCGCCACAACTGGGTACAGGACATCCTGCGCGCGATCGGCTTCTCCCGGGTCGTGAACCGGTGGGAGCTGCGCAGGCCCGATGAGCGGTCGGGACTCAGTCGCACGGCCGTCGAGGCTGCCAAGCGCTACGACGCGGTCCGCTTCGTCGGCGACGTCGTAGAGTCCGGAATGGAGTACCTGGCCATCCGGTAGCGCTGCGTGCGCGCCTCGCGCGTGGCGAACAACGGGCCTCGGCCGAGCCCGAGACCGGAGGTTGTCATAGTTGCGTGCAATGGGCGGCCGTACGACCGCGGCGATGCTCGCCGTCCTCATCCTCCTCGCGGCGCTCGTAATAGAGGCCTGCCAGGTGCCGGGAATCTCGCGCGCCAACGGGAGCTGCGATCGCTTCGCGTCGCCGCGCGGCTCCGATAGCGCTCGGGGCACCCGCAAGCGTCCGTTTCGGTCCGCGCAGCGGCTCGCGGACTCCCTCGCCCCCGGCAAGGTCGGGTGCCTGCGCTCCGGGCGCTACAGCGGCGGCCTGCGCGTGGCGCGGACCGGCACCACGCTTCGCGCTTATCCGCGGGAGCGGGCGCGCCTCTTCGGCCGCGTGTACGTCACCCGCACGGCCTCGCGGACGACGATCGCCTACCTGGCGCTCAACGGCTCCAACGAGGCGAGACTGCCGTCGCCGACGATCGAGGCGGACGGCGTGCGCATCCTGGGCAACGACGTGACCAACGGCAACACCGAGATCTGCCTCGTCGTCAACTCACCGGACCGCCGCGTACGCGGCACGATCATCCGCGGCAACCGCATCCACGACTGCGGTAGGCGGCCGTCGACCAACATGGAGCACGGCATCTACGTCGCTCGCGCCGACGGGACCCAGATCGTCGGCAACCTCATCTATGACAACGTGGACCGCGGCGTCCAGCTCTACCCCGACGCCCAGCGCACGCTGGTCAAGGGCAACATCATCGACGGCAACGGAGAGGGCGTGTTGTTCGCCGGGGGCGATGGCAAGGCATCGAGCGGGAACGTCGTTGTCGGCAACGTGATCTCCAACAGCCGCATCCGCGCCAACGTCGAGGCGTACTGGAGCGGCCCCAAGGGCTCTGGCAACGTCGTCCGCGGCAACTGCGTGTCCGGCGGCGCTGGGGG
>JBBQNQ010000082.1:0-12244 GCA_038330095.1 Solirubrobacterales bacterium
ACCGCCGCCTTCACAGAGCCGCGACTCTAGTTGACTTCAGGCGGTCGACGTTGCTGTTCAGCGGGCAAAGCGCCGCTAGGCTTGCCGCTTCAGGGCGCGTAGCTCAGTGGGAGAGCGCTCGCTTCACACGCGAGAGGTCGCTGGTTCGAAACCAACCGCGCCCACCATCTGCATCGAGTTTCGAACCCCGGCCATCACAAAGGTGGTCGGGGTTTGCTGCTTGAAGCGCGTTGACGAGCGCTGAGACCCCTTCTGGACGCCCTGGTCGGCGCCGGCGAGCCTGCAGGTCGGCGAACGGGCGGCGTCGCTAAACCGCTTGGACGGGCGCGTCGATAGTCGGTTATGGAGTCGACCGAGGCCCCGGCTGGTCTCCTGCGGGCGTCGCGGGGACGGATCGCCGGCGGGCTGTTCCTGCTCGCCTCGGTGGTCACGGTGGCCTCCATGCTGTTTCCGCACTCGCCCCAGGCCGACATGGAGGGCTTCTCCGCAATCGCGGTGGCCACGGCCCTGGCCGCGGCGTTGCTCCTCGGCTGGCCCGAGCGGCTGCCGTCGTGGTCCCATCAGGCATTCATGATCTTCGGCAGCGTGCTCGTCGCGCTCTCGCTGTACTTCAACGGTGAGCGACAGGGCGGTCCGGCGGCGGTCAACGAGGTTCTCTACTTGTGGATCGCGCTGTACGCCGGCTACTTCTTCACACGCACGCAGGTCGTAGCTCAGCTCGGCGTCGTCGCCGCCACGTACGCGGCAGTCCTCGTAGCGATCCGCCCGGAGGCGGTTGCCTTCACGCGCTGGTTCATCACCGTGGGCATGGTCGTGGCGGCTGCCGCCCTCGTTCACGTCCTCAAGCGCCGCAACGATGACCTCGTGGCACGCCTGACCCACGCGGCGCGCAGCGATCCGCTCACTGGGCTGCTCAACCGGCAAGGGTTCACCGAGCGTTTCGAGCTGGAGCTCGAGCGCGCGCGCCGGACGGCGCAACCGCTCGCACTCGTGCTGGGCGACCTCGACGGCTTCAAGACCCTCAACGACCGCTTCGGCCATCCCGCCGGCGATGTCGCGCTCACACACGTCGGCCAGGTGCTCGGCGCAGCGCGGCGCAAGATCGACACGGCGGCACGGATCGGCGGCGACGAGTTCGCGCTGATCCTCCCCGCCACTGACGCCGACGGCGCCTTCGACCTGGCCGAGCGCCTGCGCGGGGGCGTCTCCCGCGTGCTGCACAACGACGGTGACCCAGCGACGATGAGCTTCGGCGTGGTCGAGTTCCCCCTGCACGGGGCGACACCCGAGACGCTCGTGCATGCTGCCGACCGAGCGCTCTACGACGCCAAGGAGCTCGGTCGCGACCGCAGCGTCGTACACCGCTTCGAGGTGCACGAGACCCTGCTCCGCCGCGCGGGCTGAAGACATCCCGGCGAACTGCCGGCAATCAGCAGTGAGCTCCGCCGGCTACGAAACCTCGCCACGCAAAGCAGTGACGTGAATCGAGAAGCGCGGTCACCGAGCCGCGCCTAATATGACCGTCATGGACAATTTGGCGAGGCCATGAGGATGGAACGTGACGCGGACAGCTCGGCCGCTTCGAAGAGCATCACGAAGAGGATCGAGGAGCTGGGGGACTGGAGGGGCGAGACGCTCGCCGCGGTGCGCGACCTCATCCACGACGCGGACCCCGAGATCGAGGAGGAATGGAAATGGGAGAAGCCTTCCTCCTCCGGGACTCCGGTCTGGTCTCATGACGGCATCGTCTGTACGGGGGAGTCGTACAAGCAGGTCGTGAAGCTCACGTTCTTCCGAGGCGCCTCCCTCAAGGACCCCAACAAGCTGTTCAACTCCAGTCTCGAGGGGAAGACGCGCCGAGCGATCGACATTGGCGAAGCCGAGAAGCTCAACGAGTCCGCCTTCAAGGATTTGATCCGGTCCGCGGTGGCCGCCAACTCCGCGGCATCCGCGAAGAAGTAGCCCGTACTCCGGTTCGGTCCCGGCCTCCACCCCTTCCGGGAGTACCTCCGGGCCGCGCGGCCTGAGGTCGTTCTTGATCAGACCACCCGCCGCCCTCACTGGAACCGGCCTCCCGGCCAGGGCGCGCCGGTGTAGCGCTCGATGGTCGGACCCGCCGGCGGCGACACCTCGCTGAAGTCGTCTGTCGCAACCACGGTCCCCGGGAACAGCCGGGCGAAGGGATCGTTGTTGAACAGCGACGCATCCCTCGCCACCGTGATCGCGCCCGCACACAGGCTCGCGTCGATGGCGAAGGTGGAAAGACAGACGAGCCGGTCGCCCAGCAGCGGGATCGACCACTCCAGCGCGTCGCGACGCGCCTGCTGGACCTCGGGTTCGTCGTAGCGCAGGGCGGCGTCACGATCGGGCCGCGCGCAGACATGAGCGACGGCACCCTTGACCGGTTGGCCTTCGAGGCAGCGCGAGTCGATCCTGAGTCGCCTGCCGTCCGTGTGCGGGTCTGCACTGAGTCGCTGCCCGTCGAAGACCAGGTACGCGAACGGCTTCACTCCGGCACCTCCCAGTCGCCGCGCACGGCCTGGCTGATCTCGCGCATGTCGCGGCGGAGCTCCTCCATACGGGGCCGCCCCCAGTACCAGTAGCCGTTGTAGGCGCGGTGGATCGTCAGGTCCGGGAAGAGCGTGAAGCCCGCCGGCCGGTAGGGCTCGTGGACGGTGTCGGTTCCTTCAAGAAGCCCAAGCCGCGGAAGCCAGCGCCGGTCGTGGTCGGAGAGGAAGGTGAAGCGAGCGCCCAGCCCGGCGCGGAACGCCGCCTGGACCTCGGGCGGGTCGACGCTCAGCACGACGATTCGCGAGTAGGCGACCTCGAACTCGTCCTGGAGCCGGCAGAGCTCGCGCATGTAGCGCTGCTCCTTCGGGCACCACCAGCCGCGCGAGCTCAGCAGGACGAGAGGGTCGCCACCCGCGAGCTTCGAGAGGCTGCGGGGCCGCCCGGTGTGATCCGGCAAGTCGAGATCTGGAAACCGCGTTCCCGGCGAGAGGTCCATTGCCGGACTACCGCGCCGCGGCCCAGCCGCGGAAGGCCTGCAGGAGCTGGTCGCGCGCCTCCTCGGAGAGCGACTCCTCGCGCAGCGTGCCGAGCGTGTCGATCGTCTCTCGCATCTGCTCCAGATAGGTCACGCAGTAGGGGCACACCTCCAGGTGCTCCTCGAACCGAGCGCGTTGACTGACGGGCATCGTGCCCTCGAGATAGTCGGTGATGACTTGGACGAGCTCCGTGCAGCTCATGTCTTCTTGCGGCGCGCGCTCACAAGGACATAGTCCCGCCCGCACGGCTGTCGTTACGGCGTGTAACGGAAGCTTGCCCCGCTGGACTTAGGACCCAGTCAGCCCGGAACCGGAGGAACAGCGCATGAGCGATACGCCCACCATCACGCCCGACCCGCCACGGCGGGCGCCATGACCACGGGGGACTTCCGCCCGGTCGCCGACTACGGACTTCTCGCCGACTGCAACTCCGCGGCACTGGTGGATCGCTACGGCTCCGTCGACTGGTTGTGCCTGCCGCGCTACGACAGCGACGCGATCTTCTCCCGGCTTCTCGATCCGGGTGCGGGCCACTGGTCCATCCGTCCGGCCGGCTCCTATTCGACGGAGCGCCGTTACCTGCCGGGCACACTCGTCATCGAGACGATCTTCACGACCGACACCGGCAGGGTAAGGCTCCTCGATGCGATGGCGTTCGCGCCGGGTCAGCGCGGGCACGATCTCGGGTTCGACGCTCCGCACGAGCTGCTGCGCGACATCGAGGGGATCGCCGGTGAGGTGGAGCTGGAGATGGAGCTGGCCCCACGCCCCGAGTACGGGCTGATCAAGCCGCTGATCCGACTGGAGAACGGCGGGGCGCAGAGCTTCGGCGCGGGGCGCCTCGGGGTGTCCGCGAGCACGCCTCTGGAGCTCGACGCCGAGTCGACCATCCGCGCGTCCTTCTCGGTCTCGGAGGGGGACCGGCGCGGCTTCTCGCTGCGCTGGGCCGCGGCCGAGCAGAAGGAGCCTCCGTCCCCTTCGCCGGCTGAGGAGGTCTTCGACCGGATTGAGGACACCGCCGAGGCGTGGCGTTCCTGGGAGGCCGAGCACGACATCTACGAGGGCCCGAACAAGGAGCTCGTCCGCATGAGCTCGCGCGTTCTGAAGGGGCTCACCTACCGCCCGACCGGAGCCATCGTCGCGGCGCCGACGACGTCGCTGCCGGAGACCGTCGGAGGCGAGCGCAACTGGGACTACCGCTTCTCGTGGATCCGCGATTCGAGCCTCGCCATCGAGGCGCTGTACATAGGCGCCTGCTCTGACGAGGCGGGGGAGTTCGTCTCCTTCATGACCAGCTCGGCGGGCGGCCGCGCGAGCGAGGGCTCGCTTCAGATCATGTACGGGATCGGCGGCGAGCACGACCTTTCCGAGCGCGAGCTTCCGCACCTGCGCGGCTGGCGCGACTCGGCGCCGGTACGCGTCGGCAACGGCGCCTGGGACCAGGTGCAGCTCGACGTGTACGGCGAGTTGCTCAATTCCCTCTGGCTGTACCAGGAGAAGCTCGGCGACCTGCACGCGGAGATCCGGCAGTTCGTGGCCGACCTGGCGGACACCGCCGCGCGGCGCTGGAAGGAGACCGATTCGGGGATGTGGGAGATGCGCGGAGAGCCCCGCCACCACCTCTCGTCCAAGGTGCTCTGCTGGGTCGCGCTGGACCGTGCGGTGAAGCTGGCTGACCAGCTCGGCGCGTACGCCAAGGCGGAGGAGTGGGCGGCCGCCCGTGACGAGATTCGCCACGCCGTGCTCGAGCGCGGCTGGAGCGAGCAGAAGCAGGCCTTCGCCCAGGCCTTCGACTCCGACGAGCTCGACGCGGCCCAGCTGCTGATGCCGATCCTCGGCTTCCTGCCGGCCACCGACGAGCGGATGAAGTCGACCATCGACGCGATCGCGGGCGACCTCACCGCGGACGGCCTCGTCCTGCGCTATATGAACGACGAGGGCTTGAACGCGGACGGCCTGAGCGGTGAGGAGGGCACGTTCACGATCTGCTCGTTCTGGCTGGTCGCCTGTCTGGCGCAGGCCGGAGAGGTGGAGCGGGCTCAGGAGCTGTTCGATCAGCTCACGGGCTACGCGAACGACCTCGGCCTCCTGGCCGAGGAGATCGACACGGTGAACGACGAGCAGCTGGGGAACTTCCCCCAGGCCTTCAGCCACATCGGGCTTATCATCGCCGCCCACGAGCTGGACAAGGCGAAGGAGGCAGCGTGATGGGCTTCGACGTCATCGTCCTCGGCACCGGCCCCGCCGGCGGTCATTGCGCCGGGCAACTGGCCGACGGCGGCCTCAAGGTCGCCGTCATCGAGCGTCAGCTGCTCGGCGGCGAGTGCGACTACTGGGCCTGCATGCCCTCGAAGACGCTGCTTCGGCCGGGCGAGGCCCTTCAGGGGGCCCGCGAGGCGCCCGGCGCGGCGGAGGCCGTGAACGGCGGCGTGCACCCCGAGTCCGCGTTTGCGTGGCGCGACTTCATGGTCTCGAACTACGACGACTCGGGGAAGGTCGGCTGGTACGAGGGCAAGGGCATCGAGGTCATCCGCGGCACGGGGCGTATCGAAGGACCCGGTGAGGTCTCCGTGGACGGCACCTCATACACCGCCCAGGACATCGTGATCTCGACCGGCTCATGGCCCTTCATCCCTCCCATCGAGGGCCTGCGCGAGCTCGACGGCGTGTGGACGAACCGCGAAGCAACCGGCCTGAAGGAGGTGCCGCGGCGACTGCTCGTGCTCGGCGGCGGCCCGGTTGGCGTCGAGATGGCGCAGGTGGTCGCCCGCATGGGTGGCGAGGCGGCGCTCGTCGAGGGTGCCGACCGTGTCCTACCGCGCGAGCCCGAGTCCCTCGGCCGGGCCCTCGGACAGGCGCTCGAGGCCGACGGGATCGAGCTCTGCTTCGGCCAGCACGCCTCGGCGGTCCGCCGCGAGGATGGCGAGTTCGTGCTCGAGTTCCCCGAGCGCGACGAGCTGCGCGGCGACCGGCTCCTAGTGGCGACCGGGCGGCGCCCACGTGTCGAGGAGATCGGCCTGGAGAACGTCGGCATCGAGCCCGGCAAGGGCGGAATCGAGGTCGACGCCCGCATGAACGCCGGCGACGGCGTGTGGGCGATCGGCGACGTGACCGGCATCTGGCCGCTGACCTACGTGGGCAAGTACCAGGGCCGGGTGGCCGCCGCCAACATCCTCGGCCGCGACCGCGAGGCGAACTACGACGCCGTTCCAAGGGTGGTCTTCACCGACCCGCAGGCGGCGTCCGTGGGCGAGGCGGAAGGACCGCTGACCGCCACCGTCTCGCTCTCGGAGGTCCCCCGCACCTACACGTACATGCGCGACTACGACAGGCCGCACTTCATGACGCTCGTCTCCGATGGTGAGCGCGTCACCGGGGCCTACGCGCTCGGCCCCGATGCGGGCGAGTGGCTGCAGCAGGCGACGCTCGCGATCCGGGCCCGGGTGCCGCTGGACGTGATGGACGACGTGATCCAGCCCTTCCCCACGTTCTCCGAGGTCTTCCTGAACGCGCTGCTCGAGCTGCGCGCGAAGGCGCACGCGGCGACGTAGGCGAGGGTGGGTGGGGATGGCTCGCCCGCGAGCGGCGATTAGCGACGCCACCTCCGCAACCGAGCGAACCAGCCTGGGGTCTCACCCAGCCGCAGGCGATCCGCCAGCCACTCCGCCTGCCGCGCTCGCTCCGCGTGGTAAGCCTCGGGCCCTGAGATCTCCTCCGCGATCCGCGCCGCGACGAACCCCAGCTGCGCCGGCCCCTCGTGGACCGACGGCTCGACCACGGCGTCCCACGCCTCGAGCGGAGGCGACACGCTGAACACCAGCTCGTGCGCGCGGTCGGCGCACATCCGCGTGTATGCGTCGCGGAGGTCGTCGTCCCACGCCTCGATCCGGCGCAGCAGGCGGCCGCGCGAGGCCGCCAGCTTGCTCCGGTGCTCGACGATCTCGCCGTCCAGCTCGATCTCGTAGAGCGTGCGCCCGACCCAGAGAGGAAGGTCGAAGGTCGGACACGCGGCAGGCGTGGATGCCGCTGCGGCAGGGCTCCACGGGCGCGTCGATCCAGGGCCCCGGGCCCTCGTTCGGGAGCTGCCAGCGGAAGCCCGTGAAGAGACTGCTGCCGTCGGGGCGCAGGAACTTGTACGCGATCACTTCCGCTGCTTCCAATCCCTGAAGGCGGCCAGCAGGGGCTCGCGCGAGTCGGGCGGCAGATCTTCCTCGCGGACGCGCCCCACGGCCGCGACGGTGGCGCGCATCTGGTCGACGTAGGCGTGGCAGCCATCGCAGAAGTTGAGGTGCTGCTCGAACAGGTCTGCGTCGTCCGGGCTCAGCGCGCCCTCGAGGTATTCGGTGACGAGCTCGACTACCTCCTGGCAGGTGATGTGGTCGGGTGACTCAGCCATCCAGGTGCCCCTCGAGTGCGGCCCGTACGTGGGAGCGCGCGCGGTGGAGCAGCACACGCTGGTTGCCGGCGGACACGTCGAGCGTCTCGCAGACCTCCTCGGCGCTGCAACCCGCGATGTCGCGCATCGCGATCACCGCGCGCTGAGCGCCCGGCAGCATCTCGATCGCCGCTTTGACGATGTCGATCGTCTCGCGACCCAGGAGCGCCTCCTCCGGCAGTGAGCTCCAGTCGCCGGGGTTGGCGTTCCAGTGCCCGGCGAAGGCTTCGCCCGGCGCGCGGAAGCGCTCGGGCTCGACGGCGGGCTCGTCCTCACCGGCGGGAGCGAGCGATGAGAAGGGCACGCTGCGCGCCTCCCGGCCGCCACGCGTGAGCGCGGTGTTGACGAGGATGCGTAGGACCCACGTCTTCAGAGACGAGCGCCCCTCGAAGCGGTCGAGTCCCCTCAGGACACCGAGCCACCCCTCCTGGACGACCTCCTCGGCGACATCGCTGGTCTTCACGTAGTTGCGCGCGACCGCCAGCATCGTGGCGTGGTAGGTGTCGACGAGCGATTCGAAGGCGGCCTCGTCGCCGGCGCGCAGGCGCGCCAGCAGCTCGGCTTCCTCGGCCGCCGCTGCGCTGCTCGTCTGGTCTTGCTGGACCTGGGCCACTAGTCCGTTGGCGCGACCCTATCTGCTCGTGATCAGCTCGTAGGCGATTCCGGTCGCCGTCGCGTAGACGGCGTGGTGGAAGGCGTCGATCGCGATCTCCTCCTTGGCCCAGAAGATCGCGGGCGGGGCGATCTCGAGCGCCGGGAGAGTGACCTGGGCGGCGCCGTAGATGGCAGCGCCGTGGGTGGCGGTTGCGGCCTTTGCCGGCATGCCGGTCGCACCGAGCAGCCCGCGCACCACCCCCCAGCCGGTGCCGTAGCCCCAGTGCGACAGATCGTTGAAGCGCGCCTGGGCGACGGCGTCCTCGAACTCCTTGATCCCGAGCATCTTGGCCGTGGCCCGTGCCGGCGCCGACGAGGGCGCGCGGCCGCGCAGCTTCGCCTCGACCGTGCTCGAGACCGTCATCGCGGCGGTGCCGGCGAACCCGGCCACCAGCCCCTTGCCGATCGCCTCAGCGACCGTGCCCACGGTCTGCCGGGCGCTCATGCTGCCACCTTCGCGCGTTCCGAGTCGTTGGCGGTCCGGGCGCCCGCGCCGGCACCCGCACCGAGCCGTTCCAGCAGGTGGTCGCCCACCCGAAGGGCGTTGGCCATGGCCGTCAGCGCCGGGTTCACCGCCGACGACGACGGGAAGAAGCTCGTGTCGACGAACGTAGAGGTTGTCGAGATCGTGCGCCTTGCAGTTCGGGTCGAGTACCGAGCTCGAGGCGTCGTCTCCGAAGCGGACGGTGCCGCATTGGTGGGCGATGCCGGCGAGCGGGATGCGCTGGTCGAGCACCGAGAACCGCGGGATCATTCGCTCCGAGGCGCCGATCTGGCCCAGGAGGCCCTTGAGCTTGCCGAGCAGTCGCCGGTGGGGCTCCTCGTTGTGGAACGTCTTGGACAGGTGGATCGTCCCTTGGCGGTCGACCCTGATCCGGTTCTCCGGGTTGGGCAAGTCCTCGGTCGTGAGCCAGAAGTCGATGGCGTGCTTGGACATGTACTCGAGGGCGAGGCCGGGGGCGAACCACGGCGCGCCCGCCCGCAGGATGTTGCGGTCGGACTTGCCCAGCATCTGGATGTGACCAAGCGGCAGCTCGGAATCCGGGGCGCCCCAGTAGTAGTCGTTCACGCCGAGCGTCTTCTGGAACTTGGTGTCGTTGGGCGTCTGGGAAATGGCGATCACGCCGGAGTTGATGTGCGCCATGTAGTTGCGCCCCACCTGGTCGGAAGAGTTCGCGAGTCCATTCGGATGCCTGTCGTTGGCCGAGCGCAGCAGCAGGGCCGGCGACTCGGCTGCCCCACAGGAGACCACCGCGACGTCGCCGGTGTAGGTCTCCGTCGCGCCGCGCCGGTCTACGACGACGCCGCTGACCGAGCCGCCCGACGCACCGGTCTCGAGCCGGACGACCTTCGAATGGGTCTTCAGCGTGACGTTGTCGTGCCTGATGGCGGGCCGGATGCAGAGCACGTGGGCGTCGGCCTTGCCGTCGGTCAGGCAGGGGAAGCCGTCAAAGCGGTCGCACCGCACGCAGCGGCCGGCCTCGGGGTCCGTCTCGTTCATGTCCACCCCGACGGGCAGGTGGAAAGGGTTGTGGCCCGAGGCGAGGAGGTCGTCGTGTAGCTGCTGGATGCGCGGCTCGTGCGAGACCGCCGGATAGGGAAAGGGCCCGGAGCGCCGCGGCTCGCTGGGGTCCTCGCCTGCCTCGCCGTGGACGAGGTAGAGCTTCTCGGCGTTCAGGATCTGCGGGACCTCGAAAGGGCGGTCGGGGTCCTCGGCCGGGACGGGGCCACAGCTCCACGTGTCACAGCCAGTGAGGGCGACCTGATACGCCGACCTTCGCGACGCCGGCGGTGCCCGCCAGCTCGGAAACGTGCACACCGTTGTAGCCGCGATCCCCGATCTGTAGGTGCGACAGCGCGTCGACGTGGGTGCCGAGCTGCATCGTGGCCGACACTTGCTCGGTGATCCAGTTGACCTCGTTGTCACCCACCGGCATGCCCGCGTTCTGGTGATGCGCGGTGGTGACGAGCGTCTGCTTGAAGAAGCGGCCCGGGAAGACAGGGATGTCCTCGTCGAGGACGTGCCCCAGGTCGTACAACCGACCTGAGCGGACCATCGAGAGCGCCTCGAGCCGCTTGGCCTCGTCGATGTGGTTGAGCATCCCGAGCTGGTCGCCCTCGCCAAACGGCGAGGGCCACCAGCGGGTGTCCACCGAGGCCTCCGAGGTCACTCGGACGACCACGGGGTCGAGAAGCTGGGGAACAGGGTGAGGCCACCGTCCACGAAGATGGTCTGCCCGGTGATGTAGGCGGCGTCGTCGCTCGCGAGGAACGCGGTCACGCCCGCCATCTCGTCCGCGTCGCCGGCGCGCTGCATCGGTATGTGCTCCTCGACCTGCTTGCGCTTCTCGGGGTCGTCGATCCAGGCGCGGTTGATCGGGGTGACGGTGGCCCCCGGGCCGACGCCGTTCACGCGGATCCCGCGGGACGCGTACTCGAGGGCCAGCGTCCGAGTGAGGTTCTGCATCCCGCCCTTGGACGTCGAGTAGCCGAGGTAGTTCGGCTTGGGGATCAGCTGATGGACGCTCGAGACGTTCAGGATCGAGCCCGGCTTCTCCTCCGCGAGGTAGTGCCTGATCGCCTCGCGCGCGCACAAGAACGAGCCGCGCAGGTTCACCGCGAGCACCCTGTCGAAGTCGTCGCTCGATAGCTCCTCGGTGGGCCGTGAGATCTGGATGCCGGCGTTGTTAACGAGGACGTCCAGGCCACCGAGACCGTCGATCGCGGCGCCCACCATCTGCACGACGTCATCCTCGCGGGACACGTCGCCCCGGACGAGCACGTCCTGGACCCCCTCCTGCTGGACCTTGGCGATGCAGGCGTGCACCTGGTCCTCTGTGTCGCGGGCCTCCTCGGGCTGGCGCAGGTAGTTGATCGCCACGTTGGCGCCGTACTCGGCGAAGCGCACGGCGATCGCCTGCCCGATCCCGGAGCTGCCACCGGTCACGAGCACGTTCTTGTCCTTGAGGCCTCTGAGGCCCTTGGTCCTCTCGGAGGTCGCGGTTGCGTCGGCCATAGCTCTTCCTCCTGCTTCGGGGTCGGTCGCGTAGTGCGCCCGAGGACGCCTGGCGTTACAGCCGAACCGTCGGGAGATCCGCCCCCGCGAGGGCGTTCACCTCGACGGTCCCGAAGTAGCTCTCGAGGCCAGCCTGATCTTCGAGCGGCCGCGATGCAGGAGGACGCGCTGGTTGCCCTCGCTCAGCTCTAGCGCGTCGCAGACCTCCTCGGCCGGCCAGCCCTCGACGTCGCGCAGGGTCACCACGGCCCGTTGCGCCTGCGGAAGCCCCTCGATCGCCCAGGACCACGCGTCGGGTCTCGCCCGAGAGCAGCCCCTCCTCGGGCGTCTCCCACGGGGTCGGAGCGAGGTACCAGCGCCCGGGTACCGGTGCTCGGAGCCGAAGAAGCGGTCGGCGTCGACCGTCTCCGTGTCGTGCTCCAGCGCAACCGCCGGCCGCCGGGGCGGCTACATCGCCATCTGAGGCGATGCCTCGGTGCCGGTGGGCTCCGGGACGGGCGTGCCCTCGTCGCGCATCGCGCGTTTCAGGAGGCTCAGACCGGTGACCGGGAAGATCAGGACCGACAGCAGGCCGGCTGCGATGAGCGCGGAGGCCTCTGCCGAGTCCATCAGGTCCAGGCTCTGCCCGATGGCCGTGGCGGCGACGATGAACGGCAGCGATGTGGCCTGAAGCACGCCCGCGATGTTCGCCCGGCGCGCTCCCACAAAGCCGCGATAGGTAACGGCGGGCAGCCCGCGCACCGCGAGGAGCGCCGCCAGGAAGATCGGGACCATCACCAGGTTCGACGGCTTGTCGACCAGTGCCGAGAGGTCGAAGCGGATCCCCGAGGTGACGAAGAAGACCGGGATGAACAGCCCGAAGCCGATCGCCTCGAGCTTGGTGCGGAAGTTCGCGTGGGTCATGCGGCGGTCCCGGTCCAGCAGCGACAGCAGCCCGCCCGCCGCGAAGGAGCCGAGGATTACCTCGAGCCCCAGGGCCTCTGCGAGCGCCACGAACGCGATCATCAGCACCATCGCGGCGCGCACGCGGATCTGAGCGCTCGAGTCCTGCAGCCGGAGCAGGTCATCCTCGATCCGCCTCGAGTGCTCCGT
>JBBQNQ010000083.1:0-12092 GCA_038330095.1 Solirubrobacterales bacterium
CCGGCCGCGACCGTCCGGGACGCGCCCATCTGGCTCGACCCGGCGACGGTTCCGCCTCCGTGGCGCTTGGCGTAGGCGACGGCCTGGGCGAGCGACTGGTCGTTCCCGCCCGGCCCGCCGGCCGCCATGCGCGGCGTACCCGCCGCGCCCGGGGGCATGCCGGCCGCGCCAGGAGGCATGCCGGCCGCGCCAGGAGGCATGCCACGTGCGGCCGGTGGGCCGCCAGCACCGCGGAAGCCCGCGCCCCGCATGCGACCACCGCCCGGTCCGCCACCCGGCCCGCCGAACCCCGCGCTCGCCGGGCCGCCCGTGGGAAAGGTGCCGGTGACGCTGTGGCCGACCGTCTGGAACGCCCACGAAGCAGGGGCCACGAGCAGCGCCGCAAGGACCGCGACTAGCGCGGCTGTCCGCACGCGTGCACGGGTGCCGGCGACGATCGCGACGGCCGCGGTCACGCCGACCGCCACCAGGACGGGCGTCAGCCAGGCGAGGTCCTGAGCGCTCGAGTGCAGCACCGCCAGCTCCGTCGCAACCCCGCCGGCGATCGCCAGTGGCGCCAGCACGCGCGCCGGGCGCCCCGGCCGGCGGATCTCCGCCACGCCCGCGCCCACGAGCGCGGCGCTGAACGGAGCAAGGAAGGACACGTAGTAGGGGTGGAAGATCCCCTGGGCCTTGCTGAAGGCGACCGCGGTGATCGCGAACGTCCCGCCGACGGCGAGCAGCCATCCCGTGCGGGCGTCGCCCCGGCGCAGGCGCGTGAGGACGACCAGCGCGATGCCGGCGACCGTGGCGAAGCCGAGCAGCCAGCCGATCTGCCCACCGATGGCCGAGTTGAGCAGGCGAAGCGCGCCCGGCTCACCACCGAACGGTCCCCCCCCGCCGCCCGCGCCGCCGCCGGCTCCACCACCACCCGGCCCCGCACCGCCGGGCCCGCCGGCCTGGCCGAACAGCCGCCCGAGCCCGTTGTAGCCGAGGATGAGCGACCAGATGCTGTTGTCGCTGGTGCTGCCGATCCACGGCCGGTCAGAGGCCGGCGTCAACCACACGAGCACCGGCCAGGCGAGGCCGATCGCGGTCAGCGCCGCGCCACCGGCCAGCAGGCCGCGCGCGGCCACGGCCCGGCCGCGCGGCGCCACCCACATCCACGCCGCCACGATCCCCGGCACCACCATCAGCGCGGCCGCCATCTTGGTCTCGAACCCGAGCCCGACGCACACTCCGCTGAGGACGATCCACCGCATCCGGCCGTCCTCCAGGCCCCGCACGAGGCACCACAGCGCCGCGGTGCAGCAGAGCACCAGGAGCGTGTCGGGGTCGTTGAAGCGCGAGAGCGCGACGGTGATCGGCGTGAGCGCGAGCACGAGGCCGGCGACGAAGCCGGCAACGCGTCCGAAGCGCCGCTTCGTGAGATCGTACGCCAGGGCGACAGTGGCCAAGCCCATGAGCGCCTGCGGCACGAGCATGCTCCACGAGCTGAAACCGAAGGCCTTCACGCTCAGCGCCTGCACCCAGAAGGCGAGCGGCGGCTTGTCGACCGTCATCACGCCCGCGGGGTCGAAGGAGCCGTAGAGGAAGTCGTGCCAGCTCGAGCTCATCGAGCGGACGGTCGCGCTGTAGTACTCGTTCGCCAGCCCGTTGCGGCTGAGCGCCCATAGGTTCAGCAACGCCGCCAGCGCGAGCAGCCCGAGCAGCTCGGGCCGAGGCAGCGAGGCCGCTCGCGCCCGCGGGCGCACCCCCCCGTGGGCGATTCGTGGCAGAGACAGTGATGGGGTGGACACGCGTAGTTCCTTTCGGTGTTCAGGAGGTCGGGTGCAGGAGTCGCGCGACGCGCACGCGGCGCCGGGCGAAGACCCAGGTCTTCAGCGCGACGTAGCGGGTGACGGCGGCACAGACGCTGGCCGCCGTGAGCACGGCCGCCTCGACGCCGATCGGCGGGCGCGCGCTAAGGGCGTGCAGCACGGCGAGCGCCCCGGCGGTCAGGCCGAGGGTCAGGACGTAGACCACGCCGCCCATCAGGTGCTGGCGAACCAGCCCCGCGCGGCCGCGTATCGAGAAGGTCAGGCGGCGGTTGGCCTGCGTGTTGGCGATCGCGGTGATGGCGAGCGAGAGGGCGTTGGCGCCGCCCGCCCCGAGCGGCCCGCGCAGCACCAGGAAGAGCAGCGCGTAGGCGATGGTCGAGCAGATGCCGATGGCCGCGAAGCGCGCCACGGGGCTCGCGGCGGCCAGGCGGGCGACGCCGCGCAGGTCCTCGAGCGCCGTGCTCACGAGGTCGACCCGCGAGTCGGGGTCGTCGACCCAGTCGACGGGCACCTCGTGGATGCGCAGTCCCGCGCGCTGGGCGAGGACGAGGAGCTCGGTGTCGAAGAACCACTGCCCGTCGCGAACGGCGGGCAGCAGTCGCCGTGACGCGTCGGCGCGCAGCGCCTTGAAGCCGCACTGGGCGTCGGAGAAGCGCGCGCGCAGCGCGACGTGCAGCAGGCCGTTGTAGGCGCGCGAGATGAGCTCGCGCTTGGCCCCGCGGACGACCTGCGACCCGCGCGCCAGTCGGCTCCCGATCGCCACGTCGCTGTGGCCGGAGACAAGCGGGGCGAGGAGCGGGAGCAGGGCCCGCAGGTCGGTCGACAGGTCGACGTCCATGTAGCAGACGACGTCGGCGTCGCTGGCCGACCACGCAGCGCGCAGCGCGCGGCCGCGTCCCTTCTCGGCGAGGGTCAGGACCTCGACGCCGGGCAGGTCCTCGGCCAGGGCCGCCGCCACTTGCGGCGTCTCGTCCGTGCTCGCGTTGTCGGCGATGACGATGCGCCAGTCGTAGGGAAGGTGCGCGCCGAGGTACTCGTGCAGGCGCCGGATCGAGAACGGAAGCGCGGCCTGCTCGTTGTAAACCGGCACCACGACGTCGACCCGCGGCTGGGCGGGATGGGCGGCCAGGTCGGGCTGCGTCCGCCGGTGAGTCTCGGGCAGCAGAGGCGCGGAGCTCATAGGGCCAGTCTCCGGCCCATCTGCGAGAGCTCGCTGTGACGATCCTGGGAGACCGCTGAGACCGCTCAGCCCGAGGGCTGGGCCGGCAGGCGCAGTACAAAGCGCGCACCGCCGCCCGGAGCGTCCTTGGCCCAGACCCGGCCGCCATGGGCATCGGCGATCCCGGCGACGATCGCCAGTCCCAGCCCAGCGCCCCCGCGGCCGCGCTCGCGACCGCCCTCCGCCCGCCAGAAGCGCTCGAACAGCGTCTCGGGGTCGTCGGTGGGAAGGCCCGGGCCGTGGTCGGTGACCACGAGCTCGACGTCACCCTCGCGCCGGCCGATCGCGACGTCGATCGGCGAGCCGGACGGCGTGTGCACGAGCGCGTTTCGCAGCAGGTTGCCGAGTACCTGGCGCAGCTGGTCGCGGTCGCCGGCGACGATCGCCGGGCCGTCCGCCTCGAGGCCGATCGCCCGGTCCGGCGCGGTCGCGCGGGCGTCGTCGACGGCGTCGCGCACCAGGCTCGTCATGTCGACGTCCTCGCGCACGCTGTCGCGGACCTCGTCCAGGCGGGCGAGGGTCAGCAGGTCTTCGACAAGCACCCCCATGCGCGCGGCCTCGTCCTCGATGCGCCGCGTCGCCCTGCCGGTCTCCTCCGGCGTGCGCGCGGCCCCCATGCGCAGGACCTCGGCGTAGCCGCGGATGGAAGCGAGCGGCGTGCGCAGCTCGTGCGACGCGTCGGCGATGAACCGCCGCAGCCGGTCCTCGCTGCGCGCCCGCTTGGCGAAGGCCTCCTCCAGGCGCTCGAGCATCCGGTTGAGGGCCAGCCCGAGCCTTCCTACCTCGGTGCGGGTCGTCGCGGGCTCCACACGCCGCGAGAGGTCGCCGGCGACGATCGCGCCCGCGGTGTCGGCCATGCGGTCGAGCGGGCGCAGGCCGATGCGCGCCACCAACCACGCCAGCGCGCCGAGGGCGAGCAGCACCACGCCGATCACCAGCGCCTCTACGAGCAGCAGGCGGTTCAGAGTCTGGTCGACCTCGCGCAGCGGTACTGCGACGATCGTCTGTACCCCGCCGGGCTCCGTGCTGGACGCCACCCGGTAGCGCAGGTCAGAGCCTCCGGCGGCCCCGACCGTCAGGACGCTGTGCATCGGCACATCGGCGGGCAGGCGGGGCGCGGGAGGCGCGGCCTGATCGTAGGTCAGCGTCACGTGGCCGAGCACGCGTCCGGTGGCGTCGCGTCGCTGACCGTAGGTGCCCGGCGGCAGGTTGATCGCCCCGGGCGGGATGCGGTCGCCCTCGTCGGACGAAGGGCCGGGCCGGCCGAAGTCCCCACGGCCCTGGGGGCGCCCCCCAGGTACGCCGCGCTCGTCGAGGGCTCGCCCGACCGCCGGGAAGGCGGCGCGAACCTGCTGGTCGACGCGCTCGAGCTGGAATGAGCGCGTCTCGAAGTAGGTGACACCGCCGAGCGTCACCAGCGCGGCGGTGCAGAGCGCCAGCAGACCGGCCGTCAGCCGGGCGCGCAGCGACATCTCAGCCCTGGGGGAGACGCAGCGCGTAGCCGACGCCGCGGACGGTGTGAATCAGCGAGGGCCCGTGGGCGTCGAGCTTCTTGCGCAGATAGCTCACGTAGGTCTCGAGAACGCGGCTGTCGCCCCCGAAGTCGTACTGCCAGACATGGTCGAGCAGCTGGGCGCGCGTGAGCACGCGCTGAGGATTGAGCAGGAAGTAGCGCAGCAGGCGGTACTCGGTCGCGGTCAGCGGGACCGGCTCGCCGGCGCGGATGACCTCGTGATCGTCCTCGTCGAGCTCGAGGTCGCCGAAGACCAGTCGCCCGGACTCCGCGCCGGCGAGGCCGGCGCGGCGCAGGATCGTCCGGATCCGCGCCACGAGCTCCTCGAGGCTGAAGGGCTTGGTCACGTAGTCGTCGCCGCCGATGCTCAGGCCCCGCACCTTGTCCTCGGCGACCTCGAAGCCCTCCATGTCGGGCAGCATCACGTCGAGCAGCATGAGGTGGGGGCGGAAGGCGACCGCCGCGGCCAGGGCGTCGCGGCCGGTGCCGGACGTCTCCACCGTGAAGCCCTGGTAACGCAGCGCCATCGCGACGACGTCGACGATGCTCGGCTCGTCGTCCACGACCAGGATGCGCACCGCCTCAGAGCTCATGCACCCATTGTGTGGGCGTTGGCTTGGAGTTTCCTGAGAGACGCCTGGATGAGCTACGAACTGCGGCGACGAGGGAGAGGGAGAGTGGACTGCTGGCGTTCCGAGGGGTCTCTGGCAGAACGATTCGGGCGGCCACACCCTCCACCCTCCCTCGTCGCCCGCCGTTCGTCGACCGAGAACGCGAACGGCACTACTCGGCCGGCCTGATCCTCTCCGCGAGCACGGCGGTAGCGGACGCGGCGTCGGGTGCCCAGGCGTCGGCGCCGATCCGTTTGGCCGCCGCCTCGCTCGCGTAGGCCTGGCCGCCCGCGATGACCAGCGGCGGTGAACGGCACCCGCGCACCGCGGCGACCGTCTCGCGCGCCGCGGGGAGGTACTCGACGATCGTCGTGGAGAGCGCGACGACCTCCGGGCGCTCGCGGTCGACGAGCGCGGCGAGCTCGTCCGTCGGCAGCGAGCCGCCGAGGAAGAAGACCTCCCAGTCCGCCGCCTGCAGCAGTGCTGCGAGCATCTGGCCGCCGATGCAATGGCGCTCGCCCGGCGTGCACGTGACCACTGCCAGGCGCCCCGAGACGGCGGGCCGGCGGATGCGCTGGGCGAGCTCGTCGACCACCGACGACGACACCTCGGAGGCGAGGTGCTCATGGGCGACGCTCAGCTCGCCTGTCTCCCACAGCCGGCCGATCTCCTCCAGCGCCGGCGCGATGACCTCCGCGTACGCCGCGCTGACCGGCAGGCCGGCGTCGACTGCCGCGCGCAAGACCTCCCGCGCGCGCGCCGGGTCAGGCTCGAGCAGGGCCGCGAGGTAGCTCTGTGCGGCGCCGCCCTGCTCAGTGGAGACGCTCGGCATGGTGTCAGCGATCTTCCCACCTGCGCGGGCCGCCAATCGCTCACGGGTTTCTATGATCGCGACGTGAGCGCGACCGACACCCCGACCCTGTACGAGTGGGCCGGGGGCCGGGAGGCCATCGATCGCCTGACCCAGGCCTTTTACGAGCACGTCCGGCGCGACGAGCTCGGCGTCGCCAACTCGCAGCCGGGCGCCGATCCTCCGCCGAAGGCTCCGGTGTCGCGCTGGGGCTGGGGCGAGGGGCCGCCCTACCTCCCGTCGTAGCGGCGGCGCCCGGTCAGCGTGCCGCGGGAGCGGCTGCCTCGCGCACCCGCCGCGCCGCCCGAACGCGGGCGGTCTTGTCGAGCGCGACCTTGCGCAGCCGCACCGCGTGCGGCGTTACCTCGATGCACTCGTCCTCGCGCAGGAACTCGAGCGCCTGGTCGAGCGAGAGCTGGCGGTGGGGAACCAGGCGTACGAGCACGTCGGACGTCGAGGAACGGATGTTGGTGAGGTGCTTCTCCTTGACGGGGTTGACGTCCAGGTCGTCGGCGCGGGCGTTCTCGCCCACGATCATGCCCTCGTAGACCTCCTCGCCCGGGCCGACGAAGAGCGTCCCGCGCTCCTGCAGGTTCATCAGCGCGAACTGCGCGGTGGCGCCGCGGCGATCGGAGACCAGCGCGCCGGTGGGGCGCGTGCGAAGGTCGCCGGCCCACGGGGACCAGCGGTCGAAGACGTGGTGCAGAAGACCGGTGCCGCGGGTCTCGGTGAGGAACTCGGTGCGAAAGCCGATCAGCGCGCGCGCGGGAACGAGGTAGTCCATTCGCACGCGCCCGGTCCCGTGGTTGACCATCTGCTCGAGCGTCCCCTTGCGCAGGGCGAGCAGCTGGGTGATCACGCCGACGTAGTCCTCGGGGACGTCGACAGACATCCGCTCGACCGGCTCGTGCACGCGGCCGTCGATCTCGCGCGTCACCACCTGTGGCTGGCCGACCGTGAGCTCGAAGCCCTCGCGGCGCATGATCTCCACCAGCACCGCGAGCTGGAGCTCGCCGCGGCCCTGGACCTCCCAGGCGTCCGGCCGCTCGGTGTCGTGCACGCGCAGCGAGACGTTGCCGACCAGCTCCTGCTCCAGCCTTGCCAGCACCTGGCGCGCCGTGAGCCTGGAGCCGTCCCTGCCGGCGAGCGGCGAGGTGTTGATCCCGACGGTGACCGACAGCGAGGGCTCGTCGACCGTGATCACCGGCAGTGGCCGCGGATCCTCGGGATCGGCGAGCGTCTCGCCGATGGTGATCTCCGGGATGCCGGCGACGGCGATGATCTCGCCCGCACCCGCCTGCTCGGCCTCGACGCGGTCGAGCGCCTCGGTGACGTAGAGCTCGCCCACCTGGGCGCGCTCGACCGTGCCGTCGGCGCGGCACCACGCGACCGCCTGGCCGCGGCGGATCGTGCCGTTGCGCACGCGGCACAGGGCGAGCCGCCCGACGTAGGGCGAGGCGTCGAGGTTGGTGACGTGGGCCTGCAAGGGGTGCTCGGGATCGTGCACCGGTGCGGGGATGCGCTCGACCAGTAGATCGAGAAGCGGTCCGAGATCGGTTCCGGTCTCGCCCTCGCGCAACGAGGCCCAGCCGGCCCTGGCGTTGGTGTAGACGATCGGGAACTCGATCTGCTCCTCGTCGGCGTCGAGATCGAGGAACAGCTCGTAGACCTCGTCGACGACCTCGGCGATGCGCGCGTCCGGGCGATCGACCTTGTTGACCACCAGGATCACCGGCAGCCGCGACTCCAGCGCCTTGCGCAGGACGAAGCGCGTCTGGGGCCGTGGGCCCTCGCTGGCGTCCACGAGCAGCAGCACGCCGTCGACCATCGTGAGGCCGCGCTCGACCTCGCCGCCGAAGTCGGCGTGCCCGGGCGTGTCGACGATGTTGAGCTTGACCCCACGGTGGCGGACCGCGGTGTTCTTGGCGAGGATCGTGATGCCCTTCTCGCGCTCGAGGTCCATGGAGTCCATGACCCTGTCGGCCACGTCCTGGTTGGCCCGGAAGGCGCCCGACTGCCACAGCATCGCGTCGACCAGCGTGGTCTTGCCGTGGTCGACGTGCGCCACGATGGCGACGTTGCGCAGGTCGTCGCGTGCGGCGGCCATCGCGGCGCTCAGCGGCGGCGGCGGCGCTGACCGCGGCCCGCCGAGGTCCGCGCCCCGGACCCACCGAGGCCGTGGTCGAGTGACAGCGTGCGCGCGATCTTCGCGACGTCGTCGGTCTGGTCGTCGAGTACGAAGGTGATGCCGACCCCGGTCGCCCCGGCGCGGCCGGTGCGCCCGACCCGGTGCACGTAGCCGTCGTGGTCCTCGGGGGCGTCGAAGTTGATCACGTGGGTGATGCCCTCGACGTCGAGTCCGCGGGCCGCGACGTCCGTGGCGATCAGCGTGTCGACGCTTCCCTGCTCGAAGCGGGCCAGGGCCTTCTCGCGCTGGGACTGCGACTTGTCGCCGTGCATCGCGAGCGCGGGGACGTCGTGGTTGCGCAGGCGCTTGACCAGGCGGTCCGCGCCGCGCTTGGTGCGGACGAAGACCAGCGTGCGGCCGCCGGCCTCGCGCAGCTGCGCGACGAGCGTGTCGAGCTTGGCTTCGTGCCGTACTGGCACGAAGCGGTGCTCCACGTCGCCGCGCTGCGCCTCGGTGTGCGCGTGCTCGTGGCGGCGGGCGTCGTGGGTGTAGCGATCGGCGAGGTGCCCGACCTCGCCCTCGAGGGTGGCCGAGAAGAACAGCGTCTGGCGCCGGTCGGGCGTGGCGGCCACGATCCGGTCGACCGCCGGGCGGAAGCCCATGTCGAGCATGCGGTCGGCCTCGTCGAGCACGAGGATCCCGACCCGCTTGAGCGACACGGCGCCGCGGGCCATCAGGTCCTCGAGGCGGCCGGGCGTCGCCACCAGGACGTGGGCCTTGCGGGCGGCGCGGCTCTGGCGCTCGATGCTTGTGCCGCCGTAGACCGCGGCGATGGCCAGCGCGCGGGCGTGGCAGACCGTGTAGAGCTCGTCGACGATCTGGCTCGCGAGCTCGCGGGTGGGTACCAGGATGAGCGCCGAAGGCCGCGGCCCGTCGGCCTGCAGTAGGTCGACCATGGGGATGCCGAAGGCCAGCGTCTTCCCCGAGCCGGTCGGCGACTTGGTCAGAACGTCACGGCCGGCGAGTACGTCGGGTACGACGAGCCGCTGGACCGGGAAGGGATCCACGATCCCGCGCGCCGCCAGGGCGTCGGTGACCGCGGTGGACACGCCGAGATCGGCGAAGGACTGCGAAGACATGTGAGAACTCCTTGCTGCGATGGCAGCGTGACCCATCGCAAAACGATCCGGGAGATTCGACTGACCCGGACCGCACAAGCGCTCGAGACAAGAACCCCGCGAGCGACGGCGTCGCCCGCACCCCTCACGCTAGCAGGCTCATTGCGCTCGCAGCGTCCCTAGGAGCCGGTGAGCAGCCGCTTCGCGAGCTGGTTCATCCCCAGCTCGCGGGCTGCTGCGGCGGCCCCTTGGACGTCAAGCGGTGCGTCGGGCGGGCGGCGCAGCTCGACGCGGCGCAGTGTCGCGATGTCCTTGAAGGCCCGCAGCTCGTCGGCCTGGCCGTGCAGTGCGGTCCTGACCCGCGGAGTCTCGGCCGCCCAGCCGGCGAGCGCGGCCTCGAGCGAGCCGTGGCGGCGCAGCAGGTCGGCGGCGCCCTTCTCGCCGATGCCCTTGGCCCCGGGCAGGCCGTCGGACGGGTCGCCGCGCAGGGCGATGAAGTCGGGCACGAGCGCAGGGGGCACCCCGTAGCGCCGGCGCACCTCGTCCGGGGCGACCTCCTCGGCACCTCGGGTGCCGCCCGTCTTCACGTATAGCACCGTCGTGCACTCGCTCGCGCACTGGTACATGTCGCGGTCGCCGGTGAGCAGCAGGGCGCGACCGCCCGCCTGCTCCTCGACCGCCGCCAGCGACCCGAGCAGGTCGTCGGCCTCGAGCTGCTCGTCGTGGGCCGATGACCAGCCGAAGGCGGCGAAGAACGCGGGCGCCTGCGCGAACTGACCGCCCAGGCCCTCCGGAGGGTCCTCGCGGTCGCCGTGGTAGGGCTCATAGAGCTCCTTGCGATAGGCGGCGGCCTCGGCCCCAAAGCACAGGACAACCGCCCGCGGCTCGTGGCGGGCGACCTCGAAGAGGATCAGGTTGGCGGTCCCCAGCAGCGCGTTGACCGGGCGCCCGGAGTCGTCCTTGATCGAGTCCGGGAGCGCGTACCACGCGCGGAAGAGCAGCGACGGGGTGTCGACGGCGAGAAGAGGTGCGCTCACGGGCGAAGGATAGGCTCAGAACGCAACTTCACCGCGAACGAGGAGCAGGACATGATCGAGGTCAACGGGCTCGACGAGCTGCGAGCGGCGGTCGGCCAGGAGGCCGTGTCGGACTGGCACGAGGTGACCCAGGAGGCGATCAACGAGTTTGCCGAGGTGACCGGCGACGACCAGTGGATCCACGTCGACGTCGAACGCGCCAAGGAGACGCCGTTCGGCGGCACGATCGCCCACGGCCACTACACGCTGTCGCTGGCGCCGAAGTTCAGCTATGGCCTGTTCAAGGCCGAGGGCTTCGCCTTCGGGGTGAACTACGGGTTCAACAAGGTGCGCTTCCCCGCCCCGATGCCGGTCGGCGACCGCGTCCGCATGCACCTCAAGCTTGCGAGCGTCGACGACGTCCCCGGCGGCGCGCAGATCACCACCGCGCTGACCTTCGAGCGCGACGGCGGCGAAAAGCCGGTCTGCGTGGCCGAGTCGCTGTCGCGGGTGTTCACCGGCTAAGAGCCTGTCTCAAGACCCAGCGCGGACGGTCTGGAAGGACTGCCAGGTGATGCGCAGGATCACGAGCGTGATCGTCAGGCCGATGAGCGGATCGCCGGCGTCCAGGCCGAGGGCGACGACGATCGCGCTGGCGACGACGGCGAGGCTGACGAAGCCGTCGGTGCGGGCGTGGTTGCCGTCGGCGACGAGCGCCGCGCTGCCCAGGTTGCGCCCCGCCCGTAAGCGGATCTGCGCTGCGATCTCGTTGCCGGCGAAGCCGATCATGCCGGCCAGCGCCAGCGCGGCGAGATGGTCGATCGGCTGCGGGTGGATCAGCCGGTTGACGGCCTCGACGGCCGCGACGCAGGCGCTGACGAAGATCGTCGCGACGACGAAGTAGCCGGCGCGCTTCTCGGCCTTGAAGGACCGCAGCAGGAACGCGGCCGCGAGCGGCACCGCGGTCAGCGCGTCGCCGAAGTTGTGGATGACGTCAGCGAGCAGCGCCACGCTGGACGTCGCCAGCAGCACCCCAACCTGCGCGAGCGCGGTGACGAGCAGCACGGCGAAGCTGAGCGAAACTGCGCGCAGCCCCGCCTTGGAACGCTTGATGGACGCGTGCACAAGCCCGTGGCTGTGGCCGTGCGGGGCGACCGAGCCGTGGCTCATCCGAACGGATGATAGCCCTGTCATCTTCCCCTAGAGCACGCAGCCTCGAACGGCGTCGGGCTGGGGGGTGGGGCGATTTTCGGTCGATCTGCGACCGCTTTTCGCCCCGCCCCCTCCTTCGCCCGACGCGGTTCTCCGACCACCCGGTGTTAGCGGGGATGCGCTCCCGGCCGCGGGTGTTGCGGGCGGCGGCGGCTACTGGTAGATGCCCTGGTAGTAAGCGCCCTGCTGGTAGTCGCCGGGCTGGTTGGCACCCGGCGGCGGACCGTCTGGCCCGTTGCCGCGCGGACCGCGCCCGCCCCGCCCGCCGCAAGAGCGCACGCCGACGACCTTGAAGCTCTTGTCGACGAGGACGGTGACCTCGGTGCCGTCCGACTTGCGGACGTGGGCCTCGTAGGCGGCGCCCTGGTCGGCGTCGTTCTCGACCCGCAGGACGGTGGCACCGGGGACCTTGTCCTGGGCCGCCTTGCGGACCTTCGCCGCCGTGTCTCCGGTGAGCGCGGTCTCGTTGGGCCGCTGGGGCCGCTGCGAGGACGGGCTCGGCGGGTCCGATCCCTTCGTCGTGCTGCTGCCCTTCGAGGTGGCCCCGGCGATCGCCGCGCTGCCGGCTGCCACGGCGGCGAGGGCCGCGACCGCGATGATCATCTTGCGAAGCGTTGAATGCATGG
>JBBQNQ010000084.1:0-11485 GCA_038330095.1 Solirubrobacterales bacterium
TCGCCGCGCTCTCGCCGTGGGGCGTCCGCCTCACCAAGCAGGGCATGTGGACGGCGCTGGAGCTGCCCTCCGAGCGCGCGGCGGTCGAGTACGAGGACCGCCAGCAGATCATGGCGATCCACTCCCCAGCGGTCCCCGAGGCGGTCTCGGCCTTTCTCGAGAAGCGCCCGCCCGACTTCGCCGACTGACGGCCGCTGACTCAGCCGAACCTCACGGCATCGGGCGAGAGGGAGGGAAGCAGGGGAGGGGTGGGGCGATTTCCGGTCGCTATGAGTCCGTTATTCGACCCACCCCCGCCTCAGGCCCTATCCCTCCCTCGCCCGACGCCGTTCGTCCTGCGGCGGCGCGGCCCCTGGCCGCCGCTACGGTCGCGCTGCCTCAGGCGCCGGAGCGCCCCGCGCGGCGGCCGCACGGGTTGCCGCCCGGCTCGGGATCGCGAAGCCGGCCAGCACGCCGGCGACCAGGGCGGCAGCGCAGAGCCCGAACGCGAGCGTGTAGCCGTGGTTGGTGGGCAGGCCCTGAGCCCCGAGGTTGTGCGCGAGGAAGGTCGCGGCCAACTGGCCGCCGAACGCGCCACCGAGCGTCCGCATCACCGTGTTCATGCCCGTGGCGACGCCCGTCTGGTCCTGCCTGACGTTCTCGACGATCAGGTTCGCCATCGAGGCGAAGGCGAGCCCGATCCCGAGCCCGAGCAGGGCCGAGGCGAAATACAGCTCCCAGCGCTGGTCGCGGGCGATGAGCAGCACGCCGAACGACGCCGCGCACAATGCGGACCCTGCGAGAAGCGAGGGCTTGGAGCCGAACCAGCGCTCGAGCCGTCCGGCGAACTGCCCGACGAGCACCATGGCGATCGTCGAGGGCAACAGGAAGAGCCCGGACGCAAGCACCGAGGCGCCGAAGCCGTACCCCGTGCTCGCCGGTGCCTGGACGAACTGCGGCAGCAGGATGAACGCCGAGTACATGCCCACACCCACCAGCACCGCCACCAGGTTCGTGGTCCAGACCCCACGGATGCGCATCATCCGCATGTCGACGAGCGGCTCGCTGGAGCGCAGCTCCGCGAGCACCCAGCCCGTCAGGACCGCGGTACCGAGGGTCAGCAGCCCGAGGGTCTTCGCCGAGCCCCACCCCCAGGCCGTGGTCTGGCTGACGGCGACCAGCACGAGGGTCACGCCTGTGGACATGAGCGCCGCGGCCGCCCAGTTGATCCGTCCGGGCGTCTTGACGGGCGACTCCGGGACGCAGAGGTGGGTGGCGAGGGCGGCGCCGAGGATCACAACCAGCGGCAGCCAGAAGAGCCAGTGGTAGGAGAGGTGGCCGACGATGAAGCCGGCCAGCACCACGCCCGCGCCGCCGCCGATGCCGATCAGCGAGGACATCAGGCCGATGCCGCCCGCGACGCGCTCGCGCGGGAACTCATCGCGGATGATGCCGAAGGCCAACGGGAAGATCCCACCGCCGGCGCCCTGGATCACGCGCCCGAGGAGGAGTAACCCCATCGAGGAGGCAAGCGCCGACACGAGCGTGCCGAACGCCAGCACGAGCAGGACCGCCATCAGGACGCGCTCCTTGCCGTACATGTCGCCGAGCCGGCCCAGGATCGGCGTGGCGACCGAGGCGCTCAGCAGATAGGCGGTCAACACCCAGCTGACCGAGGTCTCCGAGGCGTGCAGTGAGCGCTGGATATCGGGAAGCGCGGGCACCACCAGGGACTGGAGCAGCGCGTAGGCGATCCCGCCCACCGCCAGGACGGCGAGCGTGACCTGGTAGCGCTGGCGGGCCGGTGCGGCGTCGTGCTCGAGCGCCATCGCTACCCCCCGTGCTCCTTGAGGTGCCGGCGCACCTGCTGGCGCCGCGTCTCGAGCTCTGTGGCGAGCGACTCGAGCTCCTCGCGGCGTCGCCGGACGAGGGCGAGCTGTGCATCGAGGTGGCCGAGCGACTCGTTGAGGATCTCGCGCCGGCGCTCGGGCACCGGATGGCCCTCATGCCATTCGCGCCGCAGCACCGCACGCGCATCCTGCGCTTCGACGAGCCGCCCGAGCTCCTCGAGGCTCACGCCGAGCAGGTTCTTCAGGCGCATGACCTCCCGCAGCCGCTCGACGTCGGTGAGGGAGTAGAGGCGGTGCTGCCCCGCCGTGCGCCCGGCCCCGCCGGGTAGGAGCCCGATCTCCTCGTAGTACCGGATCGTCCTCGGCGTGGTGTCGGCGAGTCGGGCGACGTCGCCGATCCGCAGCTCCTGTTGGGTGGTCGTGGCGTTCATCGCTGCTTCCTGATCTTTACGCGAACGTCAGCTTACCCGGCGACACCAGGTTGACCCTCCCCGCGGGCTCGCGTTAGGCTCGCGCGCGCTCAGCGGGAGGAATGCAGGCGCCCGACGGCCGGTCCGCACGCTGACCGCTCCCGGGCGCTCGGGTCTAGGAGGGGAGCGGGACAAGTGAAGCTCGTGATCGGCATCGTCCGTCCGGAGAAGGCGAACGACGTGCTGGAAGCCCTCTACCGCGCCGAGGTGCGCGGGGTCTCGCTCAGTCGGGTCCAGGGGCACGGCGGTGAGCTCGACCGGGTCGAGACCTACCGCGGCACGACCGTGCAGATGGGGCTGTCCGAGAAGGTCCGGTTCGAGATCGCGGTCTCCGAGGCCTTCGTCGAGGCGACGATCGCGGCCCTGTGCGAGGGGGCACGGACCGGCGAGGTCGGCGACGGCAAGATCTTCGTCGTCCCGCTGGAGAACGTGGTTCGCATCCGCACGGGCGAGACCGACCACGCCGCCGTGACGCCGGTGGACGGATGACCAACATGCTCACGACTGCCGCGGCGACGCAGGTCAATCCCGGCGACACGGCGTGGATGCTCGCCGCAACCGCGCTGGTCCTCATGATGACGCCCGCGCTCGGGCTCTTCTACGCCGGCCTCGTGCGTTCGAAGAACACGCTCAACACCTACATGATGTGCGTGGCCGCGCTCGCGCTCGCCACCGTCATGTGGGCGCTCGTCGGCTACTCGCTCGCCTTCGACGAGGGCAACGGGTTCATCGGCGGCCTCGGGCACGCGTTCCTGCACGACGTCACCTTCACGCCCCGTGACGGGACGGCGATCCCGCAGCTGCTGTTCATGGCCTTCCAGGCGACCTTCTGCATCGTCACGGTCGCGCTCGTGTCGGGCGCTGTCGTGGAGCGGATGCGGTTCGGGCCGTTCCTGGTCTTCATCGCGTTGTGGTCGGTGCTCGTCTACGCCGTGCTGGCGCACTGGGCGTTCGGAGGCGGGTGGTTGCAGGCCCACGGCACGCTCGACTTCGCCGGCGGCGTGCCCGTCGAGATGGGATCCGGCTTCTCGGCGCTGGCCGCAGCCCTCGTCGTTGGTGCGCGCAAGGACTACGGGCGTCAGGCGCTACTGCCGCACAACGCCGTCTACGTGCTGCTCGGCGCCGGCCTGCTGTGGTTCGGCTGGTTCGGGTTCAACGGCGGCAGCGGCTTCTCGACCGGGAATGCGAGCGTGCTCGCGTTCACCAACACGCTGCTGACGCCGGCATGCACGCTGGTCGTGTGGTTCATGCTCGACCTGCTGCGTGGGAGGCAGGTGACGGCGATCGGCGCGGCGACCGCGATCATCGTCGGCTGCGTCGGCATCACCCCTGCAGGCGGGTTCATCAGCCCGGGGTGGGCGATGGTGCTCGGCGCGCTCGCGGCGCTTCCGAGCTACGCGGTCATCGTGTTGAGGCCCCGGACGCGGGTCGACGAGACGCTCGACGTGCTCGCCGCCCACGGCGTCGCGGGCTTCACCGGCATCCTGTTCATCGGCTTCTTCGCCCAGCTCTCGTGGAACGGCGTCTCGGATGGCCTGCTCTACGGCGATGCGGGCCAGCTCGGCTGGCAGGCGCTCGCGGCGGTCGCCGCTCCCGCCTACGCGTTTACCGCGACATTCGTGCTTCTGCGGCTCATCGGCCTCGTCACGCCGCTGCGCGGAAGCGAGCGCGAGGAGGCGCTGGGAATGGACATCGTCCACCACGGCGAGGAGGCCTACGCGACGGGCGAGGGCGCGATCCTCATCGCGCCGGAGGCCGGTATCGAGGCCGAGGTGCCGGTCGCCGACCCCGTCTAGGACGCCGCGCCGCCGGTCAGTCCAGGCGCTCGGGCAGACCGAAGTTCTCGAAGGCGATCGCGAGCCTCCCGGGGTCGACGGGCTGCTCGGGCAAGCGCGCGATCACGTCGCGATCGGGGATCTTCGTCGAGCGGATGAGAAAGGCGGTGACGTCGCTGATCATCGCGCCGCGAAGGGTCAGCACGTTGAGCGCGAACGGAAGGTAGCCCTGCTGCTGCTCGTCCCAGGTGTAGAAGGCGAGCGCCTCCTGGCCGTTCGCGCGCGTCCTGATGCCACGCCAGCGCCACGCGCCCGACATCGGCCAGCCGGCGAGGAAGGTGGTGATCGCGTCGCGGCCACCGAACCAGGTCTGAAGCGGCGGCATGGCGAAGGTCGCGTCCTCCGTCAGCATCCCGACGACCGCGTCGAGGTCGCCCCGCTCCCAGGCGTTCACGTAGCTGTCGACGATCTCGCGAAGGCCCTCGTCGCCCAGTGAGCGCACGGTCGCCTGCTGGCTGCGCTCGGGCAGGCGTTCGTCGACCGTCTTGCGCGCGCGCTGCAGAGCGCTGTTGACCGAGGGCACCGTGGTCTCGAGCGACTCCGCGGTCTCGCGGGCGGAGAACCCCAGCACCTCGCGAAGGATCAGCACGGCGCGTTGGGTGGCCGGCAGGTGCTGGAGCGCCGCGATGAACGCGAGCTCGACGCCCTCGCGCTGCTCGTAGCGCGCCTCGGGCGCGGCGAAGCCGTCCTCGACCCCCAGGCGCTCGTCGGGGTAGGGCTCAACCCAGACCGACTCGACGAGCGGCTCACCGGGCCCGCCGTGGGGGTCGGCGGCCGGGCCGTAGTCGACCGGAAGGACCCGCTTGGGCCGCCGCGCGATGGCGTTCAGGCAGGTGTTGGTGGCGATCGTGTACAGCCAGGAACGCAGCGAGCTGCGGCCCTCGAACCGGGCCAGCCCTCGCCAGGCGCGCAGGAGGGCGTCCTGGAGCGCGTCCTCGGCGTCGTGGACCGAGCCGAGCATCCGGTAGCAGTGGGCGTGCAGCTCTGAGCTGTAGGGCTCGACCAGGCGCCCGAAGGCCTCGCGGTCGCCCCCGCGGGCCGCGTCGAGCACCGCGCTCTCGGGCGCTGTCGCACGTGTGGAGGAAAAGGCCATCGCTCGACCACCTTAGACCGACCGGGCCGGCGAAACTCATCGCGGCGACCGATGAGTCTGGAGAGCGGTGCCGGTCGAAGTAGGCAGGGCATGGCGCGAGCTCTGACAAATCCCGTCGTACACCTGGAGCTGCACACCGGCGACCTGCCGCGTGCGCGCGCCTTCTACTCTGAGCTCTTCGGCTGGCGGCCGGAGCGGATCGAGTCGGGATGCGGCTCCTACCTTGCGCTGGAGCTCGGTGACGGGCTCGGCGGCGGGATGGTGGAGTGCGCGACCAAGCGCCCGCTGTGGCTGCCCTACGTCGAGGTCGACGAGATCGCCGGGGCCACCGATCGCGCGAGGCAGTCGGGCGCCACGGTTCTGCTGGAGCCCCGCGAAGGGCCGGCGGGCTGGCGGAGCGTCGTCGCCGCGCCGGCAGGCGGCGAGATCGCCTTCTGGCAGCAGAAGCGATGAGTTTCCGAGGCGACTCAGGTCTCAATTGGGGCAAGCAGCGAGCGAGAACCTGGAGATGAGACACGTGCTTAGCGAAGACACACCAAGGGCCGAAAGCAAGGAGACGGGCACCCGCGAGGACCGCTCACGCTGGGTGGCGCTCTACGTGCTGTGCGTCGGCATGCTGATGATCGTCCTTGACGCCACGATCGTGAACGTGGCGCTCCCTTCCATTCAGGAGGACCTCGGGTTCGCCCAGTCGAGCCTCGCGTGGGTGGTCAACGCCTACCTGATCGCCTTCGGCGGCCTGCTGCTGCTCGCCGGCCGCCTGGGGGACCTGATCTCCCGGCGGGGTGTCTTCCTGTCCGGTCTGGGGGTCTTCACCGCGGCCTCGCTCGTGTGCGGACTCGCGCAGAGCCAGGAGGCGCTGGTCGCGGCGCGGTTCGTGCAGGGCGTCGGCGGCGCCATGGCCTCCGCAGTGATCCTGGGCATGATCGTCACGATGTTCCCCGAGCCGCGGGAGCAGGCCAAGGCGATCGGCGTCTACGCCTTCGTCGCCTCCGGCGGCGCCTCGGCCGGGCTGCTGGCCGGCGGAATCCTGACCCAGTCGATCAACTGGCACTGGATCTTCTTCGTGAACATCCCGATCGCCATCGCGACAGCCGCGTTCGCAGTCCGCCGTCTGGAGAAGGACAAGGGCATCGGCTTCGGCGAGGGCGCGGACGTCCTGGGCGCGGTCCTCGTCACGGGCGCCCTGATGCTGCTCGTCTACACGATCGTCAAGCCCGCGGCGGACGACGGCTGGGGCGCACCCACGACGCTGGGGCTCGGAGCGCTCGCGCTTGCGCTGCTCGCCGCCTTCCTCGTCCGCGAGGCGACCGCCCGCAACCCCCTCATGCCGCTGCGGATCTTCCGCTCGCGCAACGTCTCGGGCGCGAACGCGATCCAGGCGCTGCTCGTCGCCGGCATGTACGGGATGTTCTTCATGGGCGCCCTGTACCTCGAGCGTGTGCTCGGCTACGGCCCCCTCGAGATCGGCCTCGCGTTCCTGCCGACGACGGTGATCATGGGAACGCTGTCCGCCCGCTACACCGAGCGGCTGGTCATGCGCTTCGGCGCCAAGACGACACTGCTCCCGGGGCTGGTGATGATCATGGCCGCACTGCTGCTGTTCACCCGCGCGCCCGTCGACGGGGACTACGTCACCCATGTCCTGCCGGTGATGATCCTGCTCGGCGCCGGTGTCGGGACCTCGTTCCCGGCGCTGATGACGCTGGCGATGTCCGGCGCCACCGAGAGCGACGCCGGCCTAGCCTCGGGCCTGGTCAACACGACCGTCCAGGTCGGCGCCGCGCTGGGGCTGGCGGTGCTCGCGACCCTCGCGACGACGAAGAGCGACCGCCTGCGGGGCGCAGGAGACTCGACCGCGGCCGCATTGAACGGCGGCTACCACCTCGCCTACCTCATCGGCGCGGCCCTCGTGCTCGTCGCGATCGCCGTCGCGGTAACCGTGCTGCGGTCCGAAGGCCAGCCCGCGACGGCGGACGCGCCCGAGAAGGCGCAGTCCGGCGGGCGCGAGCCCGCCTGCGAGACGGCTTAGTCCGCGTCCGCGAGCGCGGCCCGCAGCAGCACGGTTGCGGAGTCGCGCATGAGGTCGACCGCCTCCTCGCGCGGGAGCCCCGCGACGTCGGTGAGCCATACCAGCGACTCGATGCCGGTGGTCGCCCGGATCGCCAGGACGAGGCGGCGCAGCTCGGGGTCGGGCAGGCGCCCGCGCATTGGCGACAGCGCGTCGTCGAGCCAGACGATCGCTCGGCCTTGGCGCAGCGCCAGGCCGCCCGTGTGGTCCGGTTCGAGCGAAAGGCGCAGCTGCGCCCGTAGCTCGTGCTCGTGCGCGAGCACCTCGGCCGTGTAGCGCTCCACCGCGGCCTTCAGCCGCTCGGCGGGATCTGCGGTGGGCGCGGGGCCGAGCAGGGAGGACTGCTCGAGGTCCGGATAGGTCCCGGCCAGCAGCGCGCGCCGATTGGCGAAGTAGCGGTAGGCCGTCGTCCGGGAGATCCCCGCGTGGTCGGCCGCCTGCTCGACCGTGGGCGTCACGCCGTCGGCGAGCAGCGCGCGTGCGGCCGCCAGCAGCGCCGAACGGGTCCGCGCCTTCTGCCGGGTGCGCCCCGTCAGCTCGTATGCCGTTGACATGACGCTCGTGGGACTCTACTGTCCATCTTCGACACCACAGTTCCATCATACTCGCCCGCGTCCGACCGTGGGGGCGAGGGAGGCGATCGATGAGCACAGCGATTCCCATCATCCGGCAGGACGGCGAGGGCGAGCAGTTCTGGTTCGCCGGTGGCGGCGTGTTCACGATGAAGGCGGCGGCCGCCGAGACCGACGGCGCCTTCACGCTCGTGGAGGACCGCGTGGTGCGTGGCAAGGTCACCCCGCTCCACCTGCACCCCGACGTGGACGAGACCATCTACGTGCTGGACGGCGAGCTCCTCGTGGACATCGAGGGCGAGCAGCAACCCGTCGGTGCCGGCGGCCTCCTCATGGCTCCCCGTGGGGTCGCGCACGCGTTCATGGTCACCTCCGAGACGGCGCGCCTGCTGGTCCTCCAGACACCCGGCAGCGGCGAGGACTTCTACCGGGACGCCAGCGAGCCGATCGGCTCTGCGCAGGACGCTTCGCGTCAGCCCGACTTCGCCCGCCTGCGCGAGGTCGCCGAGCGCTCCCCCAGCATTCAGATCCTCGGCCCGCCGCCCTTCGCGCCCGGCCGGACAGCGGGCAGCGGTCGCCCGGTCCTAGGACCAAATGCCTCTTGAGACCGGGACCCCGGCAGGTCGAGAATGGCGGGGGTCTCGTCTCGATCACTAGGAGCAGCCATGACCGCGCCGCCGACCGCGAGCCAGCAGATCACCGAAGAGGTCACGTCGTGGCCGGGAGTGGAAGCGGGGGCCGGGCGCCGCGGCGAGTTCGTGACGTGATCGACCTGCTGCGGCTCAACTACGACCGCGTGGTCGATCGGACCGGCGAGGCTAGCCCGCGGGGGTGAGGAGCGCGATGCGATCGACGGGCTGAAAGCCGAGCTTCGCGGCGAGCTCGAGCGAGGCGCGGTTGTGGTCGGCCGCTGCCCACACGGGCTGGCGGCCTCGGGCGGCCATGTGGGCCGCGAGCGCCCGAAAGCACGCCGCCGCGTAGCCCCGGCGACGGTGCTCCTCGAAGGTGTCGACGAGCCCGTCGACCACCACGGCCCCGGTGGCGTCCTCGTTGACGCTCATCGCGCCGTCGCCGGAGGACAGCAGGTCGCGAGTCTCGACCCATCGCGGGACGTCGGGCAGTTGCGCCGCGAGCGCCAGGGGATCGCTTGCAAGACGCACCTGGCGACCCAGACTACGACCGCTCCGGCGCTGTGCCTCACAATGAGTAGCGACATGCCCATCGCCTGCTCGCTCACCGTGGACGAGGTCCCCGACCGCCTCGCTCAGATCGCCGCGCTCGGAGAGGCCGCGCTGCAGTCAGCCGAGGTTCAGGGCGCTCGGGCGGTGCTGCGCTTCCGCGCCCGCCCGGGCACGCGTGAGCAGCTGGAAGCCCTCGTCGCCGCCGAGGCGAAGTGCTGCGCGTTCCTTCAGATGGATCTCGGAGACGCCCCGGGTGCGGTGGTGCTGACCATTCGCTCGGAACCGGGCGGAGAGCCGGTGCTCGCGGACCTGGTGGGCGCGTTTCGTGGCGGGCACGCGGCGCTCTAGGAAGGAGAACGGCATGGCCGACGACGCGGGCGCGGACGCTTTCGAGACCATCCTCTACGCCACCAAGGGGCCGGTCGCGACGATCACGCTCAACCGGCCCGAGCAGCTCAACACCATCGTGCCGCCGATGCCCGACGAGGTCGAGGCCGCGGTCGCACGCGCGGTCCGCGACCGGCAGGTCAAGGTGATCGTGCTGCGCGGCGCGGGCCGTGCGTTCTGCGCCGGGTATGACTTCGGCGGCGGCTTTCGCCACTGGGCCGATCAGATCAGCACGGACGGCGCCTGGGATCCCGGCAAGGACTTCGTCGGCGCGACGGCGCTCGAGCTCTCGCCGACCCAGAAGCTGATGAGCGTCTGGCGCTCGCCCAAGCCCGTGATCGCCCAGGTCCACGGCTGGTGCGTCGGAGGAGGGAGCGACTTCGCCCTGTGCGCGGATCTCGTCGTCGCCAGCGAGGACGCGGTGATCGGCACGCCCTACAGCCGCATGTGGGGCGCATACCTGTCCGGGATGTGGATCTACCGCCTGGGCCTCGCCAGGGCCAAGTACCACGCTCTCACCGGGGCTCCGCTGACCGGCCGGGAGGCCGCCGACGTCGAGCTGATCAACCAGGCGATCCCGTTCGACCGGCTCGAGCAAACGGTTGCCGCGCTGGCCGGCGACCTCGCGAGCATCCCGGAGGCGCAGCTCGCCGCGATGAAGCTGGTCGTGAATCACGCGTACGAGAACATGGGACTGGCCTCGACCCAGACCCTCGGCCCGATCCTCGACGGGCTCATGCGCAACACGCCCGACGCGCTGCGGTTCATCGATCGCGCCGCCGAGCACGGTGTGCGCTCCGCGGTCATCGAGCGCGACGCACCCTTCGGCGACTACAGCCAGGCGCCCGCCGGCCGGCGCCCGAACCCCGATCACGTCATCCACCCCTGACTGGAGCCCTTATGGACGAGTGGGGGATCGGAAGCTACGAGGACACCGCGGCCGAGCTCGCGCCCGCCGCCGAGACCGCCGTCGCGGCGCTCCACCTCAGTCCGGGCGAGCAGGTGCTCGATCTGGCGTGCGGCACGGGGAACGCAGCGCTCGTCGCGGCGCGGGCGGGCGCGCGCGTCACCGGGCTGGATTCGTCCGAGCGGCTGCTCGAGGTCGCTCGCGATCGCGTGCCCGAAGGGAAGTTCGTCCTCGGTGACGCGGCCGAGCTGCCCTTCGCCAACGGCGAGTTCGACCCGGCGGTCTCGGTCTTTGGCGTGATCTTCGCGCGCCCGGCGGAGCGTGCGGTGTCAGAGCTCGCCCGGGCGGTGCGACCCGGCGGGCGGGTGGCGATCACCAGCTGGCCGCCACGCGGACCGGTGTTCCGGGCGGTCACGGTGATGCGCCAGGCGATCGCGCGGGTTCGCCCGCCGCAGGGGCCGCCCCCCGTCGACTGGGGCGATCCGGCGGTGCTCGAGCGGCTGCTCGGCCCCTACGGCGAGCTCGAGATCGACGAGCGGGCGCTCGCCCGCGAGGACACGACCCCCGAACAGGTCTGGGATCGCTGGGAGCGCACGCACCCGATGTGGATCGGCGCGCGCCGGCTGCTCGAGCCGGCGGGCGATTGGGACCGGCTGCGCGAGGACTCGATCGCTGCCCTCGGCGAGGGGAGCGACGGCGGGGCGACGAGCCCCTACCTGCTCGCCCTGCTGACCCGTCTCTGATGCCTACGGGCGGAAACGCTCGAAGACGAGCTCCAGGCGCTCTGTGGGCGCGAGCAGCATCGTCAGCCCGTCGCGTGGGTCGCGCGGCGAGCGTCTGCGCTCGCGCAGAACGACGGCCGACCACGGGCGTCCCGCGTCCATCTCGGGCGCCAGCTCCACCGCCACCTCTCGCGGCACCCAGCCAAGCCGCTCGCCTCCTGCGGCCGGGTGGACGGCGATCGCGTCCGCGTCGTGGGGGTTCGCGGGGTCGCGTCGGAGCTCCAGCAGCGCCCCTGGGGCCGCGCCCTCGGAGGCCAGCGCTCCAGCGTGATAGCGGGCGGCTCCGGCCACGCCGGCGATCCGCAGCCCGAGCTCGGCGAGCTGCGGCGCGTCGCGACCGAGGAAGCGACCCGAGTCG
>JBBQNQ010000085.1:0-11006 GCA_038330095.1 Solirubrobacterales bacterium
GCCCTTCAACGGAGCCCCGGACTTACGCCCGGGGTGACGGCTCGCAAGATTCTAAGCCGATTTGCAGGCACATTATCGTCGGTTGCGAGGGGTGAGTGGTTCGCACCAACCGAGCGAAGCCCTGCGAGGCCCTTCACGCCAGAATACCGCCGCTATGCAGCGGGAATCGGGCGCGAGAGGTCGTACGTCGCGGTCGGGAACCTCAGCGCTCGCTACCAAATCGCAGGCTCGTCAGTCCTAGGGACCCGTGGCCCGACGCCGAGGTATTCGACGCATTCGATGCCACGGCCACGCGGTGGTCCCAGATCGAAGAGCCCGACGCTGTCGTTGGCCAGCTTCATCTCCGCGCTGAGCGCGTCCTTCAAGGCGATGAGCTCGACCGGCGTCAGGTCGCAGACGAATACCGAGTACTGCAGCGGATAGCCGAAGTCCTTCGCCACGCGGTGGACTCGGCGGAGCCGCTTCGGATCTCGGATGTCGTAGGCGAGCAGGTAGCGGGTCCGCGCGGCCACGGCTATCTGGTTGTCAAAGGTCGGTAGCTCGGCACCTCTCCGACCAGCGTGGCGGCCAGGAGCCGAGCCTGTATCTCCAGCACGCGACGATAGCTCGCGCGGTACTCGAAGATCGGATGACGGATGGTCGCAGCCATTCGCCGCTCGTAGGTTGCAAGGAAGCGCTTGCGGCCACCGGCCGTAAGCGCGACGCCACCTGCCCGCACGACGAAGTCCTTTTCGCCGATCTCGCCGTTGTTGATCGCCGTCATCACCGTCGAATCGGCGATCAGCGGACGGAACTCCTCGGCGATGTCCAGCGCCAGCGACGGACGCCCGAAGCGCGGACGGTGGAAGAGCCCTACGTAGGGATCGAGCCCCGTTGCGGCCAGCGCCACGACCGTGTCCTTGACCAGCATCGCGTAGGCGAAGGACAGCAGCGCGTTCACCCGATCGCGCGGAGGGCGGCGATTGCGCTCATCAAAGCGGAAGACCTCGCGTTCCTCGCCGTGCAGGAGCGCGCCGAACCGCGAGAAGTATATGCGGGCCGCAGTGCCCTCGATTCCCAACAGCGGCGCCCGTTCGCGCTCCTGCGCCGACGCATCGGCCAGGCGAGCCAGCTGCCCGACTGCGTCAGCGACCGCTGCCCCACCATGACGGCGCAGCATCGTGCGCTGGTTGCGGATCTTCCCCTCCACGAACCAGGACGCGAAGACCCCTGGCTCGACAGCGGCGGCTCGATGCTGGCGGATGCGCACCTGGACGTTTCCGGGTGGCATGCCTGTCGCTAGCCCGCTGAGCCAGCCCCCCGAGGAGAACCACAGCACGGGCCTGCCGGCGTCAAAGCAGGCACGAAGGAGCGCCGACCCCACATCGACGTTCCCAAAGACTCCGATGTGCGACACGTCCAGCAGCCTTCGCGTCGCGACCGTCTCCCCCTCCTCCTTCAGGACGACCGTTCCGCCGCGTTTGGTCAGCCGGCTGCCGGGGGTGGTCGCATAGAGCGGCGTCGCAGGCGGATCGCCGGCCACGAGCCGTCGTGGAGGTCGCTCGCGCCGGTCGGTCAGCAGGCCGACCTCGTCGGGCAGGCAGATCCCGACCAGCGAGCAGCGCGGGCACTTCGGACTATCGACCAGCGGCGGGGGCGCAACCTCGCGCCTCGCGTTGGCGCGCAGCTCGGCGATCGCCGCCTGCGTGCGCTCGATGGCCGCCTCGTCGAAGTCCACACGGTGGCGCGTGCGGGTTTCTGCGAAGTAGGCCTCGGCGTGGCCGACGGTGTATCCCGCGTCGCGCAGGAGCAGCACCTGCGCGCAGAGCTGTATGAGCTCGGGCTCCCACAGCGGCTCCGGGCCGTCGCGTGGGCGGCCCCGCTTGTACTCGACGGGCACGACCGCGCCGCCATCGCGCGGCTCGAGGAGGTCCACGCGCGCGATTAGCCCGAGGCGCTCGGAGCCGACCATCACCGCTGTAGAGCGCGGTCGCGCCTCGTCGCCGATGTCCGACGCCGACGGCCGGCCGCGCTCCTCGTCCACGCGGCGGTGCACCCACGCGCCCTCGGCCGTGTCGGCGTTGTGCTCGAAACGCCGGTCGACCCACTCCAGGTAGGCGAGACGCGGGCAGTAGACGTGCTCGTTTAGGATCCGGGCCGGAACGAGGTCCGGGAGGGCGTCGTCTGTCTCCACCAGAGTCATGGCGATGGCACGAACAACCCCAGCCCGTAATGACAGAGCCCACCGAGGGCCATCGGTCCCCGCACCGGCGCTGCGAAGCGCAGGCTGGCCCCGACCACGCGCGACGCTTCAAGCCGCGAAACCCCAGGTCGCTGGCGGCGGAACTCCAGCCACGAACCCCGCACCAGCTCGACCTCTTCGGGCTCCGGGAAGCCGCGGTGGCTCAGCTCGCGAACGATCTGGTCGACCGGGCCGTCCACGACCTTTCCCCGCCGTTGCTTCGGATGGCGCACGAGCGCAAAGGGCGTCAGCGACCGCCACCGCAGCGCCTGCTCCCCTGCTGTCCCTCCCGCGTCGGGACCGCCGAGAGCTGCGAGCCCAAGACGCAACGGCTCGGGCATGTCCCGCAGGCGCAGATGGGTGAGGCCCGCGAGCGCCTCCATCTCCCCCGCGACGAATCCCTCAGGCGCCCATACGACGACATGGTCGATCCGTTGGCCGCCGGCGCCGGGCAACGACAGGTAGTGCGCGTGCCGGTGCTGGTCTCGCCTGGGCGCTTCCCCCGCTCGACCACTGAACACGGGGGACGCCCGTCCATCGTTCGCCGCGCCGTAGCGGTTCTGCAGTGCACGCCGGACGCCGCTCGCGACGGCCACCGCCTCGCGGATGCCGGGGCGCGACCCACCGACGAGCCGGAAGCGGGCGACGGTCGGCTCGTAAAAGCTGGGCGCGTCGGCTGCTAGAGGCACCACTGGCTGTCCGACCGCGTAGTCGACCAGCTCGGTGCCGGGCGGCGCGAGCTTCCGCGACGCCCGAAGCTCGGTGACGGACGCCTCGAGCGAGGCGATCGGATCCTCGAGGTCCGCTTTGAAGCAGCGAAGCTCGATGCGACCGAGCATCACGTCGGAGCCGGGATCGACGTGGCCCGCGGGGAGGGCATCGACGCTCGCCGGCCCACTCGAGTCGGCGAGCCGCGCGCTGCACACCGATTCCGAGCGGCCGAGATAGCCAAGGCAACGGGCGGCCGCCGAGAGCCCATCCATTGCATCGACGGGCAGATCAGCCCGCCACCACGCAACTACCTCGCCGTCCGGAGCGAGCGCACGGAAGGCGTCGATCACAAGGCTCGTCTCTCCGGACTTGGACGGAGACCACGCGGCGTGGGGCAGATAGTGCCGCGTGTGGGCCTCCTCGGAGGGCGGCAGCTCGTAGACGGGCGGCCCGGCGCGGGCCAGGGCCCGCAGCCCTTTATCGATCGCCTCCCGACGGTCGCCCAGGTCGAGGTGCGTGCGGGAAACCGAGTACAGCGCGCGCAGCAATCGCCAGGGACTGGGCGGCCACTCGATCCGCGCCTCGTTGACGTGCGCGCCCCATGGGTTGGCGTGATAGCGCCCCAAGTCGAAGCGCAGAGCGAGCCCGATCACGCGGCCTTGCCGTCCTTGGCGGGCCACACCGCTCGCAATGCGCCGGGATGCTCGAACCCGAGCGATAGCTCGCGGACCCGGTTCGCGAGGTCATCAGCCGAGGGAAGCCCGAACCGCTCTGGGCGTCGGATTGCCGGCTCGGCTGCGAGCTCGAAGTCGCAGGCCGTTCGAAGGCGCAGCGGGGACTCCAGCAGCGAAGCGAGCTCCCACACAGCGAGCAGAGTGAGCAGCTCGGTGCGTTCTGAGGGGAGCCCATAGCCCCGGATCTGCGCCAGATCGACCGACGCGCCCAAGACGATCTCGCGCGCGGTGTACTCCGTGCGCCCGAACGGCACGAAGCCATAGCCCTCCTCCGCGCCGCGTCCGGACTCTCCCTGCGTGAACTGGACGTCGTCGCGCTTGAGGCCGCCTGAGATCACCGGGGCCACGTCGTGGGCCTCGACGACAGCGGTGATCGCGCGCCGGACCTTAGGGTTCCCGTGCCACGGCTTAGCCGAGAAGAAGACGCCGTGGATCAGGCAGAGAGGGTCCATCTCGAAAACGGCCGTATATATGCGTCCCCAGTCGAGTGGTCGCTTGGGCTCGAGGCCGAGGCGCTCCGTCACCCAGTCGGTCCCATCGGCTCCATCGATGGCCGCGTCGCGCACGTAAGCAGCTGCGAGCCTGTGCGGCTCCAGTCGCGAGGAGGTGAGGAAGCGCTCGTCCTCCGCATGTACCACCTCGACGTACGGGAGACCGGCGAGCAGCTCTATCGGCTGCTGGGCCGGCGCGTCCCAGCCGAGCTCCTCCAAGCGATTCGCCATGGATTGCACCGACTCGACGAGCAGCGAGGGCGGACTGTTCGGGCGCTGGAACTCCGCAGCACCAAGGTCTGGGAACCCTGTGGGCTGAAACGTGGTGCCCACGACGGGTCGCAGAGGGGCGTCCACCAGCAGCCGGGGCGCGTCGGCGAGTGCTTCGATCATGCGGCGTCTCCTTCGATGGTCTCCGGGGGAAAGCACAGGCGCCTGGCGATCGCGGCGCGATCGCCAGGGCCGAGGTGCACGAGCAGGGCAGCTGCGAGGGAAGGCCCGGCGGTGCCTGTCGTCAGCAGATCCCGTCGGTCGAGGAGGGGCGTTAGCCCTGCCTCGCGGAGACGCAACGTCGCATCGGCGACGACGTCTCCAACCGCACCGTTCGCGAGGCGTCGCGCCCACCCGGGCCGCGGGGCGAGCTTGGTGTGTGCGTTTCCCCACCACCCGAGGGCGAGCAGCTCGTATACCGGTGCGGGCGGGGCCGGCACGGCCGCCAAAGCCGATGAGCGTGGATGCGGCCCGCGATGCTCGAAGAGCGCCAGCCCACCCGCCAGCCGAACGATCCGTTCCTCGTCGAGCGCACCCGCGACGAAGAGGCGGAGGGCGGAGAGTGGGCAAGGCGCGCCGTAGTCGAAGGCGGCGCTCCGTGCCTCTGCGGCAGGGTCGGCATCGAGATCGCGCCGCGCGTTGAGCTCCGCCAACCGCCGCACCGCACCGAGTCGGCGGTGGACCGCGCCTGGTGTACGGTCCGCGTAGCTGGGCCGCCCTCGCTGGTCGCGACCGGTTCCGTGCAGGTACTCGCGCACGCCAGGTTCACTACGGCCCGCGTCGTGCAGGGACGCCACCCCGAGCGCGACGGCGAACTCGGGTGACCCGTCGTCGCCGGCTTGCACCCACGGGGCGGCCTGCACGCGGTCGAGCGGCGTCAGGCCCTGCTCGGCCGCGCCGCTTCGCGCAAGGATCGCTTCGACCTCACCGAGCCGCTCCACCACCTGGCCGGCGGCAGCCGGGCCGCCGCGTTGGGCGAGCGCGAAGGCCGCGCGCTCAAGCCGGGTGATGGCTGCCGCGGGCGCCCGCGCGAGACGGCTTCGGACACCGAGCGTTCGGATCAGCCAGCGGTCGATCGACCGCAAGGCGACCGACTCGGGCCGCTCGCGAACCGCCACCTGACCTGCGGGAACGGCAAGGCTCGCCTGACCAGCCCGCTCGAGGATCGTGTAGCGCTCGAAGGCGGTGATGCCACGCGCCACCCCCAGCTCGCCGGCGGCGCGCGCGAAGTCGAGCCCGCTACGGGCGGGGCGGCGGCCCACCTGGGCGCGGCCCTCTCGTACCAGCGCTTCGATCTCCGAGAGGGTCGCCGGTGCATTCCACAATGGCAGCCAAAGCTCGGCGCGCCCCTTCTCGTGGTCGACGGCCGATCCATAGCCGGCGGCGGTCGCAGCAGCGGTGAACGGCGCTACGAGCGCACTCGCGGACTGGGCCCCGTGCCGGCGCGCAGCCCCAGCGGCAAGCATGACCGAGCCCTCGACGGAAAGCACCACGTCCCACGGGTTACCAAGAGCATCCGCTTCGCCGGCCGGCGAGCTGACCGGCGAGGCGTCCCGCAGGAAATGGCCGGCACTGAGCTTGCGCAGGGTCGCCTGGCTGCCCCAAAGGGCGGCACGCAGTAGCGACGCCGGGTCACCACCGACGCCGAGGACAGCGGCGACAACCGCCTGCCCGTAGTTGTTGGAGAAGTCAAAGCGCCCGTCGTTGCCACCCGAGCCGAGCAGCGGCGGGTAGGCCGGATCGGGCCCGGTCAGGACGACGGCCGCGTCGAGCCAGTCGAGCGCTTCGTCGGCCAGCGCGCCACGCATGGCGCGGATGACCCGGAGCTTCGTCGGCCGGTCGCTCGGCTTGTCGTCGAGCCCCTCCCTCGCGAGCACCTTCGCCGCGTCCTCATACGCGGCGCGGAGGGCATCGAGGCGAGGGTCCTCCGACGCAAGGACGGCGTCGCGGGCACGCTTATTGTCCTTCGGGAAGAAGCCACTCCCGCCATTCCAAGGCGACACCACCGGTGTCGGCGCGTACCGCTCGAGCAGGAAGCGCTCGAGCCTCTCCCTGTCCAGGCTCGTCGAGAGCTGAAGGACGCCGCTCCCCCACGCCGCGCGCGCGTCGGGATCGGCCTGCCGCGCCACCACGCGGAAGACGCCCAAGGCCTTGAGGTAGGAGATCAGGGGACGGGACCGGCAGCCGGCCAGCGCGAGCGGTGCCTTGCTCTCAGCCACTCGCTCTCCAGTCGCCGATGCGGACAAGGGCCTCGAAGAAGGCGAGCCGGAACGGTCCTAGCCGCGGATCGTCGCGTAGCGCGCACGCCTGCGCCGTCCACGAGCGTCCCCCGCCCCCCAGCTCCATGCACGACAGGTCCAGGGTCGTTGGCGGCAGCGTGCCGAGCGGTGTCTCGACGGGCGGGAGGAAATCTCCGTCCACCACTCCCAAGGCGAAGCGACCTCCTTCCGCTCCGGATGGCGGCCGTTCGTCGGCTGCGGGCCGGATCGAGAGCCGGACACGGCCGTGGTGAGCGGCGACGAGATAGAGAACGAGATGGCGCAGATCACCGTCTCCGAGCGCCTCCTCGACCTCAGGCGCTCGCATCGCCAGCGCGCTCGCGAGCTCATGGCGGAAGTGGGGGCGGGCGTGACGGGCGCCGCCGCCCGCGCTTTTCGCCCATAGGACGTCCGCTCGCTCGTCGCGATCCGCGTCGCCGAGGGTGCGCAGAAGAGTGTCCTGAAAGACAGGGTGGGACTTACCGACATCGTGCAGCGCAAGGGCGCGGACCACCGCGCGGGGAGCGCCGCGCGGGCCATCGAGCCCGTCGAGGCCCGCAACGATCCGCTCCCCTTCTCGAGTTGCGTCGGCAAGGTGCCGCGCGAGGGTCACCCACTGCCGCTTGACGCTCAGCTCATCCGACCCGATGCCGGTCGGCAGCTCAGGCGACCTCGGCGAGATCGGCTCAACCCGATCGCGGGCGTCGCCCGTCCATCCCCGGCGCTCGTCGTAGCCGCCCTCGGCCGCCGCGAGCATCACGACGGCGGCGGGAGCCACCTCGCCGCGCGCCGGGCGCCAGAGGCCCTCTATGTAGTCGAGGATCCAGGCGGCACGTTCGCGTGTCGCTCCAACCGGCACGGTGACCAGCTCCTCCCTGTCGGGGGTCGGCTGGTCGTCGATGGGTCGGAGAGTTGTATCGAGGTCACGGAAGAAGATCGAGATCGAGCGCTCGTCGTCGTCGCGAATGAACGGCGCGACATCAACGTCGGTGCCGGACAGGTCGGGTGAGGTGTCGAAGAGATCAATCAGGTCGCGACGGCGAAGGACTACCGGCTCCTCACGCGACTCAGGAACGTCCATGGCCTCGAGAGCGAGCGGCGAAGCCGACTGCCCGATCATTCCCGCGATGGCGGCACCCGCTGCTTCGAGGTCATCCGGGCGGTAGGGGGCGGCGGCTCGGGCGTCGAGGGAACCACGGTCGAGCCACAGCACGAGCGCCTCGTCGAGCTCGGCCTCCCGGTTGCAGCGCCCTAGCCGCTGGACCACGGAGCTGAACGGTGCGGTCTCGGTCGCGAGCAGCGCCGAGCTGACGTCGACACCCGCCTCGATGACCTGCGTGGCGACGACGATGACGCCGGGCCCACCGGGATCGACTGGAGCGAGCGCACGTTCCGTTGCCACACGCCGCTCGGGCGGGCGGAAGCGCGCGTGGAGCAGCACACGCTCGGGGCCCTCCTGGGGGGTCTCGCGGTCGAGCGCCTGCACGATCCGCTGCGCGAGCTCGACCCGGTTCAAAACGATGATCGAGCGCGTGCCTGCGCGGTGTGCACTCAGTACCGCCCGAGCGATGTCGCGCGGAACCTGCGTCGTCGCGACAGTTGTGAGGTCGACTCGCTCAACGCGCTTGACCGCTCGAAGTCGGCGCTCGAGAGCTCCGGCACGATCGCGCGCCGCGAGCGAGAGTACCGAGCCCAACTCCGGACGGTCCACCGTGACCAGGGCGTCGCGATCCACGGTGGCCGACGCCCACACCGTCTCGACTGGGAGAGCGACGCCCAACGCGCGCCGCAGCCCGTCGAGCTGCGCGGTCGTCGTCCGGGCCGGGCCCATCAGCTGCACCTCGTCGATGACCCAGCGCGCGTCAGCGTTGAGCAGGCCAAAGCTGACCGGCCAGGCGAACCGGCTCTCGGCATACCCGCGGTTCAGCGCGCGCGAGAGGAGCATGTCGATCGTCCCGACCAAGATCTGGTCCCGTTCGGGGTGCTCGCGCCAGTCCGTCGGCTCGGAGCCGCCCATGAGGACATGGATCGCCAACTCGTCGTCGGAGATCGACAGCCGGCTCCTGATGTTCTCGGCAACGGCGGCCGTCTGCTCGACCAGCGTTCGCATCGGGAGCGCGTAGACGAGCCGGCGCGGCGATGCGCCGTGTCCTCGGCGCCCGTATAGCCAGCTCGTGATCAGCGCCTGCGTCTTGCCCGCGCCGGTGGGAATCTCGAGAATGCTCGGGGGAGAGGCGGCCTCGCCGAGCTGGCGCTGGTACTCATACGGGGCGAACCCGGTCGCCTGCTCGAAGAACTCGTCGAAGCGACTGCTAGTCACGAGCCCTTAGGTCGTGTGCTTCGGCGCAGATCTGACACTCGCTCCGCGAAGCTACCCGATATGCGGTGCACTGCGAGTCCCCGGAGCGGAGGCACCTACTCGGGCTCCGGCAGCCGGCCGTAGGCGAGCTCGAGGGCGGCGAGGTCCTCTTGATCGCGTAGGCGTCCCGCCAAGCGCTTTAGCAACACGAGATGCGCCAGGCTGACGCGCCAGACGGGCTCGCCGCGCAGCTCGTCGGGTCGCGCCGCCGCGCGCACGCTGTTGTAGGCGAGGGCGCCGTCGCCTTCAGGGATGAAGTCGATGAGCCCGTCGCGAGTGAGCGCGCGGACGTGGTGGGCGCCGTCGAAGAGGTGCGCGGGCAGGGCGCTGCCGTCCGGACGGGTCGCGTCGAGGCGGGTGAGTAGGCGGCGAATGCGCTGTCCCTGCTGCGGCGTCGCCGGAACGAACACGTCGAGGTCGGCTGTGGCGCGCTGGTAGCCGAGCAGGTTGACCGCAACTCCGCCGACGACGACGTACTCGAGCGCGTCGCGGTTGAGCTCGGCCGCCAGCGCGCCGAACTCAAGCGGAAGGAGCACCGTGGAAGTCAGCCGGCGAGGCGCTCGGCCGCGCGGCCGCTGCGCTCCTGGGCCTCGATCGCGCCCTTGATGAGCTCGTAGCGCTGCCACGCGGCGTGTGCATCGAAGCCGCGGCCCGCGTCTTCGAGGCGCTTCGCCTCCTCCGCCGCCTCCTCTAGCCGCCGGCGTGCATCGGACAGGTCGAGCTCGGGTGCAGACGAGCGAACCGCCATACCCGGCAGTGTAGGCCCGAGCCGAGACGCCTTGGCTCAGCCGGCAGCGGACCGGTTGCGCAGGGCAGCCTCGTCACGGGGGCAGCTGCAGTACGACGCCGGGATCGCCACCGACCGGCGTGAAGCTGGCCGGCGTCACCGAGACCGCCCGGCTCGCGCGAAACCGCAGAAGCTCATAGCTCGTCGTCCGCCGGCGGGCGACCTGCGCGAAGCCGCGGAAGTCCAGCGGCGGGCTCGGCCCGCGAGCGAGCCGGATGACCGCGATCTCGCGAACCGCCGCGCCGCTCGCGGGCAGCGCAGCCGTGTTACGAAGGTAGACCGTGAGCGGCACGGTCTCGAAGCTGCGCGAGACCGCCACCGCCCTGGCCTGCCGCGCCGGCCCGAGGGCCGCGACGGCACCGCGCCAGTCGTCGCGCTGCAGCGAGCGGTCCAGCGCCACGCGCACGTCGGTGGCCAACCAGACCGCGGCAAGGGCCACGGCGGCGGCGACCCCGGCCCGGGCCGTCCCGAACCCGGTACCCGCGACGATCAGCACCGGGACCAGGCCCCCGATCGCGTAGCGCGCGAAGAGGTAGTCGAAGCCGGCGAGCGCCAGGACCAGCGGCAGCGCGACGCAGGCTGCGGCCAGGGAGGCCGCGATCAGCGCCCCGCGCCGCTCGCGACCGGCGGCGCGCGCGACCAGCAGTCCCGCCCCGAGGAGCAGGAGCAGCCAGCCGACGACCGCCTGCCCGTCGAATGCCCCGCCAAGCTCGCCGTTGACGACGTTCTTGAACAGCGCACGCAGCCGGTCACCCAGCGCAGACTCCGCGACGAAGTCCTGGCCGCCCGTGGTTCGCTGCTTCAGCGCGAGCACGGCCAGCGCGATACCCGCCGCTCCGACCGCGCCGATCGCGACGAGCACCGGCCGCCGTGCGCGCTGCGCACGCGCCACGCCGGCAAGCAGCCAGACGCCCTCGGCGAAGACCAGGAAGCCCGCGAAGTAGTGGGTGGCCAGGGCGAGGATCGAGAACGAGGCCCACAGGGCGAGGTCGCGCGGGCGAGAATGCTCGAGCGAACGGGCGAAGAACACGAGCCCGACCGTCAGCAGCAGCGCCAGCAGCGCGTAGGGGCGCGCCTCCTGCGAGTACCAGACCAGCCAGGGGTTGACCGCCGCAAGCGCGGCGGCGATGAGGCCGGCCCGCCGCGACACCAGTTCGCGCCCGGCCACGAAGGCG
>JBBQNQ010000086.1:0-10954 GCA_038330095.1 Solirubrobacterales bacterium
CGAGGGTGTTCATCTTGCGGTCGTAGCCGAGCAGCTCGGCCAGGCGCCCGAAGTCGAGAAGGTCAGGGTGCACCGTGCGCGCGAGCTGATCGAGGACGAGCGCGAAGGACTCCTCGCTGTGCTCGGCCATGTAGTCGTGCAGCAGAGCGGCCTTGTCGGCGGCGACGCCCACCATCACCTCGTCGAGCTGCATCTCGATCAGGCGGCCCTCGGTGCCGAGCTCGACGATGTAGCGCTCGATCTCGACCGCCATGCGCGTGACCAGCTCGGCGCGCTGGAGCACGGTGAGGACGTCGTGAAGGGTCGCGCCGCCCTCGAACTCGAGCGCGGTCAGGCGCGTCGAGACCTGATCGAGGCGGCTGCGGTACTTGTCGAGCGTCGCCAGCGCCTGATTGGCCTTGGCGAGGACGTTGGGGATGTCCGCGAGGATGTACTTGGCCCCGTCGACGTACAGGGAGACCACGTCACGGCGCTCGGAGACCGCGACCACGAGCGCGTCGACCTGCTTGGACACGCGCTCGGCGGTACGGTGGCGAGTTCCGGTCTCGAGGCTGAGGATCGTCGGGTCGGGCGTGAGCTGGACGTTGGCCCAGGCGATCTTCGTCGCGTTGACGTTGAGGACGATCGCCCCGTCCATCTTGGCCACCTGGTAAAGGAGCTGCGGCGTGTAGTCGACCTCGAGCTTGATGCCGCCCGAGAAGAGGAACGCGAGCTCCTCAGCGTCGCCGACGACGATGAGGCCGCCGGTGCGCGCATGCACGATGTTGTCGAGGCCCTCGCGCAGCGCGGTTCCGGGCGCGACCATCTCAAGAGCCTTAACCAACCGGGGCTCCTGTCGCGCTTCGAGCTCTCGAAGCTCTTCCCCGGTCCGCGACGTCATGAGAGGCCATTATACCGCGCCTTTTGCCGCATCCCGCCATTTACCATAAAGGTGCTCTACGGCGCGAATGGCGAAAGTCAAGGCGGAGCGTCATGTGGAGGGTTGGCTAGGGCGCGAAAGGCGCGACGAAGGAGGGAAGGAGCGGGCGAGACTGCGGTTGAGCCCGCCATAGGGGACCAACGTCAGTCTCGCGACCAACGGACCGACGAAACTGCAGTTAAGCCGAATTATTCGGCTTAACATCGATCTCGCGGCGCCGGCCCTCTCGCCCGCGCCGGCGCGGCTCGCTCCTCCGTAACCCGACGCCGTTAAGACGTCAGGCGGCGCGGCGCCGCACCTGTCCGGAGCCCGCCGCCGCGCCCATGGCGTGGCGAACGGTCGCCGCCTCAAAGCCGGCGCCGCTTCCGGGAGGCGCCACCACCGTGCCCACGCCGAAGCGCCGCGCCTCGGCGAGGCGCCGCTCGGCGTGCGCGACGGAGCGCAGCTCACCCGTGAGGCCGATCTCGCCGAAGCAGGCGACCGGCGAGAGCTCGCGCGGGCCGGCCGTGGCGGCGCCATCTGCAGAGGCCACCCGCGCTCGCCCTCCCTGCATCCCGCGCGCCGCCCCGGCAACCGCGAGCGCCACCGCGAGGTCGGCCCCCGGCTCGTCGACCCGCACTCCGCCGACAACGTTGACGAAGACGTCCGCCGCGCCGAGCCCGACCCCGGCGTGGCGGGCGAGCACCGCGAGGACGAGCGCGAGGCGGTTGCGATCTATGCCGCTGACCACGCGGCGGGGAGGCTCGAGCTCGGACGGCGAAACCAAGGCCTGGACCTCCACCAGCAGCGGCCGCGAGCCCTCCATCGCCGCGAGGATCACGCTGCCCGGTGCCCCGGTGGCCTCCTCGAGGAAGCGCTCGGAGGCGTCGACGACCTCGACCAGGCCGCTGTCGCGCATGTCGAAGACCGCGACGTCGTTCGTGGAGCCGAAGCGGTTCTTGAGCGCGCGCAGGGTTCGGTACGTGCGCTCGCGCTCGCCTTCGAACTGCAGCACGCAGTCGACCAGGTGCTCAAGCACCCGGGGCCCCGCCAGAGCGCCGTCCTTGGTGACGTGGCCGACGAGCAGGACGGCGATGCCCCGCGCCTTGGCGACCCGCATCAGCTCGCCGGCCGCGTCGCGCACCTGGGAGACCGTCCCCGGAGCACCCGCGAGCGACGGCGAGTGCAGGGTCTGCACCGAATCGACCACGCACGCCTCCGGCCGCTCGCGCTCCAGCGTCGCCAGCACCGTGTCCAGATCGGTCTCCGCGATGACGGGTATGCGCAGCGCCTCCGGGCCCAGCCGCTCGGCACGCAGCCGGATCTGGTCGGCGGACTCCTCGGCAGACACGTAGAGCACCCGCCGGCCCGCCTCGACCAGGCGCGCGAGGGCCATCGTCGTCAGCGTGGACTTGCCGATCCCCGGCGCTCCGCCCAGAAGCACCAGCGAGCCCGGCACGATGCCCCCTCCGAGCAACCGGTCGAGCTCGCCGATGCCCGTGCGCAGGCGCGCCACGGGCGCGGCCCGCACGTCGCCCAGCGCGCGCGGCGCGACCGCGCGCCCTGAACGCCGCGGCGCGCCGCCGCTCCCGGTCGCGCCGCCGGCGCTCCCCGCGACCTCGTCCAGCGTGTTCCACTGCCCGCACCCCGGGCACTGCCCGTGCCACTTGGCCGCCTCGTGCCCGCAGGCGCTGCAGCGGTGGATCGTCGTGGAGCGTGCCATTCCCACGAGCGTAGGTCCCGGGCCCGACGGCATCGCCGCGCGACAGGCAAGCCGCGCGCGTTCGTGCGGCGTTTCGTCACAGCCGGGCGCGGTCCCGTAGCGTCCGCGCCGCGTGACCCTCGCCTACGTCTTCTGGCACCGCCCCGCTGCCGGCGTCGAGCCCTCCGAGTACGAGGTGCGCCTCTGCGCGTTCCACGAGCGCCTCCCCTACCCCTCGGCCGCCTTCCGCCTCGATCGCCTGCCCTTCGGCGAGGCCGGCTGCGGTTACGAGGACTGGTATCTCGTCGAGGGCTGGGCTGCGCTGGGCGAGCTCAGCGCCCGCGCGGTCGACGCTCGCCGCCGCCTGCCCCACGACGAGGTGGCCGCGATGGCGGGCGAGGGGTGGGGAGGCGTCTACGGCCTGGTCCGTGGCGACCCGGCCCCGCCCGCCGGGAGCGCACGCTGGCTCGACAAGCCGCGCGGAATCGCCTACGAGTCGTTCCTCGCCGAGCTGCACGCGCCTTGCGTATGGCTGCGCCAGCTCGTCCTCGGTCCGGCGTCAGAGGTGTGCGCGGGCGGCGGCGACGAGCTCGCCGCCGGGCGCGCCCCGATCACTCCGTGACGCCTGCGCGCCAGCAGTGCTCGAAGCCCGCCGCCTTGTGCGAGGCGTCGCAGAACGGCTTGGTGCGCGACTGGCCGCAGCGGCACAGCACGATGGGCTCGTCCCCCGCCAGCCGGTGCTCGCGCCCTTCGGCGTCCACCAGCCGGATCGGGCCGGTCACCTTGTAGGGCCCGCGGTCGCGGACCTTGATCTCGACCTGGGGATCCACGGCGACGAGCGAGCTTACCCGCGCCCGCGCCGTCGCGCGGCCCCGACCCCGACCGCCCTTTACCAGCTCACGAGCTTCCAGATCTCGGGGAGCCGGGTGGCCTCGTCGGCGCCCACCTCCGAGAACAGCGCCACGGCCCGCTTGAGATGCGTCATCGCCTCGTCGGCGCGGCCCTCCGCATGGTGCAGGTCGGCGAGGTTGTTCTCGAGCGCCGCCTCGCGGTGGCGGTCGCCGTAGGCGGCGCACAGGCTCAGGGCGCTCTCGGTGAGCTCCAGCGCCTCGTCGAGCGCGCCGGCGTCGCGCCGCACCAGCGCGAGGTTGTTGAGCGCCGCCGCCTGGGCGGGATCGTCGGCGAGCTCGCGTGCGAGCGCGAGGCTGCGCTCCAGCTCCACGCGGGCGGGCTCGAGCCTGCCCGCGCTGCGGGCGAGGACGCCGAGCATGTTGTGAGCCTGCGCCTGCGCGCGCACGTCCTCTGTGGCCTGCGCCATCTCCAGGGCCTCGCTCGCGAGCGCCCCGGCCGCGTCGAGTCGCCCCGCGCGCTGGAGGGTCAGCGCGAGGTCGGCCTGTATTCGCGCCCGCAGCGCGCGCCGGTCCGCGCCGGTCTCGTCCAGTGCGGCCCGGAAGCGCGCCTCGGCGCGCTCCCATTCGCCACGGCGGTGGTGGACCTCCCCGAGCTTGTGCTCGATGGGGCCGAGGGCCTCCGGCCCGCACTGGGCGGCGGCGCTCTCGTAGGCGAGCAGCGCGCCGCCGTAGTCGCCCAGCAGGGTCCGCAGGTCGCCCATGCGCTCGTGCAGGGCGGCCGCGTCGGGATAGCCGAGGGCGAGCGCGGACTCGAGCTGGTCCAGCGCGTCCGCGTGCGCGTGCACGGACGCCGCGTGCTCCGCGGCGCGACGGTACTGCTCTGCCGCCTGCGCCTGGTCGCCGGCCAGGCGCAGGTGCTGGGCGAGCAGCGCCGCGTGCTCGGCGCCCGGGCGGCCGCGGGAGAGCGAGGAGGCAATGCGCCGATGCAGCAGCCGGCGCCGTGCGAGGCTGGTCTCCTCGTAGACGAGCGCCCGCAGCCCCTCGTGCGAGAAGTCATAGCCGGGCTCGGTCCCCGCGACCTCGCGCACCAGTCCCTGGGTCACGAGCACCTCGATCGCGCCTACGACCTCCTCGTCACCGCGGCCGCTCGCCTCGCGCACCGTGTCGAGGTCGAAGGAGCGGCCCACCGCCGCCGCGGCGCCGAGCACCTGGCGCGCGACGGCGCCGAGGGGGTCCAGTCGCGCGCCCAGCAGGCTGCGAACCTCTCCGGGCATGGCTCCCTGCCCCGAATCGCCCCCCGCCCGCAGCGCCGCGAGATATTCGGACACGAACAGCGGCAGGCCCTCGCTCTCCAGGTAGACGCGCCGCTGCAGGGCGGCCTCGGGGCCGTTCGGCAGGGCCGCCCGAACGAGCTCCGCCACCTCGCCCTCCTCGAGCCGCGACGGGGTGACGATGGTCGCCATCCCCTCCCGGGACAGGTCGACGGCCAGCCGGCGCAGGCGGTGGCCGGGGGGCACGGCCTCGCTGCGCCAGCCGACCACGAGCAGCAGCGCCCGGCCTCTGAGCCTGCGGCCCAGATAGGCGATGACGTCGAGCGTGGCCTCGTCAGCGCCGTGGACGTCGTCCAGGAACACGATCCCCGCAACGGGGCCCGCGCAGGCGGCGCTGAGCACCGAGGCCACGCCCTCGAGCAGGCGGACGCGGGCGCCCGGGCCGTCGAGCGGCAGTGGAGCGGGCGCGTCCGCGCTGAGGGCCGCCACCTCGGGCACCAGCAGCGAGGCGTCGGCCAGCCTCTGCGGCGCGATGCTCCCCGACCAGCCCGAACCGTGGCCGACGGCCTCACGCAGCAGCTCGACGACAGGCCCGTAAGGGAGCCCGGCCTCGTCGTCGTGGCAGCGCGCGGCCAGCACCACCGCCCCACGGGTGCGCGCCGCTCGCATCAACTCGTCGCCCAGCCGCGTCTTCCCGATCCCCGCCTCCCCCTCGATCACGGCCAGGCGGCCGTCGACCTCGGCGGCGGCGTGCGCCCCAGTGAGCGCCGCCAGCTCCGGCGCCCGCCCCACCAGCGGCAGCTGCGGCGGTGCAACGGCGACGGATGCGGCTCGCGCTACGGGCGGCGGAGTGTCCGGCGGCGGGACGGCGCCCGAGTCCACCTGCTCGTACAGGACCGCGGTCTCCTCGAGCGGCGCGACCCCGAGCTCTCGGCTCAGCGTTCGAACGCAGTGGCGGTACTGGGCGAGGGCCGCCGCGCGGTCGCCGCTCCAGGCGTACAGGCGGATGAGCGCGCGATGGGCAGGCTCGTGCACGGGGTCGAGCTCGAGCCAGCGCCGCCCGTGCGCGACCGCCCGGTCGTAGTCGCCGCGCAGCGCGAGCAGCTCGACGAGACGTCGCAGCGCCGAGCTCAGCTCGCGCTCCAGCGCGTCGGCCTCGGCCAGCTGCCAGTGATCGAAGGCAGCGCTGTCGCGCAGGGAGAAGCCCTCCAGGAAGGCGCCGGAGAAGAGCCCAACGGCCTCGCTGAGCGCCTCGGGCGACGCGCCTGGCGCAGCAAGCGCCCTGAACTGCGCGACGTCGAGCTCGAGCCCCCGTCCGCGCCGCAGGGCGATGCTGTCGCCCGCTGTGTCGAGCCACTGCGCGCCCACCGCCCCGCGCAGGGTCGACAGAGTGCGACGCAGGGCGCCGCGCGAGCGCTCGCGGTCGTGCGCGGGCCAAAGCAGCTCGCAGAGCGCCTCCCGCGGCCGCGGGCGCTCGGCCAGCGCGAGGTGGGCCAGCAATGCAATCGCCTTGCGGGTATCGAAAGCCACCGGCTCTCCGTCCCGGCGAACGCGCGGCGCGCCGAGCAGGGTGATCTCAACCGCCACAGCGCCACGATAAACGCCAACGCGACGGGTTCGTAACGGGAAGCGGACGGTCGGCCAGGAAGCTGGTCCGGCGATGGTCATCCACCAGACGACAGCGCAGTCCACTGCGCCGCAAATCGGAGTAGCCTGCCCGCTTGGGGACGAGAGTGAGGGCAGCATGACCGCAGAGGCGTGGCGGGAGACCGCGCCCTCGAGGCGTCGGCCGACCGTCGTCGCGTGGGCGATCTGCGGGCTGACGGCGGCGAGCGCCGCCGCCTTCCTGACGCTCGCCTTCACGGACTCAGGGTCGACGGGTACGTTCGACGGCGAACGTGCTCCGAGCGGAGGGGTGGCCATCGCCTCGCTCGAGGCCCTCGTCCTGGTCGGGTTTGGAGGGGTCGGCGCGTTCGTCGCGTCGCGCCGCCCGCGCAATCCCGTCGGCTGGATCCTGTGCGCGATCCCCGTCTCGCTCGGGCTTGCAGACGTCGCGGAGCGTCTCGCCTGGCACGCGGTGCTGGCCCACCACGGGTTGACCCGCTTCGCCGAGCTCATGTTCTGGGTGGTGGACTGGGCCTGGGTCCCGACCGTCGTTCCCGCCTTCATCTTCATCCCGCTGCTCTTCCCATCCGGCGCCCCGCTCACGCGGCGCTGGCGGATAGTGGGCTGGATCGCCGCCGGCGGCGGAACGGCACTGCTGCTGGGCCACCTCTTCGCGCCAGGGCCGCTCCAGGACCACCCGCGAGTGGACAACCCGGTCGGTGCCGCAGGAGCGCTCGGCGACGCGATGAAGGCGCTCGCGACCATCGGGTTCGCGCTGGCGGCCGCTGCGGCGATCGCGTCGGCCGTCTCACTCGCCGTGCGCTTTCGTCGCTCGCGCGGAGCCGAGCGGCAGCAGATCAAATGGGTGCTGGCGGCCGCCGCGCTGCTCCTCATCAGCTTCATGATGAGCGGCGCTCTCGGGGGCGACGTGGGCTGGGTCCTGCTTCTGCTCGGCCTGCTCAGCGTCGTGCTGGCAGTGGCCACCGCCATCCTGCGCTACCGGCTCTACGACATCGACGTGGTGATCAACCGCGCGCTGGTCTACACCGCGTTGACGGCTACGCTCGCCGCCGCCTACCTGGGTGGCGTGCTCCTGCTCCAGTTGGCCCTGCGCCCGCTGACCAGCGACTCCAACCTCGCGATCGCCGGCTCCACGCTGGCCGTCGCCGCGCTCTTCCGCCCCGCACGGCGCCGGATCCAGGAAGCGGTGGACCGCCGCTTCTTCCGCCGCCGCTACGACGCCCGCCACACACTCGAGGCCTTCGGGACGCGCCTGCGCGACCAGGTCGACCTCGACGAGCTCGCCGGCGAGCTACGCGGCGTCGTCGCCGACACCATGCAGCCCGCACACGTATCGCTGTGGCTGCGCTCCCCGGAGGCCGGACGATGAGCGCCCGCCGCGCCCGGCGTACGGCCCAGGGTGTGGTGGCGCTCTCCGTGGCGATCCTCGTGGCCGGATTCGTCGCGGAGGCGGCCGGCGGCGGCGGGATCCTGGTCGGCCGGCAGGACGTCCTGCTGGTGACCATGTTCGTCGTCTTCTCGGTGATCGGCTTTTTGATCGCAACTCGCCACCCGGACAACCCGATCGGCTGGATCTTCCTGGGCGTTGCCCTGGCCCACACCCTCGGGGGGCTGGCCCAGGGCTATGCGGACTACTGGCTCGCGGGAAAGGGGGCGCCTCGGGCGCTGGGCCAGACGGCGGCGTGGTACGAGGACTCCTCGTGGATCCCGTGGGTCCTGATCCCCGCGACCGTCCTGCTGCTGCTGTTCCCAGACGGCCGCCTGCCTACGCCTCGCTGGCGTCCGATCGCGTGGTGCGCGGCTGTGGGGATTCCGCTGGCCTTCGTCACCGGCGGAGCGCACCCGGGCCCGCTCGAGGACTTCCCCGAGGTCGCGAACCCGTACACGATCGACAGCGCCCTGCTGGATCCGCTCGAGGGGATCGCCGTGCTCCTCGTGCTCGTCGCAATCGTCGGGTCCGCGCTGTCGCTGATCATCAGGTTCCGCCGCGCGTCCTCCGTGCAGCGTCAGCAGATCAAGTGGCTCGCGCTCGCCGGCGCGGTCGCCGCCGTAGTCGTGGTGGTCGGGATCGCCGGCTATGACCTGTGGGGCGCGCCCGCCTCGAACCTCGCGATCGAGCTGAGTCTCATGGGACTGCCCGTCGCCGCCGGCGTCGCCATCCTGCGCTATCGCCTGTACGACGTCGACGTCGTCATCAATCGCACGCTGGTCTACGGGCTCCTGACCGCCACGCTGGCCGGCGCCTACTTGTGCAGCGTGCTCGTCCTCGGTCTCGCGCTCCGCCCGCTGACCAAGGACTCCAACCTGGCCATCGCCGGCTCCACGCTCGCGGTCGCCGCCCTCTTCCGCCCCGCACGAGCGCGGATCCAGCAGGTGGTGGACCGCCGCTTCTACCGGCGCCGCTACGACGCACAGCGCACGCTCGAGGCCTTCTCCGCGCGGCTTCGTGACCAGGTCGAGCTCGCGACGCTCAACGCCGAGCTCCGCGCAGTCGTGCGCGAGACCCTCCAGCCCGCGCACGTGTCCCTGTGGCTGCGCACGCGGGAGCAAGGCCGGTGAGCGGGCTGACGGAGCCGGCCACGTGCGACCGCGCCTTCATGGAGCCACATCACGCGATGGTCACCGTGCTGATGCTCGACGTCCACGGCTTCACCGCGTTTGCCCACAGGGCGACGGCGCGCGAGGCGGTGGCGTTCCTGAACGAGCTCTTCGGCGTCGTCGTCCCGATCCTCGAGGCGCACGGTGGCCACGCGAACAAGCTGCTCGGCGACGGCGTGCTCGGCGTCTTCGGGGCACCCCATGCGCTTCCCGACCACGCCGATCGCGCCCTGGAGGCCAGCGTCGACATCGTGACCGGCGTGGAGCGCGCGCTCGGCGACCGCTGCGTGATCGGGATCGGGGTGAACTCGGGGCTCGTGATCGCGGGCACTATGGGCGCGGGCGCCACGTGGGAGCTGGGGGTGATCGGCGATCCGGTGAACGTCGCCGCGCGGGTCGAGAAGGCCACGCGTGAGCTCGAGGAGCGCGTCCTCGTGACCGAGGCGACGCGGTGCCTGCTCGAGCGGGCACGCGACGGCCTCGCTCCGCGAGGGGCGATCGCCGCGAAAGGGAAGCCGAGCCCGATCCCGGTGTACGCGCTTGCGCGCGAGGGAGCGGGCGAACCGTGACCGTCCGCGCCGGCAAGCGGCTCCCCTGGGTGGCGTGCGGGCTGAGCCTTCTCCTCCTCGTGGCGGGGTTTGCGGTGGGCCGTCTCGACATGGGGGACTCCGGCTACCTGCTGGCCATCGCCGTCCCGTTCGTCACCGTCGGCGCGCTGCTCGCGTCCCATCGCCCCGCAAGCCCGATCGGCTGGCTGTTCCTGGCGTTCGGCGTGGTGGCTGCGATCGACCTTGCCGCCAACCAGTACGCACATCGCGCGCTGGAGACCGATCCCGGCTCGCTGCCGGGTGGGAGCGTGGCTGCTTCGATCGAGGCGCACATCTGGCACGCGTCTTTCGCCTTCTTCGTGTTCAGCTTCCTGTTGTTCCCCGACGGGCACCTGCTCTCCCCCCGCTGGCGCTGGGTCGCACGCGCGGCGGTGCTCAACTACGTCGGGCTCGCGATCAGCGGCCCCTTCGAGGCGTCGTATCTCCACGGGGACTTTCCCTCGGCCAGGCCACGGTTCCCCGGGTCCGTCACCGCAGTGGCCGACGTCGTCTTCGGACTGCTTCTGCCCCTCAATCTCGCGATGCTGCTCGCCGCGGGATTCTCGCTCGTTCTGAGGCTCAGACGCTCGCGCGGCGACGAGCGCCAGCAGCTCAAGTGGTTCATCTACCCGGTCGCCTTCGTGATGTTCGTATTCCCGGTCAGCGTCGTCCTGTTCGGCGACGGCAGCTACGGCGTGCTGCTGTTCCCGCTGATCCCGATCTCGGCGGGCATCGCGATCTTCAAGTACCGCCTCTACGACATCGACGTGGTGATCAACCGCGCTCTTGTCTACGGCGCGCTGACGGCGGCCCTTGGGGGCGTATACGCCGGCAGCGTGCTGCTGCTCCAGCTCGCGCTGAGCGGCGTGACCGCGGGCTCAGGCCTCGCCGTCGCGGCATCCACGCTCACCGTGGCGGCCCTGTTCCGCCCCGCTCGATCCCGCATTCAGAAGACCGTCGACCGGCGCTTCTACCGGCGCTCCTACGACGCTACACAGACGCTGGAGGGCTTCAGCGCCCATCTACGCGAGCAGGTCGACCTCGACGCCGTGAGCGCCGAGCTGCGCACGGTCGTCCAGGGGACGATGCAACCCTCCCACGTATCGGTATGGCTGCGCAGCCCGTAACGATTCCTGGACGCCCCAGGCGTAGAAAGGAGTTGTCATGTCAGCCTTGACCAGACCCTTCCGTCGCCGGCTATCGCGCCACGAGGGCGACGCCGCCGGGGCGGCGGGCGAGCAGGCGTCAGCACCACAGGCTCCACCCGAGCCGGCGCCGACCGATATCGCCCCCAACGACCCCCTGCTCGCCTACTTCCAAACGGCCACCGGCGCGGTCGACCTCGACACGCTCGAGCTCGACTCGCCCGCGCTGCGCGAGCTCCGGGAGTCCGGCGTGAAGCTCGCCGTGCCGCTGGTGAG
>JBBQNQ010000087.1:0-10512 GCA_038330095.1 Solirubrobacterales bacterium
TCAGCACGCGCACGAGGCCGCGCGGACCGAGGCTCAGCAGGCCGCGGATCTTCTCGCTCATGAGCCGGCGGCTGCGCGCGTCAGTCGGCGCAACGGAGAACATCATGTCGGCGAACACGAGGCGGCCGCCGGGGCGCAGCACGCGCCGGACCTCGGCGAGGGCGCGCTCCTTGTCCGCGTGCTTGAGGTGGTGGAAGCAGTAGTTGGAGACCACGAGGTCCGCGCTTGCGTCGACCAGCGGCAGGCTTACCGCCGAGCTCGCCGCCACGCGAACGTTCGCGAGCCCGGCGCTCTCCGCCTTTGTCTCGAGATAGCGGCACATCGGCTCCGAGATGTCGACGGCCCAGACGGCGCTGACACGCTCGGCCAACGGCAGGGTGAGCAGCCCGGTGCCGGCGCCGATGTCAACCGCGACGTCCTGCGCAGTCGCATCGGCCAGTGCCATCAACCTGTCGCGCAAGGCGACGAAACCCTGACTGCGGGCGACCTCCTCGGTGTGGATTATGTGCTCGTCCCAGTTCTTCTTCATGACCGCTTGCTCCTACGCACCGTAGGCCGCTGGCATGGTAGCGGCAGCCCTGGTCGAAGCGCTAGGACGGCTCTGCCTCCGACGCTTTGTACGATCGGGATAGAGGATGGGTCAAGCAGGCCGGCACAAGCACTCGCGCGCTCGCTTACGGGCCGCCCGCGGGCTCGCGTCGCCGAGTCGCCTCCGCCGTGCGAGAAACCGGTGGCGTCGGCGCCACGTCGCGGCTCTGCTCTTGGTGCTCGTTCCCGGGGCGAGCCTCCTGGCCATCCGCGGAGCGGCGCAAGGCGGCCTTCGGACGCGACCCGTGTTCGCCCCGCCACCCGAGCCGGTTCGCGTCCTCGGGCCACGTGACAGGATGCTCTTCCGCTTCGATCCGGGAGAGCGTGCGAGCCCGCGGTTGCGGGCGGTCCGGGTTTCAGCAGCGGTCCGGCGCGAGACCCCCGCGACGCTGGCCGTTCGTCGAGGATCGGCTCGCGTGGTCTACCGGCTCGACCGCGGTGGCGCCGCTCGCCGAGCCGTCGCGGTTTCCGCCCGTGGCGGCACGGTCGTGGCACCGTCGCGACCGGAATCCTCGCGCATCGATGCGCCCGTCATCCGCCAGCGCCTGCGCAACAACTGCGAGACGGCGTCACTGCAGATACTTCTCGCAACCGTCGGCGTTCGGTCTGACCAGCTGACGCTCCAGCGCCGGCTTCTACGCAGCGCGCCCCTCGACCCCATCGGCACCGGCCCTGGCCGCATCTGGGGCGACCCGGAGCGGGGCTTCGTCGGGCGCCCGGAGGGCGGCGGCTCGGCGGGTGGCTTCGGGGTCTATGAGCAGCCCATCCGGTCGCTGGCGAGCCGCTACGGCCGCCAGCTGGACGACCTCACCGCCCAGCCCGCGGCCGCGGTCTACCAGCGGCTGCGCTCGGGACGAGCCGTGATGGCGTGGGTCGGACTGAGCGATGGCCCGTACGCAAGCTGGCGCTCGCCCCGCGGCCGGCGGATCGAGGTCAACTTCGGCGAGCACGCCGTCGTGCTGACCGGGATCCGCCGCGACGGGACGCTCGAGGTGGTCAATCCGCTCCAGGGGACCCTCGAACTGTGGAGCCCCGGCAAGTTCGAGACCTGGTGGGATCGCCTCGACCGCCGAGCCGTGTCGACGTGAGGCGCTAAGCGCCTGGAGCGGGGGATCAGCCGACTAGTAGTCGCCGGATCGCCGGATCCTCCGCGACGTACGACGTACTTGGAGCGCGTCCCGCGCGGCTCAGGACGGCGCGCCGCGCAGTACACCGGACGCCATGTACGCGCCGCCGAATGCCAGCTCCTGCACGGCAAGGTCGGGCACTCGCTGAGCGAGCCGGCGCCAGGGACGGTCGAAGTCCTCGAAATTCGTGACGTACCTGCGCGCGACAGTCGAGACGTAGAGGTTGACTGGCAGGTTCCATGAGGCGGCGCGCTTCGCCCCCCAAGCGACGATGCGAGCTCCGGGCTTGAGACTCGCGAGCAAGTTGTCCAGTGCTGGCGCCGAGACCATGACGTCGTGCGCGAGCGAGAGCAGAGCTGCGTCGGCCGCTGGGGGAATGGTGGCACTCTCGATCGGCGCCTCTATGAGCTTGACATTCTGCCAGCCCGCCAGTGCGACCCGGTGACGAGCCAAGCGCAGCATGTCTGCGCTGACGTCTAAACCGACCAGCGTCCCTGCGGGGCCGACCCGGTCCTCGATGGTCGTGAAGTTGACCCCGGTGCCGCAGGCGACGTCGATCGCAGTGTCGCCAGACCGAAGCCTAAGCGTCTCGACGGCCCGCTCGCGCAGCCCTGCAAGCCGGCGCGTACGGCGGTCGTAGTCGGAGGCGACCCCACGGTATTTCTCGACCGCAAGCGGCAGTGCGCTCACGGTGCCAGCGTACTACGAAAGGTGGGACCGTCCGACTCCAGGCCTCTCGCGATCGCGCTGCCGCGGATGACGCCGCTGGCTCCGACAGCCCGTAGGATGTCGGTGAACATGCCTGCAGCGGTGATCACGATCGGGATCGATCCGGAGATCCACGTCGGTCCGGTGGCGATCGCTTGGCACGGGCTCACGATCGCCATCGGCGTCCTCGTGGGCCTGCTGGTCGCCGCCCGATGGGCGCGCGAGGAGGACCTTGATCCCGATGCGCTCTACGTGCTCGCCGGTCTTCTGGTGGTCGCAGGGACGGTCGGCGGCCGGCTCTTCTACCTGCTCGAGCACGGCGGGGCTCTGCTGGGAACTCGCGGATTCACGTTCGACGGTGGAGTGATCCTCGCCGCTGTCTTACTGGCGGCCTACGTCTGGCGCACCCGGATCAGCGTCCGCTACCTCGACGCCGTCGCAGTCGGCTTGCCGCTCGGCGTCGCCATCGGGCGGATCGGCGACGTGATCAACGGCGAGCACTACGGGCCCCGGAGCGACTTCTTCCTGGCCGTCCGAAACTCCCATCCAGACGCTCTGACTCCCGACCCGGCGCTCGCCTATCACAACGGCGGGCTCTACGAGGTCATGCTGGCTGCGGTGGTCTTCGCGGTCATGTGGGCGCTGCGCCACCGGCTGCGGACCCCCGGCGAGCTGGCATGGCTCGTGCTGGGCCTGTTCGCCGTCGGGCGCTTCTTCGTGTTCTTCGTCCGCTCCACCAGTCCGACGCTCGCGCTGGGACTCAGCAATGCGCAGTGGACGAGCCTCGCGCTGCTCGTCGCGGTCCTCGCCGGGTGGTGGCACACGACCCGCGCCTCGGGGACCCGGCGCCGACTCGAGAGAGGAACGTGATGGCGCCCGACTCCCCGCCATCACGCCCTGCCGCGACGACGCTCCCCGCGCTGCGCTCGGAGCTGACGAGCTGGCCCTGGCGGCGCTGGCTGGCGGCCGCGGTCGCCAGCACGCTAGCTGCGCTGATGATCGGGATCCCGACGGGCATCGTCGGAACCCCCTTCTACACCCGGATGACGCCGGTCACCTGGTGGGACTACCCGATCTGGGCGACATCCGCGGTCCTGCTCGGACTCACCGCCGCTACCTACCTCCGCCGCAGCGATCGCGGGCCCGACACTTCCTTCACCGGCGCCGGCCGGAGCTTCGGTGCCGGCCTCGCATCGCTGTTCGCCGTCGGCTGCCCGATCTGCAATAAGCTGGTCGTCGCACTGCTCGGCGTCAGCGGCGCGCTGACCTACTTCGCGCGGATCCAGCCCATCCTCGGTGTGTTGAGCGTCGGAATTCTCCTCGCCGGACTGGTGCTCCGACTCAGGACGAGCGCGGCCTGTCCGGTAACGTGGGCCGGGCCGGCAGGTTCATGACTGCGCAGCGGGCCATCGTTCGGCCGGCGGTGATGCACTCTCACACCGGGCCAGCCGCAGCCGGGCCTCCCCGCCAGCAGCTCACGCCAAGCGCCAGCGGTCTGTTCGCGCTGCTCGCCGGGGCGTTGCCGTTCCTCCTGGGAAGAGTGTTGTGGAACCCCACTCCCGGAGGCGACGTCCGAGGTCCATCCCTGAGCCAGCACCTCTTCATGAGAGCGACCGGCATCCCAGAGCCGTTCTGCGGGGCGACGCGGGCGTTCGTCCTCGCCGCACACGGCGACTCGCGTTTCCTCGATTACAACCCGGCTTGGGTCTTCGTGGCGCTGACCCTCGTCGGGTGGGGACTGCTGGCGCTCGTGCGCTGCATCTCTGGCCGGCCTGCACTCGACCGCTGGTCAACGGGCCTGTACCGCTGGATCGCGCCGCGCTCAGCGCGCGCGCTGGTTCCCCTGTCTGCGGTGCTCCTAACGGCGTGGGCTGTCGCGCTCCTCAACGCCGCGACGATCCGGGCAACCTGAGCGCGAGGTCAATCTCGCCTTAGCGCTCATGCATGACCGTAGCCGCTTAGCTGACGAGTGCCATGCCGTAGAGGCCGGCGCGGTCTCCTCCTGCGGGAAGCGCTTGAGCTCCTAGGCCCTCGACGGCGAGCTCTCGGGCGCGCAGCTCACGGGAGGCTTGGATCGCGGCTCCCGCCACTCCGGCGACCAGGCTCAAGTTGGAGGCCAGGCATGGTTGGCGCCGAGCACCCCGGCCCTGCAGGCGTTGCCGGCCACCGCACGTTGGCGACCATGCAGCACCGAGCACGACGCCGCCTCGCGTGACTGGCCCGGATCGGGATGCTTCACGCGCGCGTCCCGACGGCCCGGCGAAGCACCCAGCTGACGGCGACGGTGAGCGCCGCCGCCCAGCCCAGGCCGATGGCCAGCGCGCTCCACGCGTGAAACACTGGCGAGAAGGCGCCGTCGACGATGGTGCGTCCGGGTCCGTAGCCGGGCAGGAGGGCCGCCCACCAGCGCGGGGTGCCGCTGCCGAACATCGGGTTCTGGACGATGCCGAGGTCGGTGAGCGCGAGAAACAGCATCACATAGGTGGCGGCGAGCTTGTCGAGCAGCGCGCCGGCCAGCGCCCCCAGCGCGGCGTAGATCAATCCGATGAGCAGCGCCGCCGCGAGGAATCGCGACCACGCGGCGGGAGTGAAGCTGGCGGCGGTCACCGCCATGGAGACGGCGACGACGAGGATGGTGGCGGCGGCCAGGACGATGAGCCGGGCGATGACGGTCTCGCCGGGGCGAAAGCCGGCGATCACCAGCCGGCGGTCGCCGGCCAGCGCGGCCTGCATGACGAAGACGCCGCACAGCGCGGCGACGAACGCGATCGCGTTGCCGGCCATCACCGCACCGTGGAGCTCCTTCATCGTGGTCAGCACGACCTGGTCGCCCGGCAGGCCGATGCGGCGCGGGGTCGCCAGGGTGATGGCGATGCTGTAGGTGATCGTGTAGGCGGGGACGATGACCAGCAGCAGCAGCAGCAAGGGGCGGCGGCGCTGGTCGCGAAAGGCCATCTCGGTGGCGGCCAGTGTGCGCGGGTTGACGATCATGCCCGCGACCGGGCCGAGAACCAGAACGCCGCGAGCGCGACGCCCACGGCTCCCACCGCGACGGCGGTGACCGCGACCCAGTCGCTGGCGGGCGAGCCGCGTCCCGCACCCGCGGCGATCAGCAGGTCGGCGGCCTTGCGCGTGGGGGTGAGGCTGGCCAGCAGGCCGCCGCCGCCGCTGGTCATGGCCGGGCCGGAGAACACATCGACGCTGAAGACGAGCACGACTAGCAGCGACCCCTCCAACGCGCCGGAGACGAAGACGCCGATCAGGGCACCGATACCGATGTAGATCGCGGCGAAGGCCAGGATCGCCAGGGCGGCGTGGAGCGGGTGCGCGACGCCGGCGCGCAGCCACAGCGTCAGGTAGGCCACGGCGCTGACGACGACGGCGAGGCTCAGCGCCGCCGCGATGCGGGCGAGCGCCACGCGACCCGCACCCAGCCCGGCGAGCGCGAGACGCCGATCGGCGCCCCGCGAGGAGACGAGCTGAAAGAAGGCCAGCGCTCCGGACAGGAACGCGGCGGCCCAGCCGGCGCTGATCGCCGTGGCGGCCCGGCTGGCCAGGCTGCCGCCCAGCGCCGACGAGAACTGTCCCAGCACGCTGGCGAAGATGAGCACGAAGAACACCGGGATGGCGACCAGCAGGACCAGCGTCAGTCGCGTCCGGAGATGCTCGCGCACGAAGCTCGGGGCCAGCGCGGCGCTCATCGATCAGAGGTCTTGCCGTCGCGGACGGTGTAGATGCGATCGAGGCGCTCACGCTCGGCCAACAGGTGCGAGACGATGAGGATGCCCATCCCCGCGTCGCGCCGCCGCTCGGACATCTCCCAGAACCGCAGATAGGTCTCCCAGTCAAAGCCCGCGTAGGGCTCATCCAGCAGCAACAGCTGCGGCTCGTGCATCAGCGCTAAGGCGAGGTTGAGCTTCTGACGCGTGCCACCCGAGAGCTCCTCGATCCGATAGCCGCGGTAGCCCGCGAACTGCAGCTCGTCTAGCAGCGCCGCGACGGTGCGGTCGCGCGCCTCGTCGGTCATGCCGTACGCGCGGGCGAACAGAGCGAAGTGCTCATCGACGGTCAGCTTGTCCCACAGCATCTCGCCCGGCTCGACCTCGAGCGTCGCCCCGCTCAGGACCACCACCGATCTGCGCGCCGGCCAGACGCCCCGGTGAAAGGCCTTGCGCACGCCCTCCAGTCGCAGCACCGCGGGGCCGAGCCGGACGGCGGGCGGCTCGGGCGTGCCGGCGGCAGCGGTGGGCATCGACACCAGCATCGCATCACCCGTCGCCGAGGGCAGCGGCCGGTACTACGGTCGAGGGTCGGTGGAAACCCCCCGCCCGCACCCGAGCGCAGGCCAGGCCACCTCGCGTGCGTCGGTCATCCCCGGAGTGTGGTCGCGCAGTTTGCCCGGTTGGACATCGTCTCGTGCCAAGTCACACTGAGCTGCGCCAAACTCGTCGAGATGGAGATAGGAGCGACACGATGCTGTGGGCTGAGATCGTGTATACCCGCCGCGAGCGCCGCACGGGATCGCGGCCGAACTGTCGGCGCCGCGGCTGGGTGGCGCCCGCATCATTCGCCTGGTCGCCCCCGCGTCGCGGGCGGGTCTGGCCACGAGGCGACGCGCCCAAACAGGATGAGTGAAGGCGTCCCATCGCAGAGCTGGGAGCGAGTCAGCGGCCGGTATGACCGCCAGCTCTGGCTCGAGCGGCCGGCGGTTCGCGCGGCGCTCGACCTCGCCCGCCCTCGGGCCGACGATCGCCTGCTGGACCTGGGCACCGGAACCGGGGTGGTCCTGCGCGAGCTCGCCGAGCGTCCGGGGCGGCCGCGGCGCGCGGTCGGCGTGGACGCCTCGGCGGCCATGCTCGCACGTGTCGCAGCGCTGCCGGACGGGTGGAGCGTGTGCCGCGGCGACGTGCGGGCGCTTCCGTTTGGTGCGGGCGAGTTCGACGTGGCCATCGCATCGTACGTCCTGCACGTGCTGCCCGACGCCGCGCTGGCCATGGCGGTCGCGGAGCTCGCACGGGTTCTGCTGCCGGGCGGCCGGTTGGTCACCGTCACGCCGGTGGTTCCGGCGCGTGGCGTGCTGCGGCCGGTGGCCGTCGCCGTGGCCGCGATGGGCCGCCGCGCGCCCGGATGGGTCGGAGGCCTGCGCGAGCTCGACCCGCGCCAAGCGCTCGAGAAGGCCGGGTTCAGACTGATTCGCGCGCGCTCGCTGCGGCGCGGCTACCCGTCGCTGTGCGTCCTCGCGCAGGGACCGGTGCCCGGGAACCAGAGCCTGGCATCCTCGCCCCGGAAGGCCGCGCTGTGAGCAACCATCGGGAACGCTACCGCCAGATCGCCGAGACGCTCTCGCGCCACGGGATGGGGTATCTCGTGGGGGTCTTCGGGCTGGAGCGGCGGGTGCCCTTCCACCGCGGGCTACTCGGCCACGAGCGTCGTGCGGAGCCCTACACGCAGCCCGAGCACATGCGCCTGGCGCTCGAGCAGCTCGCCGCGACGTTCGTCAAGCTCGGACAGATACTCTCGACGCGCTCCGATCTGCTGGGCCCCGACTACCAGGCCGAGCTGGCCAAGCTCCAGGACGCCGCCCCACTCATTCCGGGCGACGCCGTGCGCGACCTCATCGCCCAGGAGCTCGGCCAGGGAGTAGAGGAAGCGTTCGCGGATTTCAAGGCCGTTCCCCTGGCCGCCGGGTCGATCGGACAGGCGCACGCCGCGACGCTGCACGACGGCAGCGAGGTAGTGGTCAAGGTGCGTCGCCCTGGTGTCGTGGAGCAGATCGCCGAGGACCTGGAGATCCTGCGCAACCTCGCCGTCCACGCCAGCCGGCGCTGGCAGGCGGGCGCCGACTACGACCTGGTGGGCCTGGTCGACGAGTTCGCCGAGACGCTGCAGGCCGAGCTGGACTACCTGCGGGAAGCACGCAGCGCAGAGCGCTTCGCCACCAACTTCGCGCAGAACCGCGAGGTGCACATCCCGCGGGTCTTCTGGGAGAGCACGACCTCACGGGTGCTGACGCTCGAACGCGTCCGCGGCATCAAGGTAGACGACACCGAGGGCCTCGACTCCGCCGGCATCGACCGCCAGGCGCTAGCCGAGCTCGCGACCCGCGTGACCGCCCATCGTGACGCGGCTGTACATCGCGCACGTTTCGATCCTGCCCCTGTTCGTCGCCGCCGTCCTGGCCGTGCACATGCTGCTGATCAAGCGCCATCGCATGTCGCCCCAGCCGTGGGGAACACCAGCGCAGGTGGCCGAACGGGAGCGCTCGGAGCCCAACCGCACGTTCACGAGCCACCTCGACCACATCGGGATGTGGACTGTCGTGCTGCTCGGGTTGGTCCTACTCCTGGCCGGGCTGCAGCCGGCCGGCCTCGGCCCGGCCGGGGTCGAGGGCATCGAGATCACCAAGCCGCCCTGGTACTTCCTCTGGCTATACCCCTGGGAGGACTGGATCGGCCTCAAAGCGCTCTACATCATGCCTGCGATCCTCGTGACCGGATTGCTGGCGATCCCCTTCCTCGATCGCTCGAAGGAGCGCGACCCCCGCCGCCGCAAGCTGTGGATGGTGCTCGCGGCCGCGGTCATACTGGCCTGGGTTGGGCTGACGCTCTACGGGGCCATAACCGTGCCCGTCTCGCACACCGGCATGGGCGGGTGATCCAGCGTGGACCAACGCTTCGTCAGCTGCTTCGTCGTCGTCACGGGGCTGCTCGCCGCCGCCGGCTACCTCTCCCGCCAGGCGCTGGCACAGCACAGCCTCCTCGTGGCCGCTCCCGCCGCGGTAGCGGGCCTCGTAGCCATCGTGGGCTTCATCACGCTCGCTCGAGTGGTATTCCTCACAGAACGGGCGCGCAGGCAGCAATGAGCACGCTCGGTCGCGTGTCTCGGGTGCTCGCTCTCTTCGGAGTCGTCGCGCTGCTCCTGAGCTTCCCCGCCGGTGCTCTGGCCCACGGCGGTGAGGAGGCCGGCGGTGGGGGCGGGAGCACCGAGGCGGAGGTCAAGCAGCTCTCGATCCAGCCGGCTCGCGTCCTTGCCCAGCAGGCGCTCTCCACGCTGAGGGTCACCAATGACGTCAAGGAGGCCGCGGTCCGCCTCGACGCGGCGCTCGAGAGCAAGGACAAGAGCGACATCGACGTCGCGCGCCTGCGTCGGGCGACCGAGACGCTCGACGCCGGCAGGCCCCAGGACGCCATCCCGCTCCTGGACGAGGCTCTGTCGCGCCCGCTGGGCTCGGCCAGGGGCAAGGCGCTGCACGAGTCCGGGCGCGAGTTCAGACCGGGTACCGGTGCGCAGGAGATCGTCGGCATCGCGTTGGGGGGTTGCCTCATTCTCATCGGCGGGGCCGCTCTGTGGCGTACGCGCAGCGGGTCCGCCGCCGCACGTCCGTAGCCGAGCAGCACGTATGAGCGCGCTACTCGATGACCTGGACGTCCTACTCGCCCGCAACTCCAGCGATGTACAGGCCACTTATGACGATGTAGCCGATCGCTATGACCACTTCCGCGCACTCTGGCTCACATGGGCAGGAGGGCAGGCGGAGCAGGCGATGCTCAACGACCTCGCCGACACCCTGGCTGCCAAGCAGCAGGTTCTCGACGCCGGCGCGGGAACCGGCGCACTCTCGCGAGAGGTCCTCCGCCGCAAGCCTGACGCCGCGGTGACCATGGTCGACCTCTCACCCGCGATGCTGGCGCGCGCCGCGGATGTCCCAGCCCGCCGGATCGTCGCCAGCGTCCTCGATCTGCCCTTCGAGGACGACTGCTTCGACGTCGTGGTCAGCGCCTGGGTCATCGAGACCGTCCCAGACCCGTTGCGGGCGGTCCGGGAGTACCTGCGCGTCCTGAGCCCCACCGGCCACCTCTTCTACACCTTCTGCTCGCTTCCCGAGGGGTGGCTGTCGCGCGCCGGGTCCGCCCTGCTGCGGGCCGCCGTCGAGCGAGGCTTCGCCGGGGAGTTCCTGCCGCCCGAGCGCACGCCGTGGCACGACTGCGGGCGCTCCCACCGCCAGCGCTTTCGCGGCGGGCTCACCACGGAGGTCGCGCTGCGCAAGTGCTGCTGGGCAGGGCCGGAGACCGTGCCGCGTGCCTCCTAC
>JBBQNQ010000088.1:0-10248 GCA_038330095.1 Solirubrobacterales bacterium
AGGTCGGTGTCGGCGAGGATCGCGAACTCGTCGCCTCCCCAGCGAAAGCACGAGTCGGGGCTGCGCAGGACGCGCTGGAGGATCTCCGCGACGCAAACCAGGCACTCGTCGCCGAGCAGATGGCCCCAGCGGTCGTTGATCTCCTTGAAGCCGTCGAGGTCGGCCACGATGACGCACAACGACTCGCCGGTGCGCCCCGCACGCTCGACCGCCGCGGCGAGCGCGGCGTCGAACGCGCGGCGGTTGCCCAGGCCGGTCAGCGGGTCAGAGCGCGCCTGCGCGGTCGCCTCGTGGCGTTCGCGCTGCAGCGCGAGGCGTTGTGCGCGCACGCCGGCGGTGAAGGCCATCGTCACGAAGCCCAGCGCGACCCAGATGATCAGCCTGCCGGCGGTCTCGGCGGCGAGCGTCGAGTCCCAGCCGTCGTAGGCGAGCGGTGCAGCGACCGCTGCGACCAGCACGATCGCGTAGACGAGCACGCGGCGCGGTGGGTGGACGGCGGCGGTGTAGAGCACCGAGAGCAGGAAGATGCCCTCGTAGGGCGAGTTGCTGCCGGCCAGCCACACGAGGACGGCGACGAAGGCCACCGCCACGTAGCTGGAGGCCAGCAGCTCGTTCGGCGATACCCCGCCGGCGCGTTGGAGCATTCGGGCGGCGATCACGATGCATATCGCGATCGCGGCCACCGCGACCAACCAGCCCCACGCGCCCAACCGCGAGTCGGTGGGCGGCGTGATCGGCAGCAGCAGCGCGGCGATCGCCGTCCCGAGGATCCACATCAGCGCTCCGAGATGACGGGCGGTGTCCAGGTCCGCCACCGCGTAGAAGTCCTCGGTCGAGGTACGCAGATTGGCCGAGAGACCTCCCATGCGGCGCGTCAGCGAGCCCACGGTGGCGAGGAACCCTAGCCTTCTCCGCGTCTTGGCACGCGGCCTAGTTGATCACGGCGAGGGTGTCACCGCTGGCCACCGACGCGCCGACGGAGATCGGCAGCTCGGCCACCGTTCCCGCCTTGTGGGCGGTGATCTCGTTCTCCATCTTCATCGCCTCGATGACCGCGATCAGCGCGCCCTCGTCGACCGGCGCCCCCTGCTCGACCGCGACCTTGAGGACGGTCCCCTGGATCGGGGAGACGAGCGCGTCGGCGCCGCCGCTGCCGGCCCCGCCCGCGCCGGCACGCTCGCGGCGCTTGGGCTTGACGGCGCCGGCGGCGGAGGTCGCGCCGTTCGCCACGCCGGCGACGGGCGGCGGCCCGATGACCTTGACCTCGAAGCGCCGGCCGGACACCTCGACGGTGTAGTCCTGGGCCACCTTGGGCTCCTCGTCATCCGGGGAGTCCCCCGAGGACGCCTCGGGCTTGGGAAAGGCGAGCTGCTTGAGCCAGCCCTTGTCCTCCACGAGGTCGCGGCAGGTCTCGCCGCGCGCCCACTGCTCGGTGGCCAGCAGCGCCTGGTGAAACGGGATGAGCGTCTTGAGCTCGGTCACGTGGTACTCGCCCAGCGCGCGGAGCATCCGCCGCGTCGCCTGGTCGCGATCGCGCCCCCAGACGATCAGCTTGGCCACCATGGGGTCGTACATCGGCGAGATCTCCGAGCCGGGCCCGACACCCGAGTCGACGCGGACCCCCGGCCCCGCGGGCTCGCGGTAGTCGCCGATGCGACCCGGCGCGGGGGCGAAGTTCTTGGAGGCGTCCTCCGCGTTGATGCGGCACTCGATGGAGTGCCCGCGCAGCTCTACGTCCTCCTGGGTGAAGGACAGCGGGTCGCCGGCGGCGACGTGGATGCCCTCGGCGACGATGTCGATGCCTGTCGTCTCCTCGGTCACGCAGTGCTCGACCTGCACGCGGGTGTTCATCTCCAGGAAGAAGTACTCCCCGTCCTGAAGCAGGCCTTCGATCGTTCCGGCGCCGCGGTACCCGACCGCCTCGGCGGCGTCGGTCGCGACCTTGCCGATGCGCTCGCGCATGGCCTCGTCCACTGCCGGAGCGGGGGACTCCTCGATCAGCTTCTGGTGGCGGCGCTGGACCGAGCAGTCGCGCTCGCCGAGGTGGACCACGTTGCCGTGCGCGTCGGCGAGCACCTGGACCTCGACGTGGCGCGGGTCGGGGAGGTAGCGCTCGAGGTAGACGGTCGCGTCGCCGAAGAACTTCTCGCCCTCGCGGGCGGCGCCCTCGAACGCGCCCTCGAGCTCTGTGTCCTCGAGCGCCACCCGAAAGCCCTTGCCGCCCCCCCCGCCCGCGGCCTTGACCGCCGCGGGGTAGCCGATCGTCTCCTCGATCACGGCGCGGGCGTCCTCGATCGTCGCGACGGGCTCGGTCGTTCCCGGCACGATCGGCACGCCCGCGGCGGCCATCAGCTCGCGTGCTCGGGTCTTGGAGCCCATCGCCTCGATGGCCGTCGCGGGGGGGCCGATGAAGGTGATTCCGGCCTCCTCGCAGGCCCGCGCGAACGCCGCGTTCTCCGCCAGGAAGCCGTAGCCCGGGTGGATCGCCTCGGCCCCCGACTCGCGCGCGACGTCGATGATCTTGTCGATCACCAGGTAGGACTCCGCCGCCGGCCCCGGGCCGATGAGGTAAGCCTCCCCGGCGCGCTGGACGTGCAGCGCGTCGCGGTCGAGCTCTGAGTAGACGGCGACACTCGCGACCCCGAGCTCCTCTAGAGCACGGATCACGCGGATCGCGATCTCGCCGCGGTTGGCGACCAGCACCTTGGAGAACATGCGGCGCGGGATCCTATCCGGCGCGTCGCCGGCGGCCGTTGCGGCTCACTGCGCGAGCAGGCCGCGCCGGCGCATGTCCTCGAGCGCCTCACGGACCGCGTCCTCGACCGGATCGCCCGCCGCGGCGGCGCGATCCAGGCGCTCGAGGAGGGTCGTCCACGCCCCTACCCGTTCGTGGGCGGCGCCCTTCTCCTCCGCGCGCACGGCGGTCACCATGCCCGCCCCGACGGTGTCGTTGCTCGCGTGGTCGACGAGGATGAACGCGCCGGTCGCGCGGTTCTCCCGGTAGGGGTCGACCATGATCGGCGCCGCGGTGCGCAGGTGAACGCGGCCCATGTCGTTCAGGCGCAGCTCGCCGGGATCGGGCTCGCGCTTGAGGGTCTCGACGTCGATGCGGTAGCGCACGTCCTCGATGCGGGCACGCACGGTGCGGGTGGTGTGCTTGAGCGCGTAGCGGGCGCCGGGCTTCAGCGGGGCACTGCCCATCCAGCACACCGTGGCCTCGACGTCGCGGGTCACCTCGGGTTGGTTGTCGGGCCGGCACAGCAGGTCGCCGCGCGAGACGTCGAGGTCGTGCTCGAGGCGAACGGTCACCGACTGCGGGGCGAAGGCCTCCGAGAGCGAGCCGTCCACGGTGTCGATGCCGGCGACACGGGAGCGGCGGCCGGCGGGCAGGACGGTCACCGGGTCGCCGACCCGCAGCACTCCACTGGCGACCTGGCCGGCGTAGCCGCGGTAGTCGTGGTGCTCGTCGGTCATCGGGCGGATCACGTACTGGACCGGGAAGCGCGGGTCCGCGAGGTTGCGGTCGGAGGCGATGTGGACGTGCTCGAGGTGGTAGAGCAGCGGCGGGCCCTCGTACCAGGGCATTCGCTCCGAGCGCTCGACGACGTTGTCGCCGTCGAGCGCCGAGACCGGGATGAAGGTCACATCCGGCACGTCGAGCTTGGCGGCGAAGGCGGTGAACTCCTCGACCACCGCGTCGAAGGCGTCGTGGGAGAAGCCGGCGAGGTCCATCTTGTTCACGCACACCACGATGTGCGGGATGCCGAGCAGCGAGGCGATGACCGCGTGGCGGCGTGACTGACGCACCACGCCGTTGCGGACGTCGACGAGGATCAGCGCGAGGTCGGCGGTCGAGGCGCCAGTGACCATGTTGCGGGTGTAGTCCTCGTGCCCGGGGGTGTCGGCGATCACGAACGAGCGCCGCGGGGTCGCGAAGTAGCGGTAGGCGACGTCGATGGTGATGCCCTGCTCGCGCTCGGCGCGCAGCCCGTCGGTGAGCAGCGCGAGGTTGACGTAGCCGTCGCCGCGGCGCTCGGAGGTCTCGCGCACGTGCGCGAGCTGGTCTTCGAAGATCGACTTGGAGTCATAGAGCAGCCGGCCGATGAGCGTCGACTTGCCGTCGTCCACCGAGCCCGCCGTCGCGAAGCGCAGCAGGTCCATGGGCCGGTTGCCGAGCTCGTCGAAGGCTGGAATCACGTTCGCGACGGCCATCAGAAGTAGCCCTCGCGCTTGCGGTCCTCCATCGCGGCCTCGGTGACGCGGTCGTCGGCTCGGGTCTCGCCGCGCTCGGTGACCCGCGTCGCGGCGATCTCGGCCACGACCGCGGGCAGGGTGGCCGCGGTCGACTCCACGGCGCCCGTCACCGCCATGTCGCCCACGGTGCGGTAGCGCACCGAGACGGTGAACGGCGCTTCGCCGTCCATCAGCTCCACGAACGGCGAGACGGCGTAGAGCATGCCGTCGCGGCGAAAGACCTCGCGCTCGTGGGCGAAGTAGATCGGCGGGAGCTCGAGCTCCTCGGCGGCGATGTAGCGCCACACGTCGAGCTCGGTCCAGTCGGAGATCGGAAAGATGCGGACGTGCTCGCCGCGGCGGATGCGCCCGTTGTAGAGGTTCCACAGCTCGGGCCGCTGGGCCTTGGGCTCCCACTGGCCGAACTCGTCGCGAAACGAGAACACCCGCTCCTTGGCGCGGGCGCGCTCCTCGTCGCGCCGGGCGCCGCCGAGGGCGGCGTCGAAGCCGTGCTCGGCGAGCGCGTCGAGCAGGGTCACGGTCTGCAACCGGTTGCGCGACGCGCGCGGGCCCGTCTCCTCGACCGCGCGGCCCTCGTCGATGGACTCCTGGACCGAGGCGACCACCAACCGCTCGCCGAGCTGGGCCATCCTGCGGTCGCGGAACTTGATGACCTCGGGGAAGTTGTGTCCCGTGTCCACGTGCATGACCGGGAACGGGAAGCCGCCCGGCCGGAACGCCTTCTCGGCCAGGCGCAGGAGCACGATGGAGTCCTTGCCGCCGCTGAACAGCAGTACGGGGCGCTCGAGCTCGGCGGCGACCTCACGCATCACGTGGATCGCCTGCGCCTCGAGCGTACGCAGGTGGCTGAGCTCGTAGGCCCCGCCCGCGGGGGGCCTGGTCCGAACGGTCATCGCAGCGCGGCCACGCGCTCAGGCCTTGACTACGTGCAGGCCGCACTCGGTCTTCGCCGAGCCCGCCCAGCGGCCGTTCCTTCCCTCCCCGGGCTGTGTGCACGGCGCGCAGCCGATGGAGGCGTAGCCGCGGTCGTGAAGGGAGTTGTAGGGCAGGTCGTGCTCGTGGACGTAGGCCCACACGTCGCTCTCGGTCCAGCCCACGAGCGGGTTGTACTTCGCAAACCCGCGCGCCCCGTCCCACTCGATGGGCTCGGCGCCCGCACGGGTGCTCGCCTGCTCACGTCGCACGCCGGTGATCCAGCCGTCGACGCCGGTGAGCGCGCGCTGCAGGGCGGCGACCTTGGCGTCGCTGCAGCAATGCCCGGCGCTCCAGTCCCCGCGCGCCTCCTGGACCTCGACCTCGATGCCCCAGCGCTCCTCGAAGGCGCGCCAGGTGGCGAGCGTCTCTTCAAAGAGCACGCCGGTGTCGATCGTGAACACCCGCGCGCGCGGCTCGATCCCCGTCAGGAGGTCGACGAGCACCGACTCCTCCTTCTGGAAGGAGCAGGCGAGGACCAGCGACGGGTGGTGGCGCTCGACCGCCTCGGCGAGCGTCGCGCGCGCCTCTTGCTCTACGCGGCGCACTCGCCCTCACCCCGTTCGACCTGGAAGGGCTCGCTCTTGGTCCAGTCGATGAACTGGTTCATCGTCTCCAGGCTGAACTCCGCGGGCATCGCGAGGTCGCGCACGAGCTCCTCGAACGCGGCCTGGCCGACGCGGTCGACAAAGGCGTTGAAGGCCTCGCTCTCCTCGCGCTCTGCCTCGTAGTGGCGGACCCAGCGCTCGACCGCCTCGGGGACCCGCTTGGCCGGCAGGCGGAGCTTGAGGCGGCGGCCGTACCCGACCTCACCCTGCTCGTAGGTGCCGGCGAGGTGCGGGATGTAGGCGGGAATGGTGTGCTCGCCGACCTTGATCGACGCGCCGTAGAAGCCGATGTTCGCGATGTGGTGCTGCGCGCAGCCGTTGGGGCAGCCGCTCATCTTGATCTTGATCTTCCGGGTGAGCGGGTCCTCGACACCCATCGCCTCGATGCGCTCCTGCACCACGGCGTTGAGCCCCATCGAGCTCGTGATCCCGAGCTTGCAGGAGTCGGTGCCGGGGCACGAGACCACATCGGTGATCGACCGCGGCCCGGCGTCGCCGAGGCCGAGCTCGGATAGCCGCAGCCACACGTCGTACAGCGCCTCGTCGCGGACCCAGCGCAGGACGATGTTCTGCTGCACGGTGGTCCGGGCGTAGCCTCCGGAGAAGTCGCGCATCACCTGGCCCAGGCCGCGGAACTGCTCTGGGGAGAGGTCTCCGCGCGTGATCTTCACCTCCACTGTGGAGAAGCCGGCCTGGCGCTGTGCCTGGACGTTGCCCTGCGCGAAGCGCTCTAAGTCGCCGCGGTCGCCGTTGGGCGACGACACCGATGCGGGCGCCGCGGGCGCGTGGGCCTCCTCGTCGTGGTCGAAGCTCAGCGCGTCGACCGCGAAGTCGCGCTCGGCGACCCAGTCGCCCTGCAGCTCCTCCTCGACCTGGCGTCGCAGCTCGTCGATGCCGAACTTGTCGACGAACACCTTGATGCGCGCGCGGGCGCGGTTGGGCCGCAGCCACTCCTGGCGGTCGTAGATGCGCAGCGCCGCCTCGGTGACCTTCAGGTACTCGCCGTCGTCGGCGCCGACGAACTCGTAGAGCGTCGGCGCGATGCGGGGCATGATCGAGGTGCCCCCGCCGACCCTTATCTCGAAGCCGCGGCGGCCGTCCTTGACACGCGGGATGAAGCCGATGTCGTGGATGCCGGTGATCGCCCGGTCCTCGTCGGTCGCCGTGAACGCCGTCTTGACCTTGCGCGGCATGATCTGGGTCGTGGGGTGGCGCACGAAGTAGCGGACGTAGGCGCCCGCGTAGGGGGTCGGGTCAAAGGCCTCGCCCTCGGCGACGCCCGCCCAGGGATCGCCTGTGACGTTGCGCATCGTGTTGCCGCAGCCCTCACGCGAGGAGAGCTGCGCGTCGCCGAGCTCGCGGATGAGCTTGGCCGCGTCGGGCAGCGGCACGTGGTGCAGCTGGATGTTCTGGCGCGTCGTGATGTGGCCCTTGTTGAGGGGCACGTACTTCTCGACCACGTCGGCGAAGGCGTCGAGCTGGTCCGGGGTGATGCCGCCGAGGGGGAGCTTGACGCGGATCATCTGGCGCTCGGCCTGGCGCTGGCCATAGACGCCCTGCTTCAGCCTGAAGGGGATGAACTCCTCCTCGGTCTGCTCGCCGTCGAGCAGCCGCCCCGCCTCGGTGTCGAAGTCGTCGAACTCCTGGCGCAGGACGGAGATGATGTGCCCCGGCACGTTCTCGACGATCTCGGGGTTCTCGAGCGTCCCCTTGCGTCCAACGGTTCGCACCGTGCTCGGCCGGCTGTCGATCGCGGATGGCTCCATGCGGCGGTGTCTCCTGGTCTCGCTGTGCGGTCGGCGGCGGCCGTCGCAGGCCGGCAGGCGAATATAGCAATGCCGACCGGCTTTACAGTGATTCTGGGTGGCTCAGCCCCAGGGGTGCGGATCGCCCCACGGGGAGGGCTCGTCGGGCTCGCGTCCGACGGCCTCGTAGAGCGCTGCCCGCTGCCACGGATCGCGCGCCGGGGGTGCCGGCGCAGCGTGCGGCGCCGTGTCGCGCAGGAAGCGCTCGAGCGCGGCGACCACGGCCGCGGCCTGGAGCGGTGAGGCGGCGGGCGCGACGATCTCGAGCTTGGGGCGGCGGTTCATCGGCGGGCGGCGAAGAGGGTACCGGCCGCAGCGACCGCCGCGGCTATCGTCGCGCGGATGCCCGAGGTGCCCGTCCTGGACCACGACGCGGTCCTGTCCGCCGTGGCGCCGCCCGCAGCGATCGCCGCCGTTGAGGACGCCTTCCGTCGCCACCACCGCGGCGAGTGGGTGATGCCGCCCAAGGTGTACCTCCCCTGCCCTCCGTGGGGGGACTTCCGCGCGATGCCGGCGCGCGGAGCGGGCGTGGCGCTGCTGAAGTGGATCACGTCCTTCCCCGGAAACCCCGAGCACGGCCTGCCGACGGTGACCGGAGTGGTCTGCCTGTCGAGCGCCGAGACCGGCGAGCCACTGATGCTCCTCGACGCTCGGTCGGTGACGGCGCTGCGCACCGGCGCGGTTGCGGCGGTGGCGGCGCGGGCGCTCGCGCCGCCGGATGCCCGAACGGTCGGCGTGGTCGGTGCGGGGCTTCACGGCGCCTGGGTCGCGCGCTGCATGGCCGCGGCGGGCTACGGCCCGGGTGTGTGCGCCGACCCTCGCGAGCCGGCGGCCCGCGCGCTCGCGCAGGAGCTGGGGTGGACCGCCGGCTCAGGCGCGCAGGCCCTTGACTGCCAGGTGATCTGCTGCGTGACCCCCGGCGCCGAGCCCGTGGTCGAGGCCGGCGACCTGCGTCCCGGCGCCCATCTCAACATGCTCGGAGCCGACGGGCCCGGCAAGGCCGAGGCGACGCCCGGCGCGGTCGCCTCCTGCGCGCTGTTCTGCGACGAGTGGGAGCAGGCCTCACACGGAGGCGAGCTGACCGCCGCCGTGCAACAGGGCCTCATCGACCGCGAGCGGGTGACCGCCCTCGGCGCCGTCCTGTGCGGCGACGCGCCCGGCCGGCCCGGCCCCGAGGCAGTCACCCTCTTCGACTCCACTGGCCTGGCGATCCAGGACCTCGCTGTCGCGCTCGCCGCCTACGGGGCGTGGCAGGCCGGTCGGGTCGAGGGCCAGACGGTCTCGCTCTGACTCCGCCGCTCGCGTTCGCCGGCGCTCAGCGGACGAGGCCCGCTCGTCCCCGCCGCAGCGTCCAGGTTCGCGTCTCGGCCAGGTCGGTGGTCCGCCGCCGGATGGTCTCGAGCTTCTTGAAGGTCGTCTTGAAGCGCTTGGCGGTGGCCTCGCAGGTGACGTAGCCGTGGTGGATGTAGTCGAGGTCGTCGTAGATGCCGGGGTTGGCGGTGCGCTGGTTGGCCACATAGCTCGGCGGGTTGGTCGGGGCGTCGGGCGTCCCGTAGCCCGGCACCCGGCCGATCGAGAGGACCTCGGTGTCGGAGGCCGAGGTGACCGAGCCGCCGACGAACTCGGCCGCAACGATCTCCCCCGCGCGGGTCTTGACGTCGCCGGAGATGAACGCGTGGTAGTCGCCGGTGAGGAACACGACGTCCTCGACGTCGCGGATCGTGCGCAGGAGCGCCTCGCGCTCGACCGGGTAGCCGTCCCAGGCGTCCAGGTCGCCGAGGTCGCCGACCGCCTTCTTCATGGGCATGATCGGGACTTCGTTGGCGATCACCTTCCATGCCGCCTTCGAATCCTTGATCCCGCTGCGGGCGAACTCGAGCTGGGTAGAGCCCAGGTGGGTTCGAGGGTCGTCGAGCTCGGGACAGTCTCCACCGGTCGCGCAGGGGGACGCCTGCCGGTACTGGCGCTCGTCGAGGACGAAGAGGTCGACGAGCGACCCGAACGACGCCTTGTGGTAGAGCCTTTGCCGTCCGATCGCGAAGGTGGGCATCGACTCGAAGAACGCCCGGTAGGCGGTGTCGCGGCGCCTCCTCGAGTAGCCGCCACTGTCGCGCGCCCCGCCGTCCTTCGCACCCCCCGAGTAGTCGTTCTGTACCTCGTGGTCGTCCCACAGCGAGATCTGCGGGAAGGCGGCGTGCATCTTGCGCAGCGAGGAGTCGCTGCGGTAGGTGCTGTAGCGCTCGCGGAAGCCCGCGCGCGTGCCGAAGGTGGCATCGAACTTCGCCTCGCGCACCCCGATGGGCGGGTTCAGGACGACGTCGGAGTAGATGTAGTCGCCCAGGTTGATGACGAAGTCGATGTCCTCGCGGGCCAGCAGGGAGTGGGCGTTGAAGTAGCCGAAGGTGAACTCCTGGCAGGAGAAGAAGGCGAAGCGCACCGGCTGGTTCGAGTCGGGGGGCAGCGCGGAACGGAAGCGCCCCACCGGGCTGTCGGCGTCGCGGCTGGAGAAGCGGTAGTAGTACTGCTCGTAGGGGTCGAGGCCGCGGATGCGCGCCTTGACGGAATGACCGACCGCGTCCTGGGTGGTCAGCAGTCGCCGCGCGACGGTT
>JBBQNQ010000089.1:0-9985 GCA_038330095.1 Solirubrobacterales bacterium
GCGGGGCGACCTCGACGCGAAACAGAAGATGGTCGAGTCCAACCTGCGGCTCGTCGTCTCGATCGCGAAGAACTACCGCAACCAGGGCCTGCCCTTCCTCGACCTGATCCAGGAGGGGACGCTCGGCCTCGTGCGCGCGGCGGAGAAGTTCGACTACCGCAAGGGCTTCAAGTTCTCGACCTACGCGACCTGGTGGATCCGTCAGGCGATCGCCCGCGCGCTCGCCGACAAGGCGCGCACGATCCGCATCCCGGTCCACGTCGTCGAGAAGCTGAACAAGATCGGCCGCGCCGAGCGCAAGCTCGTCACGGAGCTCGGTCGCGAGCCCACGCCGGAGGAGATCGCCGAGGTCACCGGCATCGAGCCCGACGAGGTCGACTCGATCAAGCGCTCCGCGCAGGCGCCGGTCTCGCTCGAGAAGCCCGTCGGCGACGAGGAGGAGTCCGAGTTCGGCCAGTTCATCGCCGACGAGCGGGCCGAGTCGCCGTACGAGCGTGCCGCCGAGATCCTCACCAAGGAGGCGCTGCGCGAGGCGCTGGAGAACCTCTCCTACCGCGAGCGGCGCGTGCTCGAGCTGCGCTATGGCCTGGGCGGGGAGCACCCGCGGACGCTCGACGAGGTCGGGCGCACGTTCAATGTCACGCGCGAGCGGATCCGCCAGATCGAGAACCAGTCGCTCAAGAAGCTCCAGAGCCTCGCGGAGGCCCAGAAACTACGCGACGTCGCCTGAGCTTCCCGACACGCTCGATCCTCCGCCGCCGGAGGCGCTCGACCCTCGCGCGCTGACCCTCTGGCGCATGAGGGCCGCGCTCTGGGTGACCGTCGCTCTACTCGCGGCCCTGGCGCTGGCGGCCCTGGCGCTCGCGGACTACGCGCCCGCACTCGCCGTTGCACCTCTGCTCGCCTGGGCGCTGCTGGCGGCGCTCGTCGTGGGCGTGCTTCCCCCGCTCGCCTACCGCCGCTGGCGCTTCGGGATAGGCGATGAGGAGATCGACCTCCAGCATGGCCGTCTGTGGGTGGAGCGGGTTCTGATCCCGATGGCGCGCGTCCAGCACGTGGACACCGAGACCGGGCCACTCTCGCGGCGGCTCGGGCTCGCGTCGGTGCGGGTGCACACGGCAGCAGGCGGGTTCGAGATCCCGGCGCTCGACCGGGCCCGGGCCGTCGAGCTGCGCATACGGATCGCGCGCCTCGCACGCGTCGGCGATGAGCTCTGAGGCCTCGTCCCTCGAGCACCTGCATCCCCTGGGCATCTTGGTGCTCGCGCTCGAGCGGGGGCGAGCGTGGCTGGGCGCGGCGCTGCCGCTGCTCGTCGCCGCGGGGGTTTCCCTCGGCATGCTCGCCGCGGCGCTGCTGCTCGCGCTCGCGGTGGGTGCCCTGCTGGCGTTGGGGGTGCTCGAGTGGCGTGCGCTGACCTTCGGCGTGCAGCACGGCAGCCTCGTGCTGCGGCGCGGCCTGCTCGGGCGCGAGACGGTGAGCGTGCCGCTCTCGCGGATCCAGAGCGTCGACGTCGAGAGCACCGTCGCGGCCCGCGTGCTGGGCGTCCGTGGGGTGACGGTGCGGACCGCCGCGGGCTCGGGAACCGTGCGCCTCGCAGCGATCTCGGGACCGGCCGAGGCCCGCCTGCGCCAGGCGCTCGGTCATCGCGCGGCGGCCTCGACCGCCGGCGAGGAGGTCGTACGCGCACTGCCCGCCTCGCGGCTGCCGTTGCTCGCCGTGACCTCGCCGCGGATCGGTGCGGGCGCGGTCGCCCTCTACGCGCTCTTCAACCGGCTCGACGAGCTGACGCCCGGGGACCTCTCGGGGCGGTTGGTTCCGGTGCTCGCGCCGCGCTCGGCGATCGCGACGGTGGCGGAGGTCGTGCTCGCCCTCGTGCTGGTCGCTGCGGCGTCGGTGGTCGGCGCGACGCTCGCCTGGGCCGGCTTTCGCATCGTCCGTGACGGGCCGCGCCTGCGCCTGCGCCGCGGTTTGCTGACCGTCCGCGAGACGGTCGTGCCGGTGGAGCGGGTGCGCGCCGTGGAGATGCGCCAAGGGCTCGTGCGCGAAGCGCTGCGCCTGTGCTCGCTGACCGTGCGCACCGCGGGCAGCGGGCGGGGTGACCCGCAGAGCGCGACCCTGTTCCCGCTTCTCTCCGTGCACGAGAGCGCGCGCCTCGTGCGCGAGACGGTGCCGGCGCTCGACCTCGAGGGCGTGCCCCTGCGGTGCCCGCCGCGCCGCGCGCGCGGGCGGGCGGTCCGGCGGCTCGCGCTTCCCGCTGCGCTGCCCGCCGGGGCGCTCGCCTTGCTGCTGGCGCCGTTCGGGATCGTGGCGTTGCTGATCGTGCCCGCGGCCGGCCTGGTCGGGCTCGCCCGCTGGCGCGACGCCGGCGTCGGACTGAGCGGCGGCCGGTTGCGCTGGCGGCGGCGGGTGCTCGCACCCTCTACCACGCTCGCGCAGGCCCGCGCGGTGCAGTGGCGGAGGGTGCGGCAGAGCCCGCTTCAGCGCCGCCGTGGACTTGCGACGCTCGAGGTCGGGCTCGCGGTGCCACCCGGTGCCGCCAGGGTGCCGGACCTCGCGGCCGGCGACGCGGCCGCGCTCGCCAGGGCCCTCGCGCCGGGCCGCCTAAAAGTTGCCTAATAGTTGTCCATCGACGGCTGGGGGCGGCTTGACGAGGGTCGCACCGTCGTGGATGGTGAGGCTGAAGGGCGCCACACCACAGACTCGGAGGCCGACCAAGTGCAGACCACCCTCAGCCAGTACAACGAGACGCAGTCCCAGGACGCGTTCGCCCTGCAGAACTCCAAGCTGCTCAAGGTGCGGCTCAACCAGGTGACCGTCCAGGCCAAGATGGGCGCGATGGTCGCCTACCAGGGCGAGGTGGGCTTCGAGCACGCAGGCTCCGGCGGTATGGGCCGGTTCATCAAGAAGGCCGTGAGCGGCGAGGGCACGCAGCTCATGAAGGTCACCGGCACCGGCGAGGTCTTCCTCGCCGACCTGGCCCAGGACATCCACCTCATCTACCTCGAGAACGACTCCGTCACCTGCAACGGCGCCAACGTGCTGGCCTTCGACGCCGGCATCGACTGGGACATCAAGATCGAGCGCGGAGCGGGCGCCATGGCCGGGGGCTACACGAACATGTCGCTGCAGGGGACGGGCTGGGTCGCGATCATCTCCAACGGCCCGCCGGTGCTGCTCAACGTCGCCCAGGCGCAGACTTTTGTCGATCCCCAGGCTGCCATCACCTGGTCCTCCGGCGTCCAGACCTCCTTCAAGACCGACTTCAAGATGAAGTACCTGATCGGCAAGGGCTCCGGGGAGCAGGTTCAGCTCGCCTTCTCGGGCCAGGGCTGGGTCCTCGTCCAGCCCTCCGAGGGCACGGTGAAGGGCGCCGTCGGCGCGACCGGCGGCGGTGGCCAATCCTCTGGGAACAACCCCTTGGGCTCGCTGCTGGGGCAGTAGACCCCGGCTCGCACGAGCCTGGATCGTCGGTCGGGGCGGCGCTCGCCGCCGTCCCGGCTGCACGCTTCACTTCGTGAAGCCTTGCGCTACCATGGTCAATATGGCGCGTAATAACGATGAGTGTCCCGTCTGCCGGACGGCTGAGGTCGTGTGTGGCAAGTGGACGCTGCTGGTCATCCGTGATCTCTCGGAGGGCTGCTCGCGGTTCTGCGAGCTCGAGCGCTCGCTCGCCGGGATCAGCCCACGCACCCTCTCCCTGCGCCTGCGAGCGCTGGAGGAAGAGGGCATCGTCGAGCGGCACACCTATCCCGAGGTCCCGCCTCGGGTGGAGTACTCGCTGACCGACAAGGGGGAGGCCCTCCTGCCGATCATCGACGACATGCGCGAGTACGGCAGCACGTGGCTCGGAGCCGCGTGCGCCGGCGACGAGGCTCGCCGGCCCGTCGCCGCCGCGGCCTAGAGCCTCGCTGCAAGCCGCCCTGCGGCGAAGAGGAGTCGCGACCGCTCCCGGCGAACGGCGGTGGCATGCGCAACTCCCACCTCCACCAGACCCTGCGCGCGTTCGCCGAGGAGTCTGCGCTGCAGCTCGCGGCGCAGCTCGCTGACGGCGCCGAGATCCCCTTCGAGCTCACCGAGTCGCAGGGCAGCCGCGCGGCGCTGTACTGCTACCGCCCGTGCACCGACGAGTTCATCCGCTCGCAGGTGGGGATCCTCGGTCGGCTTCAGTCCTACCGGCCGGCGGCGCAGGCGCTCGAGCGCCTGGGTGGCCTGGAGGCCTACCTGCGCCTGCGCGGAGAGCGCCGGATGCCCACGCAGGCCCCGGAGCGCGCCGACGCGGTGCTGCGGATCTTCCTGGGCAGGGTCTTCCCGGACACCACCGACTTCGAGCTCTCGGCGGAGCGCTTCGACCGCGCCTACCGCGAGGTGGAGGACGCCCTGTTCACCGGGCGCAAGCTCACGACCACGCTCGCCCCCATGCTCGGGCTCGAGCTGCAGGCGCCCGAGGTGGCGATCGGCGAGGGTCTCGCGCTGGTTCGCGGCGACGCCATCGAGGAGGCGCCCGACGACGCGCTGTGGATGGGCGCGGGCGAGGGCGGCCGGCCCAACACGCTCGCCGTGCTGACGGTGGAGAGCCGGCCCGGAGACCTCGTCCCGGTGTCGCGCGCGCGCATCCGCTTCCGCCGCCTGTTGACCGCCCTTCGCCTGTTCGAAGGCGGAGGCTTCGCGCTTGGCCCCGCGGCGTGGACGCGCGTTGACGCGGGCCCCTGGCGCCTGGCGGCGCTCGGGGGCACGGGCCGGCCCCGCGGCGCGACCCTGCGCATCGCGGCCGCCGAGGAGGACGAGCTGCGCGCGTTCGTGAACCTGGTCGCCCGGCGGCGGCCGAGCTCCGGTGAGCTCGCCTGGGCGCTCGGGCGCTACGACATGGGCTGCGAGCGCCTCGCGCCGTTCGACGCCCTCACCGACCACCTGCTCGCGTTGCGTGCGCTGCTCGAGCCCGAAGGTCCCGCCAGCGGGCGGCTCGCCCAGCGCCTCGCGGCGATCTGCGCGGTGCCCGAGGAGCGCGGGCTGCTCGCCGAGCGCGTCGCCCACGCGATCTCGCTCGAGCGCGCCGTGGTCGCGGGCCTCGCGCCCGCGGGCCCGAACGCCGACGCCTTGGCGGACGAGCTCTCAGACCACCTGCGCGCCCTGCTGCGCGACGTGCTCTGCGGCCACCTCGATCACGACCTGTGCGTGCTGGCGGACGAGCTGCTGGCTCCGGCGGAGCCGGAGCCGCCGCCCCCTGCGCCGCCGGTCGGCGCGGCGAGCCCCGGAGACGACGCGGTCATCTCCGCGTAGGAGGCTCCTGAAAGGGGTCTCCTTGGCTCAGGCCACGACGTCGACGAGCATCGCCGTGCGCTGCGCCTCGGTCGCCCACAGGTAGCGCAGGATCGCCTGCAGGCCTTCGACGTCGTGGACGTCGTCGTCGAGGTGGGGGACGAGGATCATGCGCTCCTCGCCGCCGAGCTGCGAGGCGAGGCGCTCGATGTTCGCGCGGTCGCGGCGGGCGAGGACGTGGTAGTCGCCGAGGTTCTCGGCCACGCGGGCGGCGAGCTTGGGACCGAGCTCGGGCTCGAGCTGCCGGGCGACGTCGTCGAGGTCGATGTCGCCGCCCAGCAGGTCGTGGTGCACGCGGTTGACCAGTACGCCGCCGAAGGGCATCCGCGCGGCCTTGAGCTTGCGCCAGAAGAACGTCGCCTCCTCGATCGACTCGCGCTCCGGGGAGGTGACGAGGAGGAACGTGGTGCCCGCATCCGACAGCAGCGCGTTGACCGCAGCGGCGCGCTCCTTGAAGCCGTCGATCATGCCGCCGAGCGAGCGGAAGAAGACCGACAGGTCCTGCAACAGGTCAATGCCGGTCACGCGCTTGAGGACCGAGAAGACCACGCCGGTCCCGCGGCCGAAGATCTTCATCCCCAGGCCGGTGGGGCGCAGGAAGACCTGCAGCGCACGGCCCTCGAAGAAGCTCGTCAGCCGGTCGGGGGCGTCGAGGAAGTCGAGCGCGTTGCGCGACGGCGGCGTGTCCAGGACGAGCAGGTCGAAGTCGCCCTCACGATCGAGCTCGTAGAGCTTGGCGATCGCCGTGAACTCCTGGGAGCCGGCCACGGCGCTGGAGAGCTCCTGGTAGATCCGGTTGTTGAGCACCTCGTCGCGCGCCCGGTCGTTGGGCGAGAGGCGGTCGATGAGCTCGTCGAACGTGCGCTTGGGGTCGAGCATCATCGCCCACAGCTCGCCCTTCATCTCCAGCCCGCGCTTTGCGAAAAGCTTGGGGTCCACGAGCCGTGGCTCGTTGCCCAGCTCCTCGAGGCCGAGCGAGGTGGCCAGGCGCCTGGCCGGGTCGATGGTGACCACGGCGACGCGGGCGCCGTCGGCAGCCATGCCCATGGCGATCGCAGCGGCCGTCGTGGTCTTGCCGACGCCGCCCGAGCCGCCGCAGATAGCGACGCGCTTGCCCTCGAGCATCCTCGGAACGTTCACGCGGCGGCCTTCGCCGTGGCGGTCTGCCCGAGCACGTCGGCGAGGCGCTCGAACACCTGTTGCTCGCCGTCTTCCCCCACGACGAAGGGCAGCAGCACGGGGTCGGTGTCCAGACGCTCGCGAAGGCGCGCGACCTGGTCGCGCTGCCCGCCCGCGCGGGCGTGGCCGGACAACGCGGCGCGCAGGGCAGCGCGCGCGGCCGGCGTGCCCGCGGTGTCCAGGGCGCCCGCGATCGCCGTCGCGTGCCGCTTGGAGAAGCGGTCGGGGAGCACGGCGTTGACGAACACGCGCACCAGCGGGACGCCGGGATCGGCGCGCAGCGCGTCGCGCAGGTCCAACGTCTCGGTCACCGGCATCTCCTCGGCGTGCGCGACCGCGACCACGCCGGTGTGCGAGCGGTCGGTGATCGCGGTGTGGATCGCCCCGGCCTGGTGCGCGATCGGCCCGACCCGCGCGACCTGCGCGAAGGTCCCCGGCGCGCGCAGGATCGCCAAACCGTGGCCGGTGGCCGGCGCGTCGACGATCGTGAGGTCGAAGGGGTCGGCGCCGCGCGTGCGCCGCTGGACCTGGGCGAGCTCCCACAGCTTGCCCATGGTGAGCAGCTCGCGCATTCCGGGTGTCGCCGCCGCGAAGTACTGGAAGGCCCGGCTCGCGGAGAGCACCTCGGCCATCGCACGCGCCGGCATCTGAACGCGCAGGTACTCCTCGAGCGCGTGCTGGGGGTCGATGGAGATGGTGAACAACCCGGGCGCCAACCGTATTTCCTCCGAGGGGGCTGCCGCCTCTCCGCCCAGCGCACGCGACAGGCGCTCCTGGCCCGCGACCTCGGCGAGCACCGTCCGCAACCCCCTCCGCGCGGCGACCAGGCCGAGCGCCGCGGCGACGGTCGACCTGCCCACGCCGCCCTTGCCGGTGACGAACAGCAGCCGCTTGGCGAGGAGGTCCTCCACCCAGGGCAGAGTAGTAGCGGGAAGGATTCGCTCGCACGCATGCGAATAGAGGCGCGTGATGGCAGACCCTCTCACGATCCGATCGGAGCGCGCCGTGACCGGCCAGGCCCAGGTCATCGTCTTCGCCAACCAGAAGGGCGGCGTCGCCAAGACGACGACCACGCTCAACCTCGCCGTCGCCTTCGCCGAGTCCGGTCATCGGGTGCTCTGCGTCGACCTCGATCCGCAGGGCAACCTCACGATGTCCCAGGGCATCGATCCCGACACGCTCGAGAAGTCGATGTACGACGTGCTCGTCTACGACCTCTCGGTCCGCGAGGTCATTCGCAAGCGCGAGATCGACATCGCCTGCTCCTCGATCGACCTCGCCGGCGCCGAGATCGCGATGTCCACCAAGATCGGCCGCGAGCGCTTGCTGCGCAAGGCGCTGGCGCCGGTCCGCGAGGACTACGACTTCGTCTGCATCGACACCCCGCCGAGCCTCGGGCTGCTCACCATCAACGCCCTGACGGCGGCCAACAAGGTGATCGTCCCCGTCCAGTGCGAGTATCTATCGATGAGAGGGCTGATCCAGCTGCAGAACACCATGGCGATGATCCGCGAGGAGCTCAATCCCGACGTCGAGATCGAAGGCATCCTGCCGACGCTCGTGGACGCCCGGACGATCCATGCCCAGGAGGCGATCGAGATTCTCGAGGAGAACTTTGGCGACCGGGTGTTAGCCTCGCGCATCCGCAAGACGATCCGTTTTGCGGAGGCTCCTGTGAAAGGCATGTCGGTCCTTAAGTACGATCCCGACGGCACGGCGGCCAACGCCTACCGGCAACTGGCGAAGGAGGTCCTCGAAAATGGCAAGCGGTAAGCGAGCGAGCATGCGCGAGGGCCCACTGGCTGCCCTCTTCCGCAAGACCGACGAGGACACTCACCAGAAGGGGGCGCCCGGCTCGGAGGAGTCGCCGCGCCGCGAGGAGGCGCCTGCGCCTCCAGAGCCCCGGCACGAGCCGTCGACGCAGGTCGAGCAGTCGCCGCCCCGCTCGGAGCTCGCCCCGCCACCCGCCTCGCCGCCGCAGCCTGCCTCACCACCGGCGACCGAGCGTCCCGCGCCGCAGGCCCCACCCGAGCTCGAGTGGCAGGAGCCGCCGGTGCCCAGCCCGCGCGAGCGGCTGCGGCACGCGTTCTCGCCCGACATCCCGGAGAACATCCTCGACCGCTCCGCGCCGCCGCCTCCCGAGCCGGTCACCCGGCCGCGCGAGGCGCCGGCCGTACACACGCCGCAGCCCGGCCAGGCCGTGCTGCGCGTGGTCGGCGTCGGCGGCGCCGGGGTCAACGCGGTCAACCGCATGGTCGAGGCCGAGGTCGAGGGCGTCGAGTTCGTTGCCATCAACACCGACGCCCAGTCGCTCCAGCAGTCCACGGCCGACATCACCCTGCACATCGGACCGCAGCTCACGCGCGGTCTGGGCGCCGGCTCCAACCCGGAGATCGGCCGCGCGGCGGCGATGGAGGAGTACGACAAGATCAAGGCCCTGCTCAAGGGGTCGGACATGATCTTCGTGACCGCCGGCTCCGGCGGCGGCACCGGCACCGGGGCCGCCCCGATCGTCGCGCGCATCGCCCGGGAGATCGGCGCGCTCGCCGTCGGCGTCGTCACGCGGCCGTTCGGCTTCGAGGGCACCCGGCGCGCCCAGCAGGCCGACATCGGCGTGCAGGCGCTGGCCGAGGAGGTCGACACCCTCATCGTGGTGCCGAACAACCGCCTCCTGTCCGTGCTCGACAAGCAGACGTCGATGATCGACGCCTTCCGCGTCGCCGATGACGTGCTGCGCCAGGGCGTCCAGGGCGTGTCGGACCTCGTCACGCTCCCGGGTCTGATCAACCTCGACTTCGCCGATGTGCGGACGATCATGTCCGACGCCGGGCCGGCCCTCCTGGGCATCGGCATGGGCACCGGCGAGGGTCGGGCCATCGAAGCGGCCAGCCAGGCCGTCTCCTCGCCGCTTCTGGAGACGAGCATGGAGGGCGCGCGCAAGATCCTGCTCTCCATCACCGCCGGCCATGACCTCTCGCTGCACGAGGTCAACGAGGCGGCCAAGGCCGTGTCGGCCGCGGCGCACCCCGAAGCCAACATCATCTTCGGCGCGATGGTCGACGAGAAGCTGCAGGACGAGGTGTGGGTCACCGTCGTGGCGACCGGCTACAGCGACGCGCGCCCGCGGCGCACGGAGCGCAAGCGCATCGACGAGCCCGCGGGCGAGCCGCGCATCGAGCGTCGCACGCCGGCCGGCATCTCCACCCGCTCGTCCTCCTCCCGGCAGACCGGGATGGGCGTCAGCGAACTCGACGTCCCGGAGTTCGTTCCGCGGGGGTAGCGCCCCCGCAGCGCGTGTCGCGCAGTGGTTGCCCGGCAACCACTGGGCGACACGCACCGCTCAGCGGTGCACGCTGCCGTTCCGGGAAATGCTCAGGGTTCTGCGGTTGAGGGCCCACCTGCGGTCGGTCACGGTGGGTCGATGATCTCCTTCCCCCGGTTTTGTCTCGCGTTCGTCGTCGGGGTCGCCACATGCGCGGTTGCGCTGGTG
>JBBQNQ010000090.1:0-9700 GCA_038330095.1 Solirubrobacterales bacterium
CCTGGGGGCCGAAGCCGGGGAACCCGACGCGATCGTGGTGTACGCGTCCCAGATCTGCCTCGTGCGAGTCGAGCAGGGTCGGGGCGGGGAGATCGTCGGGCTGCTCGAGCAGGCCACCGCCGACCAGCCCGGGATACCGGCTTTCGAAGGCGGCCTGGCCCTGACTCTCTGCGACCTGGGGCGCGAGGCCGAAGCCGCGCCAAGGCTCGAGCGAGCCGCCGCGAGCGGGTTCGCCGACATTCCGCGCGACCAGGTCTACTCGACGGCGCTCGCTGTCTGGTCGAGGGTGACCGCAGACGTCGGGTCCCAGCGAGCGGCCGCCCCGCTCTACGACCTGATCGAGCCCTTGCGCGATCAGATGGTCTGGAACGGGACCACGGGCTACGGGTGCGCGGAGTCCTACCTCGGCATGCTCGCGGCCACCCTGGGCTCACACGAGCGTGCGAATGAGCACTTCGCCGCCGCCTCGAGGGTTCATCGGCGCGAGAGCGTCCATGGATGGGAGGCCCGCAACCTCTGCTACTGGGCGCGGTCCCTGCTCAGCTCCGGCGCCGCCGATCGGGCCCGCGCGGCGGCGCGCGAGGCGCTGGTGCTCGCGCGCGAGAACGGCTACGCCACGAGCGTCCGGCGCGCTGAGACGCTGCTCCAGCAGCCCACCAACGCCTAGGCATCGATGAGCACGGCCGGCGACCCACTCTCCGACATCCCGAGCGAGGAGCAGACGCTCGACTGCTACTCCGGGCTGTACGAGGCGCGTGCGCGGGTCTACACGCCGACGAAGGTGGACGAGGTGCGCCGCATCTTCGCCTACGCCAGGGCTGCACCAGGGCGGTGCGTGACGCTTCGCGCCGGCGGGCACGCGTTCGACGCGCAGGCGCTCGGGAACGACCTGGTCGTCTCGATGAAGGGCTTCGATTCGATCGCGGTCGATGCCGACCAGCTGACGGTGCGCGTGGGAGCGGGCGCGACGTGGGGGGCGATCCTCTCGAAACTGGAGCCGCTCGGTCTGGTCCCGGCGGTGACGGTCACGACCGAGCACGCCACCGCGGGTGGCACACTCGCCGGAGACTGCCTCTCGCGCTTCTCGCCCGCCTTCGGCAAGGAGGGCAGCTGGGTGGAGAGCGTCGAGTTCCTGACCGTGCAGGGTGAGCTGCTCGTCTGCACGCCACCTCCCGGCAACGTTCCGCCGTCGCAGTGGACCCGCGAGGAGCGTGTGTTCGTCGGCGCGGTCGGAGGGCTCGGGTACCTTGGCGCCTTCGTCGCGATCACCTACCGGGTGCTGTGGGTCGGCCAGACCCACGGCAGGATCGGGGTGTCCACGACCGTCTGCGAGTACCGCACGTTCGACCACCTCGCAGAGAAGCTGGTTCCCGCTGTGAAGCAGGCGCAGCTCGAGACCTCCGATCCCCGCAACCCGCATCAGCACCACGCCATCTACTCGGCGCTCTCCTTCGGCGCTGACGGAAATCAGGAGGCGCTGCTCCTCACCTCGACCTATACGACCGACCTGAAGCGCTGGCGGATGCTCCTGTACCGCCCGCGCCTGGCGGTCCGAGTGATCGTGGAGTGGCTGAACCGAATCGAGTTCTTCGCGAAGCTGCTCTGGAAGTTCGCGTTCCGCTTCGGCTACCGCGAGGGCCAGAAGTTCGTCGACGACCTCAAGGACTTCGCCTTCTTCATGGACGGGAACGTGCGCGCGAAGCGGATCGCGAAGGGCTTCGGGATCGACCTCAAGACGATCCAGGAGACGTTCATCGTGCCCATCGACCTCGACCCGTGCGCGGACGCGACGATGGCGCAGGAGCGTCTCGTCCAGTGGCTGGAACACGCACGCGCCGTGCTGCTCCGCCACGACCTGGAGCCGACATTCCTGGACGTCCTCTTCCTTCCCAAAGACTTGCCCTTCCCCCTGTCGGCGACGGCCGACTCCGCCGGCTTCGCCGTGAGCTACGCGTTCGAGACCAACGACGAGGACACGCTGGGGCGCGCGAAGCAGGCCTTCGCGCAGCTCGCCGACGACCTGTGGGCGGCGCCGTTCCGTGGCCGTGTCTATCTGGTGAAGAACGTATGCGCGTCGCGCGAGACGCTTGCAGCGATGTACGGCGATCACGCCCGCGAGTTCTTCGCGCTCAAGGGCACGATCGACCCCGGGTGCGTCCTGCGCAACGAGTTCCTGGAGCGCACCTTCGGAGAGCTCGCGGAGGAGGCTGGCTGCCCCCCTCCCGGCACTCAGCCGTCGCTGTAGACCGGACCGGGGGCCGGGATCTCGGTGCGCGAGACCGCTTCCACGGTCTCCGCCTCGGCCTCCTCGAGCTCCTCGTCGTGGTCGGCGTCGCACAGGACGCGGAAATTGCCGGTCACGCCCTGATCGGCCTGGATGACGATCCCGGGCAGGATCTCCTCGCCCTCCTCGAGTCCCAGGCGCTCGAGGTCGAAGGGGTGAAGGCCGATGCCCCACGCGTTGTGGGTCGGATTCTCGCGGTCGTGCGCCGCGATGGCCTGGGCGAAGCGCTCGAGGTTCTTGGCGACCTTCTGGGTGGAGTCCATCGGCCCTGAGAAGGCTACCGCCATGCCCGTCACGCCAGCACGCTCAGCGGCCGGCCGAAGGCGCGCTCGAACTGGTCGACGTGGCGCTCGGCGACCCACCGCGCCACGCCTGCGTCCGCGCCGGCGCGGGAGACTGGGTGCAGGCGTACCCAGCCGTCGTCGTCGAGCTCGATCTCCGCGCGCTCGACGATCTGGTCGCGGCTGCGCTCGAGTGACTCGGCGAGGCGCAGGATGGCGGCCCCGCGCTCCAGCGCCTGCTGGTCGCCGCGCTCCATGAGCGGCTCGAGGTCGCCGAACGCAGGCTCGCCCTTGCGGTGGTAGCGGGCGATCTGAGCGATGAGAGCGGTCTCGCGCGGGGTGAAGCCGGGCAGCCCGCTGCTGAGGATGAGGTAGCGCGAGTGCTTGTGGTGGTCGTCGTAGTCGACGGCCATCCCGACGTCGTGGAGGATCGCGGCCGCCCACAGCAGCTCGCGCTCGCGGGCGTCGCCCGGGTGAAGCCCGGCCCGGCCGAGCGCGTCGAAGAGCTGCAGGGCGAGGGCTGCCACGTGGTCGGCGTGTGGTCCGTCGGCGCGGTACTGGGCGGTGAGGTTGCGCACCGATGCCTTGCGTACGTCGTCGAACAGCGGGGGATCGGCCGGTGCGAGGTGGCCGGCCAGGAAGACGCCTTCGCGCAGCCCGGCCTCGGTCGCCTCGATGCGCTGGACGCCCGCTGCCTCCATGACCGAGCGCAGCACGGCGGCGCCGGCGAGGATGAGGTCTCCGCGCTGGGGCTTGATCCCGGGCACGCCGCCGCGCTCCCCGGCCGGCAGTCCGGCAAGGTCGTCGATGAGCTCGTCAAGGTCCTCCGCGTCGATCGGCTGCCCCTGGACGCCGAAGGCCGACGAGCCCGCGCGTCGCTGCAGGGCGGCGGCGAGATTGCGCACCGTTCCCCCGATACCCACGAGGCGGTCACCTGAGGCAGTGATCCACTCCTCGTCGGCAAGCGTCGCGAGCACGTGCTCGCGCAGGCGGCGCAGCGCCTTCTTCGACGCCTTCTCCCCAGGGAGAAAGTGCTCGGTCATCCGCACCGCGCCCAGCGGCCAGGAGCCGAGCTGCGCGGCCGCGCGCACGACCACCCGCACGAGCTGGAGGCTGCCGCCCCCCAGGTCGAGCACGAGCCCGTCGGTCAGTGTGGTCGAGTTGCAGGCGGCGAGGTAGCCGTACCGCGCCTCCTCCTCGCGGCTGAGCACGCGGATGGCGAGTCCGCTGCGCTCGCGCGCGCGGATCAGGAAGCTGTCGCGGTTGGCGGCGTCGCGGATCGCGCTCGTTGCGACGGCCTGTACGGCGTCGGGCGCCAGGTCGCTCGCCCGGCAGAAGTCCGCGTAGAGCCCGAGTGTCCGCAGCGCACGCGCCATCGCCGCGTCGCTGAGCTCACCGGCGGCGTCCAGCCCCGCGCCGATGCGAACGCCCTCGTGGATCTCGTCCGTCCGCTTCCACCACGAAGCCGGCACCGACGTGTAGACGACGAGGCGGAACGAGTTCGAGCCGAGGTCGATGACGGCCGTGCGGCGCTCCGCCGCTCTTTTACCCCCGCTCGAGGAGCTCGATGCGATAGCCGTCGGGGTCACGCACGAAGCAGAGGCGCGAGCCGCCCTCGCGGATGGAGTAGGGCGGCTTCTCGGGGTCGATGCCCTTCTCGGCGAGGCGGGCGAGGGTGCCGTCGAGGTCCTCGACGATCACGGCGATGTGGTTGTAGCCCGTCCCCAGCTCATAGGAGTCGACCCCGTGGTTGTAGGTCAGCTCCAGCCGTGGCCCGTCCCCCGGCAGGCCCATGAACACGTTGATCGCTTCGTCGCGGATCGGCATCCGCCCGACCTCCTCGAAGCCCAGCGCCTCGTAGAAGGCGACCGAACGGTCGATGTCGCCGATCCGGTAGCAGGTGTGGATCAATTCCATCGGGCGCAGCGTACCGCCATGCGGGTAGCATCGCGTGCCGTGATCCGCGAACGCTCCATGGCTGACCAGTGGCTCTCCAACACCTATCTCGTCGGCGACGAGCGCGGCGGGACCGGCGTGTTGATCGACGCTGGCGGACCGGTGGCGCCGCTGCTCGAGGCGGTGCGCGAGCACGATCTCGCCCTCACCCACGTCCTGCTCACCCACCACCACCACGACCACGTCGCCGAGCTAGGCGAGGTGCTCGAGCGCTTCGACGGCGTGGCGGTCCTGGCCCACCCTGCCGAGGGAGAGGCGACCATGGGCGTCACCGGCAAGATCGAGCCCGGCGAGACGCTCGCGGTCGGCGGCCTTCGCATCGAGGCGATCCACACCCCGGGCCACACCGCGGGGATGCTCAACTTCCTCGTCGACGGCTCGGACCTCTACACCGGCGACACCCTGTTCAAGGGCTCCGTGGGCGGGGTGCATGCCCCCGGCAGCACCTCCTACGAGGACTTGCGCTCCTCGATCATGGACACGCTGATGGCCCTACCGCACGAGATCGACGTCCACCCCGGGCACACCGACCCGACGACCATCGGCGACGAGTGGGACGCCAACGCCTTCATTCGCATGTGGCGCGGCCTGGACCCCGAGGGCTCTGAGCCCTGCACCGTCTTCGGCGACCAGAAGGCCACCCTGGTCCTCCTCGGCGACGACTACGACGGCGGCCACAAGGCCTGGATCCGCTGGCCCGACGGCCGCGACGACATCGTCCCGGGCTCGCAGGTCAAGCGCGGCTGAGAGCCGCGGGGGACGGGCGGGCGTGGTTCGTGAACGCCGGCGCCGCCGCGGCGGAGGACCCTACGGCCGCTCCGCCCGCACCTGGTAGATCGAGGTGAAGCCCGACTCGAAGCCGTGCCGGGCGGCGCGGAGGTAGAGGCGCCAAACGCGCACGCGCTCCGCGCCCGCCAGGCGCACGGCGTCCTCGAGGCGCGCGTCGAGGTTGGCCGCCCAGTGGCGCAGGGTCTGCGCGTAGTCGGAGCGAAAGCCCTCGGCGTGCTCCGTCTCCAGCCCGGCGCGCTCGAGCGCGAAGAGGACCCGCGAAAGGTGGAGCGGTGCTGCGTCGGGGAACACGAAGCGCTCGGAGAACGGGCCCGCCTCGGCGTCCGTGTGCCGCAGGCGGGCGATGCCGTGGTTGAGCAGGAGCCCGCCCGGGCGCAGGACGGCGGCCAGGCGCTGGGTGTATTCGTCGATGCGCGCCACCCCCACGTGCTCGACCATCCCGATCGAGGCGACCGCGTCGAACTGCTCGGTGCCGAGATCGCGGTAGTCCTCGAGGCGGATCTCGACCGAGTCGCCCACGCCGGCCTCCAGCGCACGCCGGCGGGCCAGCTCCGCCTGCGGCGGCGACAGCGTGATCCCCGTCACGTGCACGCCATGGCGCTGGGCGGCGTGGACCGCGAAGGATCCCCAGCCGCAGCCCACGTCGAGCACCCGCTGGCCCTCGCACAGCTCCAGCTTGCGGCACACCATCTCGAGCTTGGCCTCCTGGGCCTCCTCCAGCGTCGATGCGCCGCGTGAGAACAGCGCGCAGGAGTAGGTCATCGAAGGGCCGAGCATGAGCGCGAAGAAGTCGTTGGAGACGTCGTAGTGATGGCGCACCGAGCGCGCGTCGCGTTCGCGCGAGTGGCGCCGGCCGCGGGGTACGAGCTCGACCGCGGGCCGGCGGGGAGGACGCGTGAGGCCCGTGGCCCGCACGGCGGCCGGGAGCAGGCGAGCGCGCGCCCCGCCGTCGATCGCCGGCGGAGACCACGTCGTCAGCAGCGCCAGCGCCGCGTCGAGGTCGTCGGGAACGATGGAGCCGTCGACGTACGCGCGGCCCAGGCCGAGCTGCCCGGGCGCGCGCAGCACGTGCGCCACCGCCCGCGGCGAGCGCATTGAGAACGTCAGGTTGCCGGCGCCCTGAGTGGCCTCCAGCCGAGTGCCGTCCCAGAAGGCGAGCGCAAAGGGCCGGTCGGGCAGCGCGCTCGCGAGCGCGCTGCGCAGTGGCGCGGTGTCGCCGAGCGTCACTACCCGGAGATGAGCTTGGGCTTCTCGCGCTCCGCGGTCACGCGGACCACATCCCACGCGAGCCCCGTGGCCTCGAGCAGGCGGATGACCAGCGCGGAGGGGTCGAACTCCCACCGTCGCAGCCCGTGGGCGGCGGAGGTCGGGAAGGCGTGGTGGTTGTTGTGCCACGCCTCTCCGAAGGAGAGCGGGGCCAGCCAGGCGAGGTTGCGCGACTCGTCATCCGTCTTGAAGCGCTGGCGGCCGAAGAAGTGGCACAGCGAGTTGATGCTGTAGGTCACGTGGTGGAGCAGGAACACCCGTACGAGCCCGCCCCACAGCAAGCCGGTGAGCCCGGCGATCACCGAGCCGCCGATCCAGAAGCCAAGCACGAAGGGAGCGAGGAGCCCGAGGACGACCCACAGGACGAACGTGCGGTCGACCCAGCGGATGAGGGGGTCCTCGATCAGGTCGCGGGCGTAGCGGACCTTCAGGGCACGCTGATCGTGGACGAACAGCCAGCCGAGGTGGGCGTGCACGAGGCCTCGCAGCGCGCCCCGGAAGCCCACGCCGTGGTCGACGTGCGGGCTGTGGGGATCTCCCTCCTGGTCAGAGAAGGCGTGGTGCTTGCGGTGATCGGCGACCCACGAGATGACCGGACCCTCGATGGCCGCCGAGCCCAGCGCCGCGAGCACGGCGCGGACCGGCCGCTTGGCCTTGAAGGCGCGGTGGGTCAGGTGCCGGTGAAAGCCGACGGTGATGCCCATCCCGGTGAGCGGGTAGAGGATCGCGAAGACGATTATGTCGCTCCAGTGCAGAAGGCTCTGCCACGCGAGCCAGCCGGCGACGCCGACGGCGATGACCGGCACGACCGTGATCAGTCCCGTCGCGATCCGATCGCGCATCTCGTTGGCCACCGGCTGCACGTCGTCGCGCGCAGGCGCGCTACGTGCTCCAGCAACCTCTGTCATCCCCGTCATCCGGCTCCTCTCTAGGCATTGATCGTCCGGCGATTCTAGAAACTTATGACGCCTGTCCCCTCGGCGCCCGCGGTACGGGGCCCCGCCGCCTCGTAGGATGGCCCGGTGGCCGGCGACCGAATCCCAACCTCCCGCGCTCGGCGCACGGCCAAGGTCGGCTCGCTCGCCGCGGGGCAGGCCCTGCGCCAGTTCGGGACCCGCGCGACCAACCTCGCCCGCTCCGACGAGGGGCGCAAGCGGGCGCTCGAGCGCCGCCACGTGGAGACAGCCGAGCAGATTGTAACCGCGCTGGGAACGATGAAGGGCGCGGCCATGAAGCTCGGCCAGGTTCTCTCCTTCCTGGACGTCGGCCTGGTCCCCGAGGAGCACCGCGAGGAGTTCCAGGCCAAGCTCGCCAAGCTGCGCGACGCGGCGCCGAAGGTGCGCTTCAAGGACATGCGCAAGGTCATCGAGGAGGAGCTCGAAGGGCCGCTCGACGAGGCCTTCGCGCACTTCACCGAGGAGCCGATCGCCTCGGCCTCGATCGGCCAGGTCTACCGCGCGACGCTGCACGACGGTCGCGACGTCGCCGTCAAGGTGCAGTACCCCGGGGTCAACAGCGCGGTCCGCGCCGACATGCAGAACCTGGGGATGATCCTGCGGCTCATGAGGAGCGTCGCCCCCGGGCTCGATGCCAAGGCCATCGGCGAGGAGATCCGCACACGGGTGGTCGAGGAGCTCGACTACGAGATGGAGGCCCAGAACCAGCGGGCGATGGCGCGGATCTTCCGCGGCCACCCGTTCATCGTCATCCCCGAGGTCGTGACCAGCCTCTCGCGCGAGCGCCTGATGGTCAGCGAGTTCGTCCAGGGCGTGGGCTTCGAGGAGATCCGCACCCGCGACCAGGCCCAGCGCGACCGCGTCGGCGAGATCCTGTTTCGCTTCTTCTTCGGCTGCATGTACCGCCACCAGCAGTTCTCGGGCGATCCGCACCCGGGCAACTACATGCTGCTCGACGACGGCCGGGTCGCCTTCCTTGACTTCGGGCTTTTCAAGCGGATGGACGCGCGGGCGGTCGACCTCGAGCTGCGTACGCTTCGTGCGGTCGCGGAGGCCGACGCCGACGAGATCTTCCGCATCTTCACCGAGAACGGCTTTCTCTCCGACCCCGACCGCTTCACGCCCGAGGGCCTGCTCGCCCAGCTTCGCGACGGAACGGCCTGGTACCTCACCGACGAGCTCGTCCGGCTCACGCCCGAGCTGGCGAGCGAGATCGTCATCGAGGCCTCGGATCCGCGCTCGACCTACTTCGACCAGATGCGCCACCAGACGCTGCCCAGCGAGCACGTGTTCGCCCGCCGCGTGGAGCTGCTGACCATGGCCGTGCTCTCCCAGCTCGGAGCCGGCAACAACTGGTTGCGGATCATGTGCGAGTGGCTCTACGACGACCCTCCGATGACCGAGCTGGGCCGCGAGGAGGCCGCGTTCTACGGCCGCGCCGCGGCCTGAGCGGCGCAGTCGAGCTCAGCCGCCGCGCCGCGCTCCTGCGCCTGGCGGCGCTCGCGCTGGCGGTGGGAGCGCTGCTCGCCGCGGTCGCCTTCTCCGGCGGCCTCTCGAGCGACCGCGTGCGCGACTGGATCGAGCCGCTCGGGGCGGCCGCGCCGTTCGTGTTCATCCCGGTCTCGGCGCTGCTGACCGTGGCCCTCTTTCCAGCGCCGCTGCTCGCCGGCGCCTCGGGCCTGCTCTTCGGCCCCGTGCTGGGGTTTCCCATCAGCCTGACCGCGGCCGTGCTCGGCGCAGGCGCCGCCTTCACGATCTCGCGGCGCTTCGGCGCCGAGCCGGTCGAGCTGCTCGCCGGCCCGCGCCTGCGGCGCCTCCAGGACCGCATCGAGCGCCGCGGCTTCATGGCGGTGCTCTACGCGCGCATAGCGCCCGGTGTTCCCTACAACCTCGTCAACTACGTCGCGGGAATGACCCGTATCCGCCTGGGCACCTTCCTCGCCGCGACGGCCCTCGGAGCCGCACCGCGCGCCTTCGCCTACACCGCGCTGGGGGGAAGCCTGAGCGATCTGACCTCCCCCTACGCCATCGTCGCCGGCGGCGTCCTCGTGCTCATGGCAGTCGGCGGAGCGGGCTTCGCATGGCGCGGGGGGCTGCTGGCCAGCCGGGATCAGGCCAGCAGGTAGACCCTCACGTAGTCGACGTACATGCGGATCGACCGAGTGAGC
>JBBQNQ010000091.1:0-9606 GCA_038330095.1 Solirubrobacterales bacterium
CGCGACGAGCTGCCCGGTCGCATGGTCCGCTACGACTGGCCGGCCGCCCACCAGCAGTTCGGGCCCGAGGCGATCTTCGCCAGCTGCAACGGCAGAGTTCGCATCGGGCTCAACCTGATCGACTATCACCCCTACCTGCGAGCACTCGTGGCCGGGCTGCTGGACCGCCGGCTGCCCCTCTCGCGGCGCTTCGAGCTGGGCCCGACCCCGCCCACCAGCGCCACGTTCAACGGGCTGCCGGGCGTTCCCGTCCCTGTGCCCCGCGTCGACGCGGACGGCCAGCCGCGCGGAGGCGTGCGCTTCCCCGAGGTCAGCCATCCGCTGGGGCGCCTGCAGCCGGTCTCCATCCCGCCGGTGAGCACCAAGTCGATCTCCGACGTGTGCGGCAACAGCGGCGGCTTTGACCCGTTCGGGGCGGCGACGGTGAGGAGCCGGTACGGCTCGGCGGCTAGCTACCGCACTCTCTACGCGCGCTCGCTGCGCCGCCTCAGGCAGCAGGGCCTCCTGCTCGCCTCAGATCGCCGCGCGATGCTCCGAACGGCGACGGTCGCGTACCGCGCCGCAACGGGCTAGACCCGCGAGGGCCACGAACGGCGGGCAACGAAGGGGGACGGATCGGGGGGTGGGATCCGGGGGCCCGCGGGGCGCAAGCCCGCTTGCGAGTGTGCGCCTCGTCACACACCGAACGTACGTTCTCACTAGGTTGTCGTGCAGGACGGAGCAGCTTTCGCGGGTCCTGCCCGCACGCCGTCCTCTCAAGCAAACGGTGTAGCGCGCCGGCGTCACGTGCGTCTGCGGGCCACCCACCGAAGGGCGAGAGATCTAAATCATGTCTTACCGAAAGAGCATCGCAACCCTGTCCGCCATCGCCGCCGCCGGCGCCTTCGCCGGTCCCGCGGCAGCCCACGGCCACAGCCCCGCCGGCCACAACGTCGCCTCGGGCGGCGGCGCGCCGAGCGGCCACAACGTCGCCTCGGGCGGCAGCGCGCCGAGCGGCGAGCTGCAGTCCATCGCGGCCTGCGAGTCGGGCGGCGACCCGACCGCGATCGGCGGCGGCGGGCTGTACCGCGGCAAGTACCAGTTCACCAACGAGACGTGGGCTTCGGTCGGCGGCTCGGGGGACCCCGCCGCTGCGCCTGAGTCCGAGCAGGACAAGCGCGCGGCGATCCTGCTCGCCCAGAGCGGCAGCTCGCCGTGGCCGGTCTGCGGTTAGTAGCCAGACCGCGACCCACACAGACGTTCCGCACCGGCGGGCCGGGGGCGACAGCCTCCGGCCCGCGGTCGTTGTCGGCCCGCGCCGGTCGAGTAATAAGGTCCGGCGGGTGGACGCCGCCGCCCTGCGCGCCGAGTTCCCGGTCCTCGAGCGCATCGCCTACCTCAATGCCGGGACGGACGGGCCGCTGCCTGCGCGCGGCGTCGCCGCGGCGGCGCAGGAGCTCGAGCGCGAGGCTCGAGAGGGTCGGCTGCGCTCGCACTTCGAGCGCCGCATGGAGCTGAGCGCCGGCCTGCGCGAAGCCTACGCCGGCCTGCTCGGCCGCCCCGCCTCCGAGGTGTCGCTCACCACGTGCACCTCGGAGGGAATCGGGATCGTCGTCGACGGCCTCCAGATGGGAGCCGGCGACGAGATCGTCACCTCTGATCAGGAGCATCCCGGCCTGCTCGGCGCGTTGCAGGCCGCGCGCGAGCTGCGCGGGGTCACCGTCACCGTCGCGCCCTTCGCCCGCACGCACGAGGCGGTGTCCGGGCGCACGCGTCTGGTGGCCACCTCGCACGTCTCGTGGGTCGGCGGGGAGCTCTCGCCGCCCGGCCTCGCCGAGCTCGACGTGCCGGTCCTGCTCGACGGGGCCCAGGGCATCGGTGCCGTGCCCATCGACCTCGCAGCGCTGGGGGCCGACGCCTACGCCGGCTCCGGACAGAAGTGGCTGTGCGGTCCCGACGGCACCGGGATGCTGTGGATCTCCGAGGGCCTGCGCGACCAGGTGCGCACGACCCGTCGAGCCTACGGCTGCCTCGCGGAGCCCGGCGCCGGCTTGGCCTCACCATTGCACCCAGACGCCCGCCGCTACCAGGCCTCCTCCCAGCCGGCCGAGGCCCACGCCTTCGCCCTCGCCGCCCACGAGGTGCTGGCCCGCTTCGGCTGGGAGCGGGTGTACGCCCGCGCACGCGAGCTGGCCGCCGAGCTGGGGCGGCGGCTGGCCGACGCCGGGCGCGAGGTCGCCGCGCGGGGGGACTCGACGCTCGTCTCCTGGCGCAGCGACGATCACGAGGCCGAGCGCGAGCGGCTAGGCGCGAGCGGCATCGCGATCCGCGACCTCCCCGGCCGGGGGCTGCTGCGGGCGTCGGTGGGCGCATGGAACGACGAGCACGACCTCGACCGTCTCGTTGCCGCCGTCGAATCCGGGTAGTTGGCAGGGCGTGCGTCGCCCGCCTGCCCGCGCCCTGCTCGCGTGCGCGGCGGCGCTGGGCGCCATCGCCATCGCTGTCACCGTCGCGCTCGCGGGCTGCGGCCGGGACGCGGCAACCGGGATACCCGCGCCGGTGAAGGGGGAGGGCACCGCGCTCACTCCGCTGCGCGGCGCTCCCGAGCTGGTGGGAGGCGCCCCCGGCTACCGAAACCCCGTCGCGCCGGGCGACTTCCCGGATCCGACCGTCGTGCGTGTCGGCGGCGAGTACTGGGCCACCGCCACCAACCACGGCTCCCAGCAGCCGGTCTTCCAGCTTCTGCGCTCGCGCGACCTGGTGAACTGGCAGATCGCGGGGGCGGTGTTCCCGCGCCCGCCGCGCTGGGCGACCGATAGCTGGTGGGCACCGAGTCTCGTGAGCCGGCGGGACGGCCTGGTCCTCTACTACAGCGCCAAGCGCCGTGGCAGGGAGGGGCGTTGCATCGGCGTTGCGGCCACCCGACGGCCTCAGGGTCCCTGGCGCGATCGCGGGCCCGTGCTCTGCCGCCCCGGCGACCCGATCGACCCGGCGACCGTCGAGGACCGTCGCGGCCGCCTGTTTCTCGTCTACAAGTCACAGGGGGCGATCCGCGCGGTCGCGCTCTCCCGGGGCGGAGACTCGGTCCGTGGCCGCTCGCGCGTACTGCTCACCGCCACCCAGGCCTGGGAGCAGGGCCTGGTGGAGGCCCCGGTGATCCTGCGTCGCGGAGGCTCCTACTTCCTGCTCTACTCGGGGGCGGCCTGCTGCGGAAGGCCATGCAACTACGGCCTCGGCGTCGCGCGGGCGCGCTCCCCGCTCGGGCCCTACCGCAAGCCGCGCATCAACCCCATCCTCGGTTCCAGCCGTGCCTGGCGTTGCCCTGGCCACGCGGGCGCGGTACAGGACGCGAGGGGCCGGACGTGGCTCCTGTATCACGCCTATCCCCGGCGCGGGCTCGGCTACGTCGGCAGGGAGCTGCTGCTGGACCGCCTGCGCTGGAGGGCGGGCTGGCCGGTGCTGGGCGAGGACCGCGACCCCAGTGTGTCGGCACGCGCGCCGGCCGCCGCGCAACGCCCGCAGCTGGGGCTGCGCGACGACTTCACCGGCCGCACGCTGTCGGCCGTCTGGCAGTGGGGCGAGCGCCGCCGGCCGCCGTACCGGGTGCGCCGCGGGAGCCTCGAGCTGGGGCCCGCGCGGAACGGCGAGACCGGCGAGCTCTACTTCGCGAGCGTCCCGAGCCCCTCCTACCGGGCCGCGGCGGCCGCGCGCGGCGACGGCGGCGGGCTGGGCGCCTTCTGGGGCTCGGCCAACGGGGTGTGGGTCCAGCGCTCCGGTCCCCTCATCACCGCGTGGACCGACGCCGACGGGCCTCCGCGGCTGCTCGCCATGAAGGTGCTCACCTCTCCGCGAGTTCTGTTGCGCATCTCCGCGCGCTTCAATCGCTTCCGCTTCGCCGCCTCGGCAGACGGGCGCACATGGGTGCAGGTCGGGCGCTACTACGACGCGCCGATCAGGCAGTCCTGGGCATTCGGTACGACGATCACGCTGCGCGCCGACCGTCAGGTGCGCTTCGACTGGATCCGCCTGCTCGCCCAGCCCGTGATGCCCGCGCCCAGGGTCCGGTAGCGTGCCTGCCGTGAGTAGACGGCGCGAGGCGAGGGACTACCGGCGGGGCCCGTTGAAGGGCGTCTGGCCCTCCCCTGCCCGTGTGGCCTCCCGCCGCATCGCGCGGCGGGCCGACGAGGAGTACGGCGCAACCGCACAACCGGATTGGCGCGGGGTCGACTGGCGCGCCCACCAGCACGACCTGGAGATCGACGGCCGGCGCGTCCACTACGTCGACCTTGGCGCGGGCGACGCGCCGCCGGTCGTGTTCATCCACGGGCTCGGAGGCTGCTGGCAGAACTGGCTGGAGACCCTCCCGGCCGTGGCGCAGGGCCGGCGCGTGGTCGCGCTCGACCTGCCGGGCTTCGCCCAGTCCGAGCTGCCTCGCGAGAGCATCAACATCACCGGCTTCGCCCGCACGGTCGAGGGGCTTGGCGCTGCGCTCGACCTCGGCCACGTCGCGGTGGTCGGCAACTCGATGGGCGGCTACACGGCCGCCGAGCTGGCGATCCGCGAGCCCCAGCGCGTCGAGCGTCTCGTGCTCGTCGACTCCGCGGGGATCTCGCTCGCCGAGCCCACCCGCGCCGGGCTGTTGTTCGGCGAGCTGGTCGCGAAGAGCGGGGGCGGCCGTCCCGAGCACACTCGCCGTCTGTTCCGGCGGCCGGGCTACCTGCACGCCGCCTTCGGGGCGGTCATGCGGCACCCGACGAGGCTCCAGCGCGATCTGCTCGCCGAGCAGCTCGCGGGCGTCGGTTCCCCCGGCTTCGGAGCGTCGATGCGCGCGCTGCTTCGCTACGACTTCCGCGACCGCCTCTCGGAGATCGTGTGCCCGACGCTGGTCGTGCAGGGATCCGAGGACGTGCTCGTTGCGCTGGGCGATGCGCGGGAGTTCGAAAGGCGCATCCCGCGGGCGACGTCGCTGATCCTCGAGGACACCGGCCACGTCCCCATGATCGAGCGCCCGGTCACCTTCAACCGCGCGTTGCTGGAGTTCCTGGAGCAGGAGACGGCACCGGACGACTCGAGCCCGGCGCAGGAACCGGTGCTCAGCGAGGGCCGCCGGCAGGCGCTGTAGGGCACGAGGCTCGAGCGCCAACTTCGCGGCACCTCGGTTCGGCGCCGGCGCCTACGGGTATCGCCGCAAGATGACCGATCACCACGGAGCCGACCGCGTCGGCGGCGGTGAGGCCTCGCTCGGCGAGGCGCAGTCTTCCAACCCGCCCGACGACCCCGAGATGATCGCCGACGACGCTCCGCCCCTCGACGCCGACGTCGACTACGAGGGCGAGGGCGACCCGCCGCCCCCAGAGCGCGGCAACGAGGACCCGGCGCCCAACGCGCCCTGAGCGGCCAGGCATGCGCGCCCTCGTACTCAGCTGCACGCTGAAGCCGTCGCCTGCGACGTCGAACACCGAGGCCTTGGCGGGCACCGTGGTAGAGGCCTTGGAGGGCCAGGACGTCGAGTGCGACCTCGTCCGCCTGGTCGATCTCGACGTCCGCCCCGGCGTCTCCTCTGACGAGGGCGAAGGTGACCAGTGGCCCCAGGTCCGCGAGCGCATCCTCGCGGCGCAGATCCTCGTGGTGGCCTCCCCCACCTGGCTGGGCCGCCCGTCGAGCGTCGCGCAGCGCGCGCTCGAGAGGATGGACGCAATGCTGTCGGAGACCGACGACGAGGACCGTCCCGTCGCCTACAACCGCGTGGCCGGCGTGGTGGTCACCGGCAACGAGGACGGTGCGCATCACGTGATCTCCGAGATCGCAGGCGCCCTGATCGACATCGGCTTCACCGTTCCCGGCCAGGCCTGGACTTACTGGAACAAGGGGCCGGGGCCCGGTGAGGACTACCTCGATGATCCCGACGGCCACGAGTGGTCGCGCAGCACCGGCGCCGCGGCCGCCGCGAACCTCGTCGCCGTCGCCCGCGCACTCGAACGGCACCCGATGGCGGCCCCGGCGAGCGGCTGAGCGGACGCTAGGCCAACCGGTCCCGCTCGAGGAGCTCTTCGATCGTGCGGCCGCTGAGCACGGACGCAGGCTGCGTGCCGACCGGATCACGCCGGGCGTCGGCGCCCTCGTCGCGGCGCTTGATCAGCAACCACTGCGGCTTGGCGCCGCCCCGCGTGCGCTGCAGGGTCCAGCCCCCGCGCAGCTTCTCGCCCTCCAGCCATACCGCGAGGTGGCCGTTCTCGATCGCCGCCTCGACGGGGCCTTCGGTGATGCTGTGATAGGTGCCGGTGTCCCAGACGATCACGGCGCCGGCGCCGTACCCGCTGCCGATCAGGCCCTCGAACTGCGCGTAGGCGAGCTGATGATCCTCGACCTCCACGGCCAGGCGTTTGGCGCGCTGGGCACCCCGCGTGACTCCTTAGGATCGGTTGCAGGGGCAGCACACATCATGACGACGAGGAGGTGAGCAGCCATCGAAGCGCCGGTGCGGTGGGGCCTGATCGGGTCGGGGCACATCGCCGCCAAGTTCGCCGCCGACCTGGAGCTGACCGACTCCGGCCGGGTCGTCGCAGTCGGGTCGCGCCGTCAGTCATCCGCCGACCGATTCGCGGACCGGTTCGGCATCGCCAACCGGCACGACGGCTACCAGGCTCTGGTCGAGGATCCCGACGTCGACACCGTCTACGTGGCCACGCCCCATCCGATGCATCACGCCAACGCCCTGCTGGCCCTTCGGGCGGGCAAGCCCGTGCTGGTGGAGAAGCCGTTCACCATGAACGCCGTCGAGGCTCGCCAGCTGGTCGACACCGCCCGAGCCGCAGGGCTGTTCCTGATGGAGGCGATGTGGACGCGATTCCTGCCCCACGTCCTGGCGATCCGCCGCCTGGTCGCCGAAGGAGCTCTGGGCGAGATCGTGACCGTGAGCGCGGATCACGGGCAGTGGTTCGCCCAGGACCCCGCCTTTCGGCTCTTCGCCCCCGAGCTCGGCGGCGGAGCGCTGCTCGATCTCGGCGTCTACGTCGTCTCGTTCGCCTCGATGGTCCTGGGAGCGCCCGATCGCATCCGCGCGCTGAGCGACCCGGCCTTCACCGGCGTCGACGGCCGGACCTCGATCCTGCTCGGCCACCCGGGCGGCGCCCAGGCCGTCCTGAACTGCACCTCCGCGGCGCGGAGCCCTACGCGCGCCGCGATCGTAGGCACGGACGCCCGCATCGAGGTCGACGGCGCCTTCTACGCGCCGACGTCGTTCACGCTGGTCCCCCGCGATGGCGAGCCGGTCCGCTTCGAAGAGCCCCATACCGGCAACGGCCTGCGCCATGAGGCCGACGAGGTCGCTCGCTGCCTGCGCGAGGGACTGCTCGAAAGCCCGCTGATGCCGCTGGACGAGACCGTCTCGGTCATGGAGACCATGGACGCGGTTCTCGCGCAGGATCGGTAGCACCTAGCGGAGCCGGCCGGCGTGCGACGCCTATGGTGAATGGCCGCCCCGGCCCGCAGACCAGCATGGAGTCCGCGTCGCTTCCGATCACAGCGGAGCCGCCGGTCGCTCAGCTCTCGGCGCCGGCGACGGTTCCCCCTTGCAAGGTGTGCTGGTTTATGCTGCCGGCCGATGCCCGGGGCAGAGCGGGCGGACCGTCAGAGCGTCACAGCGGCGGATGCAGGTGGCCGATGGAAGGTTTTCGAGCGGCTCCGCGGATCGCGGGCGCTTCCGGCGCTGGCCGTCGGCGTGCTGACCGTGGTCGGCGCCGCCCTGCGTCTGGGGGTGCTCGGCCAGAGCCTGTTTGCCGACGAGCTCTCGACCTACTGGATCGTCTCGACGCACAGCCTCCGAGGCGTCGTCTCGACCGTCCACAGCGATGCCGAGATCACCCCGCCGCTCTACTTCGTGCTCGCGTGGCTGACGACCCAGATCGACCTCACGCCAGAGCTGCTGCGCGCCCCGTCTCTGCTGGCCGGGATCGCCGCGATCCCGCTCACCTACCTGCTGGGACTGCGGACCGTCGGCCGCCCGGCGGCGCTGGTCGCGACCGCACTCACGGTGCTCTCCCCGTTCATGATCTTCTACTCCACCGAGGCACGGGGCTATGAGCTGGCGATCGTCCTCGTCATGCTCTCAACGCTGGCCATGCTCGCCGCCGTCGATGGCGGCCGGGGCCACTGGTGGATCGTCTACGGCGCCTCCTCGTGCGCCGCCGTCTATACCCATTACACCGTCGTCTTCGCCCTCGCGGCGCAGCTTCTCTGGCTCCTCTGGGCCCACCCCGAGGCCCGCAGGCCCGGGCTCCTGGCCAACACGGCAGCGGTCATCGGGTTCCTTCCTTGGGTCTCCGGACTGATCGCCGACTTCAACTCGCCCACCACCCGAATACTTGACTCGCTCTCGCGCTTCGACTTCGAAGCGGTTCGAGTCAGCCTCGGACACTGGGCGATTGGACACCCGTACCGATCACTCGGGTCGGGTTTGGGACACCTTCCCGGGACCGCCGCCGTCGCGATGCTTGTGATTGCGGTGGCCGTGGCGGCGAGCGGCTTCATGGTCGCGCGGTACCGCGATCGGCCGCGCAGCGGGTGGGGTCGCCTCGACCGTCGCTTCGTCCTCGTTCTGACGCTCGCCGTCGTGACGCCGGTCGGAGCGGCGCTCGTAAGCGCCGTCGGCACCAACCTCTTCCTCATTCGCAATCTCGCGGTGTCCTGGCCGGGATATGCGCTCGTCCTCGCCACGCTGCTAGTCGCCGCCGGGCCGCGACTGCGCTTCGTCGCCGTGACGCTGGCCGTGACGTGCTTCGCGATCGCGGCAGCGAAGACGGTTGATTCTCGTTACCAGCGCCCGGACTACCAGGCCGCCGCGAACTTCATCCGGGAAGATGCGACGCCCGGGGAGGTCATCGTCGACACATCGGCGGCGCTTACCACCCCAGGCCCATACACGGCTCTCGAGGTCGCCCTCGGGCCGCGGCGGAACACCTTTCGCGTCGGAGCACCACAGGAGCGCGAGCATCCCTTCAGGGTGTTCAGGGATCCCATCCTTCCCATCAAGGAGACCGTCCGGCGGGCTGCCACCGCAGCCGCTGGGCGCGGCGTGTTCGTGATCTCCGGCAACTTAGGCTTCTTCTCCGCCGTGTTTACCCAGGAGGCGGTAGCGGCGCTACCGCCGCGCTACCGCCGGGTCGAAACGCACGCGTATCCCGGACTCATCCGCGTGCTCGTGTCCGAGTACGACCAGGGGTATCCGCCGCGAACTCCGTAGAAGCGCGAGCGACGTCCCCGTCAGCCCGCGCATCTATTCCGTGTACACCTTTCGAGCGGGGGAGATCCTCCGTTACGCGATTGAGGCGGCAGAAGTTCGCGGGCGAGGGCTCCGGGCGCCCGGCCGTGCTGAGCTCAGCGTCCGTTGCGCTTGAGGTATCGCGAGTTCGGCGTCCCCACGCCGGTGACGTAGTCCCAGCCCCGAGCGGTGGTGAGCTTGGCTCCGAATCCGGCGGAGTCCCCGACGGAGCGCAGCGAGTACGAGACCCCGGCGGTCGCGTTCAGTCCGTTGACGTAATCCGAGCGCACGACCGCCTCTCCGTCGTACTTCGGCACGACATCGGCGTACGCCCTGATCCCGGTCCGCGCATCGCGGTAGATCGCGGG
>JBBQNQ010000092.1:0-9595 GCA_038330095.1 Solirubrobacterales bacterium
ATTTATGTCACTATCAACCCGGTCCTCTCCTCGTGGGGGTTGCTGCCCAACGGGAGCTGGGGGCCTTGGGAGATGTCCCCGGACCCAGGCGGATTGCCCCGGGCGCCCATCAAATCCATGATCATTGTGGCCTTTGTCACCCTGCTGCTCCAAGCAATCGGTCAGATGATCAAATATCTGGCCATTATCACCGGACCGGCGCAAGTGGTTGACGAGATTGTCGACGAAATCGAGGAAGATGAGAAGGCCCACCAGTTGACCGGCTAGCCCAAGCCCCATATCTATGGAAATCAGCGTATCATCTCAATATGCGCTGGGGCGAAAGAAACTGAGTTTTTGCTGACCTCTAAAATTGGCACAACTACCGCTAAAAAACTCAGTTTCTCCCGGTCTTATTGAGAGGATTGAAATCAGCGATGCACCGCAATCATCCACAGAGGAGAGACAGACATGCATTTTGAGTGGCTTGCCATCGTCATGTTCGTGGGCTTCTTCTTTATCATGCTCACGGGCTATCCGGTGGCCTTTTCCTTTGCCGGCAGCCCAGACCCCGAAGGTGCTGGTCCGCCCGGTGGCATCGACGGTAACGAAGCCAGCCACATCGACCTCGCAGCCCAAGCCGGTCAGCAGGCCATCGGCATGAGGAAGGTTGCCGGGCCTGATGAACACCGCCGTCCGCGCAATCACCCGACCATCGATCAGCTCGACACCGGTCAACCGGTCAGCCTCGACCACCAGCCGCGCGATCTCGCCGCTCACGATCCGAATTCCACGTGCTTCCAGCCCGACGCGTTCGGCTGGCGTCAGGTCATAGGTGTGGACGAAGAAGACCACGTCGTCGGACCACTGCCGCACCAGTTGTGCATGCACGACCGAGCCGGGCTGTGTGCCCAGAACCCCGATGCGCTGATCGCGGACCTCCCATCCGTGGCAGTACGGGCAGTGCAACAGATCACGGCCCCATCGCTGGCGGACGCCAGGGATCTCCGGCAGCTCGTCGTGGACCCCGGTGGCGACCAGGATCCGCCGCGCCCTCAGCATCCGGCCACCGGCCAGGCCAACGAGGAACCCAACCTCGATCCTCACCACCTGATCCTCGAGCAACTCCACGCCGTAGCCGCTCACCTCGGCCCGTCCCGCGGCCAACAAGTCGGCCGGCGGCATCCCGTCGCGGGACAGGAACCCCTGCATGTGAGCCGCGGGAGCGTTGCGGGGCGCTCCGGCATCGACCACGGCGACCCGGCGCCGGGCTCGGCCCAGTACGAGGGCCGCACTCAAGCCGGCCGCTCCGCCGCCGACCACCACCACGTCATGAACCTGAGTCTCCATAGCGATCACCTGCCGCCCAGAGTGCGCTAATAACCCAGCTTTGGCAACTCTTGCGAGCGCATTCACGTCCGTGCCGCACCACGCCGCAAAGGGAGCACCGCGTGATCACCGCTCGATCCTCGACCGCGCGGGGTAGCCTCACACCGTGGGCGGTCGCAACGACGACGACGACGATTGGGTGGGCGAGCCGCCCGAGGGCCGCTACACGCGCGACCGCGCGCGCCCGGACTTCTGGCAACGCAGCTGGCCGGCCGCGACCGCCGCCGGCGCGATCCTGTTCCTGCTGGTCATCGTGGTCATCGTCCTCGCGCTGCGGTAGTCGGGTCGCGATTGCCCGCGCTCGCCTGCGGGTAGCGGCCGGTGCGATGCAAACCGACATACCCCCCGTCTCACACGTGTTCGAGCGCGCGGCTGCGCTCACCGACCCTGACGCCCACGACGAGGTCGTCGCCGGGCTGGTCGAGCGTTTCGAGGACGACGACCGCCCCGCCCGCTCGATCGAGGACTTCGAGGAGCTGGCCTGGGAGGCCCTCGGCCGCGACGACCCCGAGGGCGACAGCCCCGCGGGTCAGATGACTGCCGCCGCCGCCACCTGGCTGGCCACCAACCCCGCCCAGGACCACGACCGCCACCACGTCCTGCGCGAGGCCGCCCGCCTCGCCTTCCACGACGACCCTCCGGCCCCGGTGGCGGCGTGGCTCGCCGAGCACGGCATCGACGCCGGCCGCTGAAGGGCGGACGCTCAGCCCACCATGGCCAGCGCCTCCCTGGCCACCCTTCGCTGAGTTCGCCGGTCCTGGGCGCTCCAGGCGAGCAGCCACAGCGCGGCCTTCTGGGTGCCTGGCAGCAGCTCGCCCTCCACGAAGTCCTCGACCGCCTCGAACGGCTCGCCCGCCGCGATCATCCCCTCCACCCTCGCCTGCGCGTCCACCAACTCCATCCCGCCTCCGATCGATCGGCTCTCGCGCCTCCTAGGCCCCGCGCCGAGCACATTCGCCCCCCGCGGCCCCAGAATGCACCGCCGCGATAGCAGGAACGTATTGCCGGGTAGGAGCGACTCCCGCTCGCCCCTCCTACTCTGGATGACACGATGACTTCTCAGCGCTCACAAGCCTATGGTCGGGTAATGCACCTCCTGCGCGAGATCGGCCCAGTCAAGCTGTCGGCCGGCGAGCAGCAGCGGATCCGCGACGCCGCCGACGCGCTCTTCTTCGCGGAGGACGTCGGCGCCGACGCAGCCGCCCGCGACGCGGTGTCTGACATCGCCGGGCTGGCCAACTCCCTGGCCGAGTCTGGCCGCTGGAGCGACGAGCGTGCGCGTGAGCTGCTGGACGACGTGCTGGGCTGCGGCCCGGTCGCAGCCGTCTCCTAAGCCCTACCGCACGATGGCGGCTGCCGGAACCCCGCGCGCGAACGGCTGCGCGGTGTTGAAGCCCGTCGGCTGCGTGGAGCCCGGAAACGGTCCGGGAGGCGCCGCCGCGAACGGGAAGAAGACGTCTCCCCGGCCGGGGAACTCCACGAAGGTGAGCGACGCACGGTCCTTCGCGCCGCCCCGGCCGCCGTCGACGAACGCCCAGATGACGACCCCGGCGCTGGGCGCGCCGATGGGGGCGGAGACGGAGAAGTCGCCGAACCCGACCAGCGTGTCGACTCCGCCCGCGGGTGTGGGAACCGTGGGATCGTCCCGGCACTCCAGGAACTGCGCCCGCGTCAGGCGGAGGCGCTGCCCGTTGTAGCGTCCGCCGGTGACCCGGATCTCGAACGGGACCTCGGACGGCGGGCGCGTCGTTGCGTCGCAGGGGACGATGTAGGCGTAGCTGGCCGTACCGCCGGTGCGCGCATCGCCGGTCACGCTCCCCTTCCCGACCATACGGGCCGGCGCCTGCGCGAAGGCGTTGGCCGGCAGACCGCCGCTGGCCACCCCTCCCGCCGCCGCGGAGACGATGAGGACGTGCTTGAGGAACGACAGGGCCATGACGAGCATCCTTTCTGGCTGCGCGACTACCAGCGGCCGAACTGGACCCTAGAGGAAGTCCGATTCGCCGTGGAAGTTCTGCGGCGAGCATCCCGGCGGCGAAGATATTTAGGGTGCTAACCTTCGCCCCCCGTGCGCATGACCGGGCAGGCCCCCGAACACACCGAGCTCGACGTCTTCGCCGCGGCCCTCGACGACTTCATGCGTGCGGTGCGTGGAGCTCGCGGGCGGATCGTCGCGCGCGAGGGAGAGCCCGAGCTCTCGCTGCCCCAGTTCCAGCTGCTCGAGCCACTCGCGCTGAGCGCGAAGGATGCGCTCACCGCCGGCGACGTCGCGGTTCAGGCCGGCGTCTCCGCCCCCACCGCCACCCGCATGCTCGACGCACTGGAGCGCGAGGGGCTCGTCGCGCGCGAGCGCCGGGCCGACGACCGCCGCGTCGTACAGGTGCGGCTCACCCCTGCGGGCCGGCAACGGGTGGAGGCCAAGCGCGGGCGGATCGCACAGCGCCGCCGGCAGGTCTTCGAGTCGCTCACGCCGGCCGAGCGCAAGCAGGCCGCGCGCGTGCTCGCCCGCCTTGCCTCGGCCATGGACGAGCTGCGGTGAGCGACACCGGCAAGCTCACCCCCGAGGTCCGCGCGGTCGCCGCCGTGGTGATCGTCGGAGCGATCATGTCGATCCTCGACACGACGATCGTCAACGTCGCGCTGGAGTCGCTCTCGCGCGAACTCCATGCTCCCCTCTCGACCATCCAGTGGGTGACGACCGGCTACCTGCTCGCGCTGGCCACGGTGATCCCGCTCACCGGCTGGGCCGCCGAGCGCTTCGGTCCCAAGCGCGTGTGGATGACCGTCGTCACCGGCTTCGTCATCACCAGCGCGCTCTGCGGCCTGGCCTGGAGCGCCGAGTCGCTGATCGCCTTCCGCGTCCTGCAGGGCCTGGCCGGCGGCATGATCATGCCTGTAGGGATGATCACCCTCGCCCAGGCGGCGGGCCCGAGCCGCATGGGCGCGGTGATGAGCGTCGTGGGCGTCCCCATGCTGCTTGCCCCGGTGTTCGGGCCGGTGATCGGCGGCCTGCTCGTCGCCGACGCCAGCTGGCGCTGGATCTTCTTCGTCAACCTGCCCGTCGGCATCCTCGGGCTCGTGCTAGCGGCGCGCAAGCTGCCGTCCGGGCGCGCTCAGGGCCGCGGGACCGGGCCCGTGCGGCTCGACGCCCGCGGGCTGCTGATGCTCTCGCCGGGCATCGCGCTGCTCGTCTACGGGCTCAGCGAGATCGCGGCCAAGGGCGGCGTGGGCTCGCCGGTCGCCTTCGGGCCGCTCGTCGCCGGGCTCGCCCTGGTGGTCGCCTTCACGCGGCATGCCTGGAGCCACGAGTCCCCGCTCGTCGACGTCCGCCTGATGCGCTCCGGCGGCTTCGCCGCTGCGGCCTCAACGATCGTCCTGGTCGGCGCCGCGCTGTTCGGAGGGATGCTCCTGCTGCCGCTCTACTACCAGATCGACCGTGGCCTCTCGGCGCTCCAGGCCGGCCTGCTCCTCGCTCCCCAGGGCCTCGGCGCCGCGATCTCCATGCGCTATTCGGGGCGAGCCACGGACCGCATCGGCGGCGGCCCGGTGGTCCTCGCCGGGTTGCTGATCCTCACCGTGGGAACGCTTCCCTTCACCCAGGTCGACGAGAGCACGGCGTACTGGGTCCTGTGCCTTGCCCTGCTGCTGCGCGGCGTCGGCCTCGGCGCCACGATGATGCCGGCGATGGCCAGCGCCTACGCGCTTCTGGACCGCAGCCAGGTCCCACGGGCCACACCGATGCTCAACGTCCTGCAGCGGGTCGGGGGCGCGATCGGCACGGCCGTGCTGTCGGTGGTCCTGAGCGAGCGGCTGCAGTCCTCGCTGCCGGGCCCGGACGGAGGCGCGAGCGGCGCCTCCGCGCTGCCCCCCGCCGCTCGCGAGCGCTTCGCCGCGCCGATCGCCGCCGCGTTCGCCCACACCTACTGGTGGGCGCTCGCCCTGAGCCTCGTGGCCGTGTTTCCCGCCCTCGCGCTCACCCGCATCCAGCGCCGGGCCGCACGCGCCCCGGCCGGCGCGCCGGCCGAGGGAGCCGCGGTCGGCTGACGCGTGCGGCGCGGCGCGCTACAGCGTCCGCACGGCCAGCGCGAACGCGTCGGTCATCACGTAGGCCTTCAGGCGCGCCGGCAGACGCGCGTCGCGCGGAATCGTGAGGCGGACCTCGCGCAGGTCTCCGCGCGCGTCGGCGATCGAGCGGGCCGCGCGCCGGAAGTCGAGGGGCACCGGTGCGCCCGTTCGGGCGTCGGTCAACAGGATCGAGGCGAGGTGGCTCCGGACGGGGTAGCGCGCACCGAGGGCGAGCGCGAGCCTGGCCACGACCGAGCCGTCGCGAGAAGCGCCCGGACGGTTGAGCGTGAGCTCGGCGAGTCGCACCCCCGCGGGCCGGCGGTTGGCCTCGCCGCGTGGGTCATACCGCGTCGTGAGGTAGGTGCCGCTGGCGGCCAGCGTGCCGGAGCGGTTGCACAGGCCGGTGAGCGGCAGGAGGGCGCCGTAGACGGGGACGTCCGCGCAGGTGACCTCGCCGTAGAGGCTTTGGCCGCGCATTCGCCCGTCGGATCCGAGCCGACCGCGGAACTCCAGGCGCCGCAGCGGCACGTCGCCGAAAGTAAAGGTGAGGTTGACGTCTCGGGCGCTGACGATCAGCGCGTCGTCGCGGTAGCGGCCGTAAAGGGGGAAGGCCAGCGTTCCCTTCGGGTCCGCGACCGGAACCCCGCGGCCGTCGCGCCGGGCGGCCAGGGCCCACAGGAGGATGGAGCCCTCGCCGCGCGCGTCGGGCGGCGAGCGGTCGACGGTCCCGACGATCAGGTCGTAGAAGTCAAAGCCGATCTGGTTGAGGCTCGGGAGCATGGGTGGGAGCGGCACCGCGAGCCGCGTGAGGCTCAACGCGCCGACCTTCGCGCGCCCTCTCTCGAGCGCCAGCGGACCCCCCGCGCGCGCTGTGCGGAAGCGGATGGTGCTGCCGAAGCGCCCCGCCTTGCGCGCGCCCTCGATCGTGTTGGCCACCGGGGTTCCCCCCGCCGCGTAGGCGCCGACGACGCGCACCCGGTAGTCGGTGCCCGGCCGCAGGAAGCCCTTCGGGACGATCTGCAGGAAGTGCCCGTCGCCAGAGGGCTGCGCGGTGAAGGCGAAGCGCGGGCTGGTCCTGACCAGCCTCGACGGGGAGGCGCCGCCCATCATCGAGGCGTCGACGGTCTCTCCGCCCCGCCGGACGACCAGCCGCCCGGTGAGCATCGTCGCGGCGGGCAGCGTGCCACGCAGGCGCGCCAGCGTGTTGCCGCCGGGGGTCACCGGGAGGACGCGGGTGAGGCGCTCGCCGAACGCCTCGCCGGGGCGCGTGTCGCAGCGAGCGTCGGCGGGGCGGCGCAGGCAGTAGTCGTAGGGGACGTAGACCAGCCGGCCGTGCTCCCCGCCGACGTAGACGCCGCGTGTGCCCAGCGCCGGTGAGCCGTTGAGGTCGTTGCGGTCGCGCAGCGCGCCCACCCGCGGGGTGGTGTCGAACGACCAGCGGCGCCGGCCGGTGCGCGCGTCGAGCGCGTACAGCGAGCCGTTGGAGGAGCCGACGTAGAGGATCCGCCCGCCCTCGCCCGCCGGCGCACGGCCGAGCACCGGAGAAGAGCGGATCGGATCGCCGGTGTCATAGCGCCACTGCAGCCGGCCCGACGGGCTCAGGGCATACACCGAGCCGTCGGTCGAGGCGACGTAGATCGCTTTCACGTCCCCGCGCTCGTCCTCGCTCAGCGCGGGCGAGGCGTAGACGTGGTCGCTTGTGTTGAACGACCAGCGTTCGCGGCCCGTGCGCGCGTCGAGCGCGTAGAGCTTGCTGTCGAAGGAGCCGACGTACAGTGTCGACCCGTCGCGGCTGAGCGCCGGCGAGGAGGTGTTGAAGCCCGGTGTCGAGAAGGACCACAGCCTGCGCCCCTGCGGGTCGAGCGAGTAGACGTTGAAGTCCAGCGAGGCCCAGAACGTCCGCCCGTCGCGCGTCATGGCCGGCGCCGTCCAGACCGAGTTGCCGGCCTGGAAGACCCAGCGCTGCGTGCCGTCGGGATTGATCGCGTAGGCGCCGCCGCCGGTGTTGCCGGCGTAGATCACGCCGCCGAAGCCGGTCACCGCGTTGCCCTCCCACCAGTTCACCAGCTGGCCGGTCGCTGGACCGCGAGAGGGCCGGTAGGTCCAGACGATCCGGCGCCGGCGCGAGAGGGGCGCCGGATCGGTGCGCAGCCGGTAGAGCCGCTCGTCGCCCGAGCCGACGGTCAGCGGGCTGCTCCCGAGGCGCGGGTCGTAGCGCCCCAGGGTCGCCGCCGAGTCGATGATCTCCCCGGTCTTGAAGCGCCAGCGCAGCCGGCCGTCGCGGGCGACGGCGTAGAGATAGGTGTCGGCTGATCCGACGTAGATCGTCCCCTCCGCGTCGATGACGGGAGTCGAGAAGATGCCCTTGCCGGTCTCAAAGGACCACGGCCGCTCCCCGCGCCGGAAGCGCGCGCGGATTGGGCTGCTCGCGGTGTTGCGCCGGTCGCGGCGCATCGACGGCCACGGCGAGCCGGCCTGCACGGGGACGTCGTAGGCGTAGCGATCGGACCGAGCGCTCGCGGCCGTGGCGCCGAGCGCCGCGGGGGCGGACAGGGCGCACGCGGCCAGGGCAAGCGAGCGGCGGCGCACGCGTCACTTCTACCACCGTTCACCCCGCCCCGTGCGCCGTCTACGCTGGCTGTCAACCATGCAGATCCCCGAGACGCAGTACGCGCACGCCGGCGAGGTCCGCATCGCCTATCAGGTGTTCGGCGAGGGGGCGGTCGAGGTAGTCACCTGCGGCGGGCCGGCCGGCCACGTGGAGCTGTTCTGGGAGTCGCCCCACGTCCGCCGCTACTTCGAGCGCATGGGCACCTTCGCGCGGATGGCGATCTTCGACCGCCGTGGCACCGGCGCCTCCGATCCCTCCGACGGCCCTCCCTCCATCGAGCAGTACACGGACGACCTCGGCGCGGTGATCGATGCCTGCGGCTTCGAGCGCCCCGCTTTGGCGGGCGGGGCGGAGGGTGGGCGGATGTGCGCGCTGTTCGCCGCCGAGCACCCCGAGCGCGTGTCCAAGTTGGTGCTCACCGGCGTCGCCGCAAGCGGGGCGGCCGTCCTGCCCCCGGCGATCCGGGCACGGATGGAGGAGGTCATCGAGTCATCCTGGGGCAAGGGCGAGCTCGTGGGCGTGTACGCCCCGAGCATGGCGGGCGACGAGAGCTTCCGTCGCTGGATGGGCCGCCTGGAGCGCAACGCCGTCTCGCCCCGGGGCGCGCGGGAGATCATGGGTGTCTCCGCCGAGAGCGACATCCGCGCCGCCCTCCCGAAGATCCAGGCGCCGACGCTGATCCTCCACCGCCACGACGACACCCTCGTCCCGCTCGAGGAGGGTCGGAAGCTGGCGGAGGCGATCCCGGACGCCCGCCTGGTCGTCGTGCCCGGCGTGGACAACATGGGCTGGGTCGGCGACGTCGACGCGCTGCTCGACGAGACCGAGGAGTTCCTCACGGGGCGGCGAGGAGTCCGCCAGCCCGACCGGGTGCTGGGCACCGTGCTCTTCACCGACATCGTGGGCTCCACCGCGGTCGCCGCGCGGCTGAGCGACCGCCGCTGGCGCGACCTGCTGACCGAGCATCACGACGCGGTCCGCGAGGAGGTCGAACGGGCGGGCGGGCGGGTCGTCAAGACGCTCGGCGACGGAGTGCTCGCGCAGTTCGACAGCCCGACCGCAGCCCTGCGCGCCGCGCCGGCGGCGATGGAGGCCGTCGAACCGCTGGGGCTGCGCCTGCGCGCGGGCGCGCACACGGGCGAGATCGAGCTCCTGGGCGACGACGTCGGCGGCCTCGCCGTACACATCGGCGCGCGCGTGGCGGCCAGCGCCGAGGCGGGCGAGATCTGGGTGACCGGGACGATCAAGGACATCCTCATCGCCTCGGGCCTGCACTTCGAGCCCCGCGGCACCCACGACCTCAAGGGCGTGCCCGGCGAGTGGCCGCTGTACGCGCTGGACGGCGCGTAGCCCGGCTTCGAGGGGCGAGAGAGATTCGGGGGGTGGGGCGAACTCCGGTCGATATGCGACCGCAGTGCGTATCCGGTTGGCTCAGGTTGCCTAGGCGGCGTGGGTTGTGATGTCGGTGTAGGTGCTGGGGCGGTGTTGGGTGCTGAGGCCGAGCAGGGTCTGGAAGGCGGCCATCGGGGTCTTGCGGCGGTTGTGGCGAAA
>JBBQNQ010000093.1:0-9588 GCA_038330095.1 Solirubrobacterales bacterium
CAGCGATCCGCCCGGGGCCGCGCCGACGCGGCGCCCGCGAGGCTCCTCGGGCCGGGGCCAGGGCGGGCAGCCCGGTCACGAGGGCAGGGGGCGCGAGCTGTTGCCGACGGCGGCCGTGGACGAGGTCAGCGAGCATTGGCCAGAGCGGTGTGGTAGCGGGCATCTGTTCGCCGCGGGTGAGCGGGTCGCAGTGCGGGCGCCGGCGCGCGATCAGGTCGAGGAGCTGCCGCGGCTGGCGGCGAGGGTGACCGAGCACCAGTGCATGCGGGCGTGCTGCCCGGAGTGCGGTGTCGAGCGCAGCGGCGAGCTGCCGGCCGCGGTCGCCGCCAGCGCGTTCGGTCCGCGGTTGCAGGCCGCCGTCGCCACGCTCGCGGTCAGGAACCGGGTCTCGCGCCGGGACACCGTCGAGCTGTGCGAGGAGCTGTTCGGCGCTCGGATCAGCGCCGGCAGCGTCGATCGCATCCTGCAGCGGACCGGGGACGCACTCGAGCGGCCCTACGCCGACCTCGTGCGGCGAGCGCAGCGCTCGCGCCACCTGAACGTCGATGAGACCGGCTGGCGGCTGAAGGGCGCCCGGCGGGCGCTATGGGGCGCGTTCAGCGACCGGCTCGCGGTCTACCGGATCGCCCCCGATCGTCATCAGCGCCACGCCCGCGAGCTGCTCGGCGGCCACCAGGGGATCGTGACCTCCGATCGCTGGTGGGCCTATGGCCACCTACCCGCCGGGCGCCGCCAGATCTGCTGGGCGCACCTGCAGCGCGACTTCCAGGCCCACGCCGAAGGTCTCGCCGCAGAGCGCGAGTTCGGACAGGCGGGCCTGCAGATCTGCACGCAGCTCTTCTGGGCCTGGGAGAGCTACCAGCACAGCGGCGAACGGCGCGAGCTACAGCGCCGCGTTCGGCTGCTGCGCCGTCAGTTCAAGCCGATCCTGCGCCGCTACGCGGGCAAGGCACCGCGCCACAAGTACACGCGCGGGATGGCGCGCAACCTGCTCAAGGCCTGGCCGGCGCTCTGGACCTTCGCCGACCGTCGCGGCGTGGAGCCGACCAACAACCACGCCGAGCGCGGGCTGCGCGGCGCGGTCATCTACCGCAAGCTCAGCCTCGGCAGCCAATCCGAGCGCGTGAGCGCCGGATCGAGCGGCTGCTGTCGGCCTCGACCACCTGCCGCCTCCAGCGCCGCTCGCTGTTCGACTACCTCACCGACCTCCTCGCCGCCCACGCCCGGGACGACCCCGTGCCCCTGCTCGCCTGAGCGCTGGGGGACTGAACGCTTACCACTTTCGAAGGCCGACCGAATTTGCGCACCCCACAGGCTGCGCCAGTTTCTTGTTGAGCGCGGCTTGACGTGCGTTACTGACCTGTCAGCATCGTCGGATGTCGTCATCGCCGCCGTCTACGCGGGATCGTCTGATCGACACGGCCGCGCGGCTGTTCTACGCCGAGGGCATCACGGCCACCGGGGTGGACCGCGTGGTGGCGCATTCGGGTGTTTCCAAGCCGACGCTCTATCGTCACTTCGGGTCAAAGTCGGCGTTGGTCGCGGCGGTGCTCGAGGATCTCCACCGACGCCGGCGCGAAGCGGTGATCGCGTACGTTGATGCGCACGCGTCGAAGCCGCGTGAGCGGCTGCTGGCGGTCTTTGACTGGCTGGGGGCTTGGCATGCGTCCGAGGGACGACGCGGTTGCGCGTTTCTCAATGCGGCCGCCGAGCTCGCCGGACCGGATGATCCCGCGCGTGAGGTGATCGCCCGCCACAAGCGCTGGATGCGCGACTACCTCGCCGAGCTCGCCGCCCAGGCCGAACTGTTGGATCCCGACGCGCTGGCCTATGACCTTCTGCTGCTCATCGATGGGGCCAACGCCCGGGTACTCGCCGAAGGCGACCTGCACGCGGGGGCGCGGGCTCGACGCGTCGCCGAGCTCGTCGTCACGCATGCCCAACAAGCGGGGCTCCCGGACGCGCCGACGCGCGGCGCTGAACCAGGCGGACGGTGATGGGCCGCGCGTCGCAACCCTGCTCCGCGACCGTGGACATGACGAGCGATCGCGTGTGGGCGACCGCGCTCGGGCTCGCGCTCGGCCCGGCAGTGGCGCTCGGGCTGGCGCGCTTTGCCTACGCGCTGCTGTTGCCGGCGATGCGCACCGACCTGTCGTGGTCGTTCGCGCAGGCGGGAACGATCAACACCGCCAACGCCGTCGGCTACCTGATCGGCGCGCTTATCGCGGCGCCGGTGATCACCCGCGTCGGCGGGCGACGGGCATTCCTCGCCAGCCTGCTCCTCACTGCGCTGGCGCTCGCGGCCTGCGCGGCCTCGGGCGCGTTCGCCGTGCTGCTCGTGCTGCGCCTCGTCGCCGGGGCGGCCGGCGCGGTGACGTTCATCGTCGGCGCCAGCCTCGCTGCCCAGGTCGCCGCGGGCGCCTCGCCGGGGCGCGCCGTGCTGGTGCTCGGCGTCTACTTCGCCGGCGGCGGATTGGGCGTCGCCGTCTCGGGGCTGCTCATCCCGGCGCTGTTGGCCGCCACCGGCCCGGGCGGCTGGCGCTGGGGGTGGCTGACGCTGGGGGCTCTGGCGTTCGCGGCGACTGCCGCTGCGCTGCCCGCTGCCCGGCGGGCGCCGCTTCCCCTCCGGGCGTCCGGCGGCGAGGTGGCCGCCTGGCGGCCCGGCCCGGTAGGTGTGACGTTGGGCGCCTACGCCCTCTTCGGCGCCGGCTACATTGCCTACGTGACGTTCATCATCGCCTTCCTCAAAGGCGAGGGCGCAGGGACAGTCGAGCTCAGCGGATTCTGGATCGTGCTCGGGCTGGCCGCAATCGCTTCGGCGTTTGCGTGGGGACCGATCCTCGGCCGTCTGCGGGGCGGGCGCGGCATCGCCCTAGCCACCGCTGTCGTCACGCTCGGCGCGCTCGTTCCCTTGCTCTCGGGCTCCGGAGCCGGCGCGTTCGCCTCAGCCGTCCTGTTCGGCGGCTCGTTCTTGACCGTGCCCACGGCGGTGACCGCGTTCGCCCGCCGCGCCCACGACCCCCACCACTGGACCGTCGTCATCGCGGCACTGACGGTCGCCTTTGCGCTCGGTCAGTGTCTCGGGCCCGTGCTCGCCGGAGTGCTCTCAGACGGACCCGGCGGCGTACGCGCCGGACTGACGCTCTCCGTCGTGATCCTCGCCGCGGGGGCGCTGCTGGCCGCCGCGCAGCGCCACCGCGAGCCCATCCCAGTGGCCGGCGCGTGAGCCGCCATAGGGCGTAGCTTGATCGTGCCGGAGTGTGAGGTCTGACATCGCGCTGCCCTCTCAGATCCGCTGCTGCACCCATGGCTCGGAGGTACAAGAGCGCAAATCCGCGTAGGTCGACGCGGCCGCCCGAATCTCCGCCAGCGCAGCGCCGATCGAGTTCGCGCAGCCCACAGGCGTGAGCCCGACCGGGTTTGCGCACCCCACACCCTGCAAGCCGAGCGACTTCCAGCGCGATCGGATTTACGCACCCCACAGGCCATGCGCTCGGCCTCCTGGCGCTCGACATCCGGGGACGACGGCCTCGCAGCAACGCTCGCCGGCGGGCCGCTTCTGCTTGGGGGCCAGTTCGCGAAATCGACGGTCATCTATTCTTAACCTCGTTCGCAATCGATTACAGGGCTTACAGCACCCCTCGCCGCCCCGCCGGTGACCGTGCTGCCACTGGCATTGCACGCATCGATTCCCGCCGTGCTCTCGCCAGTGGAACGGGGGTTTATACCTAAACGATTACGGGAAGGCTCAGCATGGAGGAGAGGTGACGACGATCAAGGACGTTGCGAATTTTGCAGGTGTGTCGACGGCCACCGTGTCGCGGGCGCTCACGGACAGGCCCGGCGTGAGCAGCGAGACGCGCCGGCGTGTGCGGCGGTCGGCGAAGCGGCTCGGGTATCGACCGAACGCGGTGGCCCGCTCGCTGCGGGTCGAGCGCACGCGGACGCTCGGCCTGGTCGTCAGCGACGTGATGAACCCCTTCTTCACCGAGCTCGCCCGGGCGGTCGAGGACGAGGCGCGAGCGGCGGGATACGCGGTGATCCTCGGAAACGCCGACGAGAGTGCGCTGCGGCAGGACGAGTGCGTCGAGGTGCTGCTGGACCGGCGCGTCGACGGGCTGCTCCTCAGCCCCACGGTCGGCGGCTCGGCGCTGATCAAGGCCGCCGTGCGGGAGGGTCATCCCGTGGTGTTCGTCGACCGCGCGGTCGAGGGGCTCGACGTTCCGAGCGTTCGCGCTGACGGCGCGCGCGCCACGCGCGCTCTCGTGGACCATCTGGTGGCGCTCGACCACCGGCGGCTCGCGATCATCAGCGGTCCGGAGGACACGGTGACCGGCCGCGAGCGCCGACAGGCGTTCACGGACGCCGTGGCCGCTCACCGCCTGGAGCTTCCCGATCCCTACGTCGAGATCGGAGACTTCCAGGCCAGCAGCGGGCATGACGCGATGATCCGCCTGCTCGGTCTGCCCTCGCCGCCCTCGGCGGTCTTCGCGGCCGACAACCTCATGGCGCTGGGGGCGCTGCAGGCCGCCCGCGAGATGGGTCGGCGAGTCCCCGACGACGTGGCGATCGCCTGCTTCGACGACACGCCCTGGCTGGCGCTGCTCGATCCGCCGCTGACTGCCATCGCGCAACCCATCGCGCAGCTCGGCCGGACGGCGGTGCGCGCGCTGCTCGACCGCATGGCTGGGCGGAGGGTCGCGTCGCAGATGCTCGACTGTCACCTCGTCGTGCGCCGCTCGTGCGGCGAGCCCGCGACCCTCGCCGAAGCCGAAGCGCCGGGCGCAAGCGGATGAGCCCGACCCCCCACAACCACCTCGAGAGAGAGAAACGAACGCGATGAGCATCCACCGACTGCTGTGCATCCTCGTGGTGGCCGCGCTGGCCGCCCTCGGCGCCGCGGGCTGCGGGAGCTCGAGTTCGAGCTCGAAGAGCGGGAAGGCCCGTGTCGCGGTCGCCACGCGCGATTTCAACAACCCCTACTGGGCGGCGCTGCGTGACGGCGCGGTCGACCAGGGCAAGAAGATGGGCGTGGACGTGAACGTACAGGCGGGGTCCAACGAGACGGACGCCTCCGGCGAGAACCAGAAGATCTCGACGCTCGCTAACCAGAACTACAGCTGCTACGGCGCGGTGCCGGTGAACGCGACGAACATCATCACGCCGCTCGTGCCCGTCTCGCGCAAGAACAAGCCGATCATCGATCTCGACACGAAGATCGACACCGCGGCCGCGAAGAAGGCGGGCCTCAAGCTCACGTCGTTCATCGGCTCGGACAACTACAACGCCGGCCAGCTCGCCGGCCGCTACATGCTCAAGCTGCTCGGCGGCAAGGGAAGGGTCGCGATCCTCGAGGGCATCCCGGGCGAGCAGAACGGCATCAACCGCGAGAAGGCCTTCCGCGCGACGACCGCGGGCAAGCTGCAGGTGGCGCAGGCGCAGACCGCGAACTACGAACGCGGCCAGGGCCTGACCGTGACGGAGGCGATCCTCAAGGCCCACCCGGACATCACCGGGATCTTCGCGGCGAACGACACGATGGCGCTGGGGGCGGTTCAGGCGGTCGCCAACGCCAACAAGACCGGCAAGATCAAGGTCGTCGGCGTCGACGGCATCAAGGAGGCGCTGCAGAAGGTGAAGGCCGGGAGCTATGCCGGCACGGTGACGCAGTACCCCTACGCCGAGGGCATCCTGGTGGTCGAGGCTTGCCAGGCGCTCAAGGAAGGCAAGAAGATCCCGACGCGCATCGTGGCGCCGATCAAGCTCATCACGAAGGACAACGTCCAGCGGGCGCAAGCGTCCTTCCCGAGCCCGTTCTTCCGCTTCGCGGACCCGGTCAAGCCGCTGCTGAAGAAGTGAGCGCCGCCGGCGAGACCCCCTCCGGGGTCTCGGCCGTGACCGGCGCCCTCAAGGGTGCGCGCGACTGGGGCGCCGGCGCCGTCCGGGACCCCGTCTTCTGGAGCAACAACGCCGTGCTGTTCGGGCTGGCGGCGGTCGTGGTCGTGTTCAGCGTGCTCTCGTCCGACTTCCTCACCAGCGCGAACATCAGCGACCTGCTCGTCTCGGCGGCGATCCTCGTCGTGCTCGCGCTCGGCCAGCAGTTCGTCATCGTCACCGGCGGGATCGACCTTTCGATGGGATCGAACCTGCCCTGGGCCGCGGTGCTGCTCGGCTGGGCGAGCACCACGCACCACTGGCCGCTGGCGGCCGGCATCGCGCTGGCCTTCGCCGGCGCGGCCGCCGTCGGCGTGATCAACGGGAGCGTGATCGCGAAGGTGCGCATCGACGACTTCATCGTCACGCTCGGGACGCTCGGGATCATGAACGGGCTGGCGCTCGTGCTCGTCAGCGGAAACACGGTGGCGGTGACCAGCACGTTCCTGCAGGACCTGGCGCTGAACTCCGTTCTCGGGATCCGGTGGTTCATCGTCGTCGCGCTCGTCGTGGCGATCGCCGCGCACCTGCTGATCTTCCATACGGCGTACGGCACCCACCTGCTGGCCACGGGCGGCAACCGCGACGCGGCGCGCAGCATGGGCATCCGGGTCGACCGGGTGAGGATCTCCGCCTATCTGATTGCCGGCCTGCTCGTCGGCCTGGCCGGCGTGCTGCTCGTCGCCCGCACGGCGGGCGCCGATCCCTCCCTCCTGACCAACCAGCTGCTCAGCTCCATCGCGGCGGTCGTGCTCGGGGGATCGAGCCTGTTCGGCGGACGGGCGTCCATCGTTGGTACCGTCGCGGGCGCGATCCTGCTGACGACGCTCATCAACGGGTTCACGTTGCTGCAGGTCTCCCAGTACTACCAGCCGGTCGCGGTCGGCCTCGTGGTCGTGGCCTCGGCCGTGCTGAGCCGCTTCCAGAGGTGACCTCGTGACCGCGGAAGGGAACGCCTCGACGACCGCCGACCCGGCACAGCCCGGGAGCGAGACCCTGCTCGAGGTCGAGGACCTCGAGAAGCGGTTTGGTGCGGTTCAGGCGCTGCGGGGGGCGACGCTGTCGCTGCGACGCGGCGCGGTGACGGCCCTCGTCGGCGACAACGGGGCCGGCAAGTCCACGCTCATCCGTTGCCTGACCGGCGTCCACCGGCCCGACCGCGGCACGGTGCGCTTCAAGGGGCGCGAGGTCCACTTCAGGCTGCCGGAGGACGCGCGCGAGCTGGGCATCGAGACCGTCTACCAGGACCTCGCCCTCGTCGAGGACCTCACGGTGTGGCAGAACGTGTTCCTCAACCGCGAGGTGCGTCGCGGCCTGGGGCCGGTGCGCTTCCTCAACAAGCGGGCGATGGTGCGCTCGGCGGAGGAGACGCTCCAGCGCCTCGGCGTGAACGTCCCTTCGGTGAACGCTTCCGTCAGACGGCTCTCCGGCGGCCAGCGTCAGTCCGTGGCGGTTAGCCGGGCGGTCAGCTGGGGGTCTGCGCTCGTCATCATGGACGAGCCGACGGCGTCCCTCGGCGTGCGGGAGACCGAGGCGGTGGAGGAGCTCGTCCGGCTTCGACGCGAGGGGTTGACCGTCCTCATCATCAGCCACGACCTCAGGCAGGTCATGCGTCTCGCCGACCACGTGTGGGTCCTGCGTCAAGGCCGGGTGGTCGGCGGGCGCCGGGTGGCCGAGTCCGACGAGCAGGAGCTCGTAGCCATGATCACCGGCGTGGCGGGCGACCGGGACCGGACCGCCGACGATGGCGAGTGACGCCCGGCCGCCGGCCCCGGCCGAGGTGGTTGTCGTCGGCTCTCTGAACGTCGACCTGGTGGTCGCCGTCGACCACCGGCCGGCGCCCGGGGAGACCGTGCTGGGGGGTGACGTCGCGACCCATCCCGGCGGCAAGGGAGCCAACCAGGCCGTGGCCGCCGCGCGGCTTGGCGGCCGCGTAGCGATGCTCGGCTGCGTTGGCGACGACCCCCACGGTGAGCTCCTCCTGTCGAGCCTGCGCTCGGCCGGGGTCGATGACCGCCACGTCCGCCGGCTCGCCGACGTACCGTCGGGGATAGCGACGATCACCGTCACCCCCGACGGTCAGAACGCGATCGTCGTCTCGCCGGGCGCGAACGCGCGACTCGGCGCCACCGACGTCCTGGAGGCGCGATCGCTGCTGGCGGGCGCCCGCGTCGTCGTCGCCCAGCTCGAGGTGCCGCTCGCGGTCGTGGAGCGCGCCGCCGCGGCCGCCGCTGGCGTCACGGTCGTGCTCAACGCCGCTCCCGCCCAACCGCTCCCCGCGACGCTGCTGAAGCGGGTCGACGTGCTCGTCGTCAACGAGCAGGAGGCGGGCGTGCTCCTAGAAGGCGAAGCGCCGGACGCCGAGGACGCCGAGGATGCCGCACGGCGGTTGCTCGGCCTCGGCCCGCGCGCCGCCGTGATCACCCTCGGCGCGGGGGGTGCGGTGCACGCCGCTGACGACGGACGCGCGGGGCACGTTCCGACCTCGGCCGTCTCGGTGGTTGACACGACCGGCGCCGGCGACGCCTTCGTCGGAGCCCTGGCGCTGGCCCTGGCTCGCGACGCCGGCCTGGACCGAGCCACCGGCCGCGCCGTGCGCGCCGGCACGGTGGCCACTCGCCGGGAGGGCGCACAGCCGTCCTTTCCCACCACCGCGACGCTGGAGATAGCATGAGACGCACCGGAATCATCCACGCCGAGCTCGCCCGCGCGCTCGCGGCGCTGCGCCACACGGACACCCTCGTCATCTCCGACAGCGGCCTGCCCGTTCCCGCCGGACCGGCGGTGATCGATCTCGGGGTTGTCTACGGGATGTCGCCCTTCGCCGTGGTGCTCGACGCGATCCTGGCCGAGGTCGTCGTCGAGGCCGCGACGGTCTCCGAGCCGGTCGTGACGCAGAACCCCGGGTGCTGGAAGCTGTTGCAGGATCGGCTCCCGGCGCTCGAACGGATCCCGCACGAGGAGTTCAAGGCGCAAGTCGGGCACGCCCGCTTCGTGGTCCGCACCGGCGAGGCCACGCCGTACGCGAACGTCCTCCTGCGGGCCGGCGTGCCGTTCCTCGACTGAGTGCCATGAAGAGGGGCCTCGCTAGTGGCAAGCTCGCCAGTGCGTATCCGCTTCGTTCCGTCTGGGTGATTCGTAGCTTGGCGGGGTGCCGCGGCCCGGGTTCCCTGTTTCGATCATGGAGTTCCAGGAGCGCTTCGCGAGCGAGGAGGCCTGTCGCGAGTACCTGTTCGCGTCGCGGTGGCCGGAGGGCTTCCTCTGCCCGCGTAGGGCGCATTTATTCGATCGGGTCCTCGAAGCGCCCCGGTATTCCGCCCCGGCGGCCACCCATAAGCTGCAAGTCGCCAGCAGCGATCTTCCAGCGACGCGATCACGCGATAGCTCAGGGACTGACCCGCTTCCCGAGCTCCGATCCGCTTGGCTGGATCGGCCGCCTTCGCTGTCTAGGCCCGGCGATCGAATAAATGCGCCTACGCGGCGTGAGCCCGACCGGGTTTGTGCACCCCACAAGCCGCGAACCACGAGCTCAGCGGCGTCCGCGTGCCCTCGAAGATCGTGCCGGCCGTCACCGACGTCTTACGCCCACAGCCCGCGCACATCCACCATCGGCCGCCGTCGACGCGCCACACCGCCGGCCTGCCCGCACGCCCG
>JBBQNQ010000094.1:0-9247 GCA_038330095.1 Solirubrobacterales bacterium
GGTCGGCGGCCCTGCCGCCCTTCTCCTCGCGTCGATCGCCGGCTACGGCGTGGCTGCCGGGGCGCTGCGGCCGGTGGAGGCCATGCGCCGCCGCGCGGCTGCGGTGCAGGACACCAGGAGCGGTGAGCGCCTTCCCGTGCCCCCGACGAATGACGAGGTTGCCCGCCTGGGAGATACGCTCAACGAGATGCTCGACCGCCTCGAGGCCGCGGTCGAGCGTGAGCGCAGCTTCGTCGCGGACGCCAGCCACGAGCTGCGCACCCCACTGGCCATCCTCAAGACCGAGCTCGAGCTCGCCATGCGCCGCGGACGCAGCGCAAAGGAGCTCGAGGCGACGATCGCCTCGGCGTCAGAGGAGACCGACCGCCTGGCCCAGCTCGCAGAGGACCTCCTGGTGATCGCGCGCTCGGAGCAGGGTCGGTTGCCGATACGCCACGGCACCGTCGCGGCGCAGGCTCTGCTCGAGGGCGTCGCCGAGCGCTTCTCCCAGCGCGCGAGGGAGGCCGGAGTGCGCATCACCGTGGCTGTCCCAGTACAGGAGCGCACGCTGCTCGGTGATCCGCTCCGCCTCGAGCAGGCGCTCGGAAATCTCGTCGACAACACGCTGCGCCACGGGGCGAGCAGGGTGGAGCTCGCGATCGTCGATCGGGCGGACCGGATCGAGTTGCACGTGCGCGACGACGGCCCGGGATTCCCAGCGAGCCTCCTGCCCATCGCCTTTGACCGCTTCACCCGCGGCGACCCGGCGCGCAGCCGGGGCGGCGCCGGGCTGGGCCTGGCCATCGTCGCCGCCATCGCCGCTGCGCACGACGGCAGCGCGCACGCCGGCAATCGAGCCGATGGGGGTGCCGACGTCTGGATCGAGCTTCCCGGGACCGCGATTTGAGCGCCGCAACGTGACGCGGCGGCCCGAGGGCCGCCGCGTCCGGTGTCGCCGACCGAGCCGGCGTGTCGCGGCGGATCAGCCGCGATCGATCCGGGGCGACTGCGCCCCGGCAGCCCCACGGGCTACTCGACGCCCTGGAACTGGTGGTCGGCGTTCGGGTTGCCGGGCTCGTCCGCGTGACCGCCCGGGCCGTCGTTGTTCACCGTCTCCGAGCCCGTCTCCGAGCCAGACTCCTGCGTGGTGCCCGACGAGCCGGGCGTGTCCGGGGTCGTGGTGTCCCCCTCTTGGACGTTGTCCGGATCCGTGCCGGAGTTCTCCCGCGCGGTGGACTCGCTGCTGGTCTGCGCGCTGGTGGACTTCGCGGCATGCGAACTCTGGGCATGCTGCGCGGCGTTGCTGATCGCCGAGCCGCCCAGCGCGAGGGCAAACAGCGCCGCCAGGGCGCCGAATCCGGTCTTGAGTCGCTTGCTCATGGTTCTCCTTTCGTGGGGTACGGGGCAAGCAACCGGCACGCTAGGCGGCGGGCATGAAACGGCCGTGAGGCGATGAGAGCACGGTGAATAACGCGGGGCCGGGCGGCTCAGCCGCCCGGCGGCGCGCCGGCGACGACCAGCGCGGTGGCGCTCAGGACAACCAACTGCAGCACCGCCTGCCACCACCGGACGAGGGGCCAGGCGGGCAGGAGGTCGTCGCACGCGTCTTGCCGGGCGGCGTGGTCCATCGGTCTGTGAGCGGGCGCCGACGTCGCGTGCTTAGCCGGATCCGCCATCCGCTCGTAGTCGGTAGCCGGTGCCGCGCACGGTCTCGATCGACTCCACGTCGAAGGGGCGGTCGATCTTCCGTCGCAGGTAGCGGACGTAGACGTCGACCACGTTGGAGCGGTTCTCGTACTCGTAGTCCCAGGCGTGCTCGAGTAGCTGGTAACGGTCGAGCACCTGCCCGGGGCGCCGCAGGAAAGTCTCCAGGAGCGCGAACTCCTTCGTCGACAGCTCGATCTGGGCGTCGCCGCGCCACACGCGCCGGGAGGCCGGGTCGAGATGCAGGTCGCCCGCCGAGAGCACGGTGGGGCGCTCGACCGGTCCGCGCCGCGCAAGGGCTCGGAGCCGAGCGAGCAGCTCGGCAAGCGAGAACGGCTTAGTGAGGTAGTCGTCGGCACCGGTGTCGAGGCCCGCGACCCGGTCCTCCACCGCATCCCGGGCCGTGAGCATCAGGACCGGGGCCCACACGCCCTCTCCGCGCAGCCGGCGGCACAGCTCGAAGCCGTCCATCCCCGGCAGCATGACGTCGAGGATGATGGCGTCGTAATCCGTGGAGCCCGCCATCCACACGGCGTCCTCGCCTTTGATGGCGATGTCGGCAGCCATGCCGTCCTCGCGTAGGGCACGCCGGATCAGGCTCGCCATCTTGACCTCGTCCTCGACGATCAGCACTCGCATGATCCGACCAGACGATGACCGCCGGTGATGAGAGTGGCGTGAGAGCGCCTCCCGCGCCCGACCGGCGGCCGCTGCCGCCTCAGTCCGCCTCCGCCGCGACCCGGTAGCGCTCGAGTGACTCGCGGCGCTCGGCGAGGTGGTCGACGATGGGGGCCGGGTAGTCGCGGCCCACCGTGCATCTCGTCGCCTGCTGCTCGTCGGCGGTCATCGTCCAGGGCTCGGCCAGCCGGTGGTCGGGAACCGCGTGCAGCTCGGGGACCCAGCGGCGCACGTACTCGCCGTCGGGGTCGAAGCGCTCCTGGTGGCGGGCGGGGTTGTAGAGGCGGCGGTAGGCGGGCTGAGGGTCGACGCCGACGCCGGCGATCCACTGCCAGTTGCCATTGTTGCTGGCCTCGTCGCCGTCGATCAGGTAGCGCATGAAGTGCGCCTCTCCCAGGCGCCAGTCCAGGTGCAGGTCCTTGGTCAGGAACGAGCCGACGACGAGGCGCGCGCGGTTGGGCATCCAGCCGCGTGCGCGCAGATGGCGCATGCCCGCATCGACCAGCGGATAGCCGGTCCGGCCCTCCTGCCAGGCCGCCAGGCGCTCGTCGTCGTCGTCCCAGGCGAGGTCGCGAAGCTTGGCCCGGAACTCCTCGCGCGCGTTGGCCGGATGGTGGAGGAGGACGTGGGCGTAGAAGTCGCGCCAGCACAGCTGGCGGCGGAAGGACGCCGCCGCTGCGCTCTGGCGGCGCGCGACCCGTCCCTCGAGCTCGCGCGCCGAGATGCAGCCGAAGTGCAGGTAGGCCGACAGCCGCGAGCCACCGTGCGCGAGGCGATCCGCGCGGCGGTCGTAGTGGTCGACTCCGTCGCGGATCCACGCGTCCATCGCGGCGCGGCCGGCGGACTCGCCGGGCTCGCGCTCGAGGACCTGCAGCTCGCGCTCGTGGCCGAGGCTCTCGAGCGTCGGTAGGGCGCCGCGATCCAGGCCGGACTCGAGCGGTGCAAGTGAGGGCGGCGCGCGGTGCACCGGTCTGCGCTGCGCCTCGCCCCAGGCGCGGTGAAACGGGGAGAAGACGGTGAACGGGCGCCCTTCTGGGCTCGTGAGCTTCCCGATGTCGGCGACGAAGTTCCCGGGCACGTGAACGCACTCCACGCCCGCGCCGTGCAGCGCCTCGCGGACACGACGATCGCGCGCGCGGGCATAGGGGGAAACGTCGCTTGCGAGGTGCACAGCCCGCGCGCCGGTCTCGCGGGCGAGCTCGACCAGCACCTTCTCGGGACGTCCCGTGCGGACCACAAGGCCGCCGCCCCGCTCGCCCAGGCCGCGGTCGAGCTCGCGCAGGCACTCCAGCAGGAACGCGGTACGCGTGGCGGAGGGGAAGCGCCCGTGGACCAGCGCGTCGTCGAGCACGAAGACCGGGACGACCCGCTCGTGCTCGGCGAGGGCCCGGTGCAGCCCCGGGTGGTCGTGGATGCGCAGGTCGCGGCGCATCCAGACGAGGGCGGTCGACGGCACGTAGGCGGTACGGGCCGGGCCTAGACTTGGCCCATGGGCGACGGCGAGGTCCAGGGGTTCCCGCTCTTTCCGCTGGGCATCGTCGCGCTGCCCACCGAGGTCGTGCCGCTGCACATCTTCGAGGAGCGCTACCAGGCGATGATCGCCTTCTGCCTCGAGCACGAGCATGAGTTCGGGATCGTCTGGCTCTCCGATGACGGGCTGCGCGAGATCGGGTGCGCCTGCGAGATCAGCGAGGTGCTCGAGCGCCTCCAGGACGGGCGCATGAACGTCCTCACGCGCGGCACCCGGCCGTTCCGGGTGGTCGCCCGCCAGGACGACCGGCCTTATCCCGCGGGCACGGTCGAGTTCCTCGAGGATCGCGAGGAGGAGCCTTCGCCCGAGGCGGCCCGCGAGGCCCGTGCGGCCTACGCCGAGCTCGTGGAGCGCGCGACCGACCGCCGGCCGGACTCCGACGAGCTCGAGGCCATGGCCGCCTACGAGATGGCCGCGACCGTCGAGTTCGGCCTCGAGGCCAAGCAGGGGCTGCTCGACCTGCGCTCCGAGAACGCGCGCCTGCGCCTCATCGCCCGCCTGTTCCGCGCCGCGGCCAAGCGCCTGGACTTCGTCGAGCGCGCCCAGACGCGCGCACGCTCCAACGGCAAGGTGCGCTTCGGATAGGTAGCTACCGGGGGAGCCCGCAGACCTGCCGGGCCACCTCGCGGGTGTAGGCGGCGAGGCTCAGGTCGGCGGCGGTACGGCCGGGCGAAGTGTCCGAGAAGGCCACCATGCCGTCCTCGAGGCGCACGCGGTAGCGCAGGACCGAGCCGGGCCCGGGGGCCAGGGACCGGTCCTTCTCGGCGGCGGAGCCGAGCTCGCGGACGAGCGTGCGCGCGTCGAGCAGGCGGTCGGAGCCGGCGTCGCGGCGGGGCCCGCCGTTGCAGCGCACGGTGCCGTCGTCGGAGACCAGCAGGGTCAGTCGCGCGCCGGGGATCGGCCCCGAGCGCTCGACGACGAAGAGGTCAGCCGGAGGCGACCCGCAGCCGGCGAGAACAACGAGCAGAGCGAGAGGCAGGCCGGCTCGGCGAGCGTGCACGACGGCTCACCGTACCGTCCGCTACGTCGCGACCGACAGGACGATCTTGCCCCGCGTGTGCCCGGATTCGCTGTGCTCGTGCGCCCGGCGGGTCTCGGGGAGCGATATGACCTCGGCGATCTCCACGCGCACGTCGCCGGCCGCGACGAGCTCGGCGATGCGAGCCAGCTGCTCCGAGCTCGGGCTCATGACCAGCAGCTCGGCGCGCACGCCGCGCGCTCGTGCCGCGTCCTCGGGAGGAGCGCCGGCGATGGTCACGACGATCCCTCCTTCGCGTACGGCGGGGACCAGCGACTCGGTCGTCTCCCCGCCGACGGTGTCGAAGGCCATGTCGACGCCCCTGACCGCCTCGGCGACGTCCTGCTGGGTGTAGTCGACGTACTCCTCGGCGCCGAGGCCGAGCACGAAGTCGCGGTTGCGCCCCGACCCGATGCCGATCGCTCGCGCCCCCGCCACCGTGGCGAACTGCACCGCGAGGTGACCCACGCCGCCCGCGGCGCCGGCGATCAGCGCCGTCTGCCCGCGCTCGAGCCCGCCGCGGTCGAACAGCGCCTGCCACGCCGTGAGCCCCGCCACGGGCAGCGCCGCGGCCTGCTCGTGAGTCACGCCGGCGGGCTTCTTCGCGATGCTCGCTTCCGAGGCGGTTGCCAGCTCCGCGTAAGCGCCGCTCGCCGCGAAGCCGAACACCTCGTCTCCCTCTGCGAAGACGTCCGTGCGAGAAACCTCGACGGTCCCCGAGATGTCGCTGCCGAGCACCGCGGGCAGCGGCTTGTCCATGAAACCGCGCCGGAACTTCCAGTCGACCGGGTTGACCGACGCGGCGTGGACCCTCACGAGGACCTGGCCGTCGGCGGGCTCAGGCGGGTCGGCTTCCTCGTAGCGAAGGACTTCCGGGTCTCCGGTCTCGTGCATCAGCACGGCATGCATGGCGTCTCCTGGTCAGGGTGGGAACGAGGCACCATACGTGGCGGGCTACGAGGCGGCCTTGATGACGCCGACCGTGTGGCCCTCGGGGTCCGTGAAGAGGCCGATCTCGACGCCCTCGGTCACCTGCTCGGGGCCCATGGTCCGGGAGCCACCGAGGCTCTCGGCCTTGGCGAGCGCCGCCTCGACATCGGGAACCTCGACGTAGAAGGTGACGTGGCCGGGGTAGCCGGCCGGCCCGACCCCGATGCCGCCGCCGATTCCGATGCCCTCGGCGTTGACGTTCCCCTCGCGTTGCACGGTCCCGTAGTTCATCGCGTTCGCGCTGTCGATCTCCCATCCGAACAGCTCGGAGTAGTAGCCCTGGAGCTTCTCTCCGTCCTTCCCGATGACCTCGAAGTGCACAACTGGCTGTCCCATGCTTTCTCCTCTCGGTGCCGTCCTGCGGGCTCTGAGCGTATGCGCTCCGCGGGCGGGGCATGATGGGGAGCGTGGGAATCTCGGTCGCCGTGCTCGGCACGGGCATCATGGGTGGGCCGATGGCTCGCAACCTCCTGGCCGCCGGGCACGAGGTGACGGTGTGGAACCGGACGGAGGAGAAGGCCGGGCGCTGCAGGACGATGGAGCGAGCGTGGCGCCCTCGCCCGCGCAGGCCGTGCGGGGCGCCGACGTCGTCCTCACGATGCTGGCCGACGCGGAGGCGGTCGAGCGCGTGATGACCGGCGACGACGGACCGCTCTTCGCCATGGACGGCGACGCGGTGTGGGCGCAGATGAGCACCGTCGGCCTCGCGGGCACCGAGCGGCTCGCCGCACTTGCCGCGGAGGCCGGGCGTCCGTACGTCGACGCGCCGGTCCTGGGCACCAAGCAGCCCGCGGAGGCAGGCGAGCTGCTGGTGCTCGCCTCCGGGCCCGAGGCGGCGCGCGAGCGTTGCGTGCCGGTCTTCGAGGCGGTCGGCCGCGCCACGCGCCGGCTGGGCGAGGAGCCGGGACTCGCCACCCGGGTCAAGCTCGTCATGAACACCTGGGTGCTCGAGCTCGTGGGCGCGACCGCGGAGGTCGTCGCGCTCGCGCGCGCCCTGGACGTCGACCCGCGTGTCTTCCTCGACGGCATCAAGGGCGGCCCGCTGGACTCGGCCTACGCGCAGACGAAGGGCGCGGCGATGATCGAGGGCCGCACCGCGGACGCGAGCTTCCCGCTCGCCCTGGCGCACAAGGACTCAGAGCTCGTACGCGAGGCGGCCGCGGTGCGCCACACAGCGCTGCCCATGATCGACGCGCTGGCGGCCAGCTTCGCGCTTGCCGAGGAGAAGGGCCTCGGCGACCACGACATGGCCGCGGTGGTCCGCGCGCTGGAGGCCTAGGTGACGCGGCGCCGCGAAGGCAGCGACGAGGGAGGGGGAGGGGCGAACTCTCCGCCCCTCCCCGTTCTGCGGCGAGTTAAGCGGACTGGATCCGCATAAGTCGCCGCAGAACGCCGAGAACGCCGCAGCGGCCGAAGGGCCACCCCCCTCTCCCTCGCCCGATGCCGTTCCGATCCGCCGCTACGCCGTCGCGCCGCTACGCCGTGACGGCCGCCGGATCGGGCCGGCGGCCCGCGAGCAGCAGGTTGTAGAACAGCGCTGCGGGCAGGCGCCCCTCGAGCACGCGCCGGTCGAGCTGCTGGAGCGCGAGATAGCCGCGGAACGCGTACTGGCGCCATAGCCACGGCACGTCGTCGGGCTCAGCGGTCGCCTCCAGTGCTCGGTTGGTCCAGCCGAAGAGGCTCGCGGCCAGCTCCTCCCCGCGCACGCGGACGCCTTCGAACCCTGCCTGCCGTGCGTGCCGGGCGAGCTCGCCGGGGGCGAAGGCGTGCACGTCGACCCAGCGCTCGAGGGCGTGGTCGTCCTCGGCGCCCGGCGAGCAGTTTCCCTGCCAGTGCGCCAGCCGCGCGCGCATCAGCGTCCGCCACAGCGGCGCGACCGCATGGGCGCTGCGCTTGGGCACGGCGGCGAGGCGGTCGCCGTAGCGCGACGGCTCGCCGGCGAAGACGATGGTTCCGCCGGGGTGCAGGACGCGATGGAACTCGCCCATCGCCGCCGCCAGGTCGGGAAGGTGGTGAAGGACCGCGTGGCCGAGCACGAGGTCGAAGCTCTCGTCCGCGAACGGCAGCTCCTCCGCGCCGGTGCGCACGCACTCGACCTCCAGGCCGAGCCGCTGCGCATTGCTCTGGAGCGCGGCGAGCATCCCCGGCGAGATGTCGCTGCAGGTGGCCCTGCGGACGACGCCCGCGAGCAACAGGTTGAGCGAGAAGTAGCCCGTGCCCGCCCCGATCTCCAGCGAGTGCTCGTAGGGGGGGCGCGGCGTCTCGCCCAGGGCCTTGGCCAGCTTGCCCACCACCTGCCCGCGACCCTGTGCTCCGAAGCCGATCCCCCACTTGCCGTCGTAGTCGATCGCGGCGACGTCGTGATAGCGCTGGTTGACGTCGCGGATCTCGACTGCGCTCGTGGGGGCCGGCATGGGCGCAGACCGTAGCGCCGCCTCTAGACTCGCGCGCCGTGACCGAGACCGCGTACGTGCAGCGCGACCAGCCCGCCGGCGTGCCGCCGCTTGCGCTGACCGGCGAGCGCACGCTCCCGGACGTACCGGAGGAGAACTACTGGTTTCGCCGGCACCTGGCGGTCTACGAGTGGATCGCGGCACGGGTGGACGGGCTGGCGGTGATCGACATGGCCTGCGGCGAGGGCTACGGTGCCGACGTGCTCGCGCGCCGGGCGGCCTCGGTGGTCGGCGTCGACGCCAACCCCGACGCCCACGAGCACGCCCGGCTGCGCTACCGTCGGCCCAACCTGCGCTTCGAGCGCGATCTCGTCGACCGCTTCTCCCAGCCCTGTGACGCCGTAGTCTTCCTGCAGACCATCGAGCACGTCGAGGACCCTGGGCCCGTCCTCGACCACTTTGCGGCGATGCTCGAGGCGGGCGGCGCGGCATACATCTCGACGCCCAACGTGCTGACGCTCGCGCCCAAGGGCGCGCAGCGCTCCGGCAACCCCTGGCACGTGCACGAGTACCGCGCGCAGGAGTTCGCGCAGCTTTGCCGGGGCCACTTCTCGCGCGTGGAGATCCTCGGCCTGCACCACGCGCGCAGGCTCCGCGCCCACGCGCTGGCGCTGAGGCTGGGGTGGGACGCGATCCACACGCGCCTCGGGATCACGGAGCGCTTCTACGGCCGCTTCGTTCCCGCGATCTCCTCGCGCGACTTCGCGCTCGAGGGCAGGCACCTGGATCGCGCCCTGGACTTCGTGGCGATCTGCCGGCCGTGACCCCGCCGGCCGCCGGGCCGGAGGTCGAACTGGAGCTGGTCCTCCCCCCCCCCAGGCCCGACGTCGAGGGCTTCGGGTCCTGGCCCTCGGGCGAGGATTGGTTGTGGGAGGCGCTGGCCACCTCCTACCT
>JBBQNQ010000095.1:0-9214 GCA_038330095.1 Solirubrobacterales bacterium
ATATGGCCGCTCTGGCGGTCGCGTATCTGGAGGACGCCTCCCTCGTATGGCCGCGGCGTGAGATTCACGCTCATCGCAACGAGGCGATGATCGACGAGATCGTCGTGCCATGAGTCGCGATGGCCGCGTTCCGCGGAAAGGCGATAGACGCGCCCGTCGAAGCATCCGATGTCACCGCAGCCGGTGATCGTCGCGATCTGGTCGAAGACGCTCGGATCGTTGGCGAACAGAACGAGCGCCGCCGCAGATCCGTGAGCCAGCATCTTCTCTTCGACGGCGATCTTTTTGTGACGCTCGGTCTGAAAAGTGCCCCGCTCCACGTCACGGACAACGTCAGCGAGCAGTTCGCCGTCGAGGACCCCCTTCAGGAGCGCACAATGCCTCGTCGCGAAGTCGCGGCCCAGGCGGTGGACTTCGTCCTCGGGCCGGGAGGCGATCAGCGCGGACGACCTGCCTTGCCCGTTGCTTGCTCTCCGGATGTGAGGCATCTGTCGTTGATCCTAAGCCGGGGCTGCAAGGGCGACGATGCACAAGCCAAACGATCGCGTACAGGTCATAAGATGAAACCGTCATGGGAGATGAATTGAGACTGCGGGCTGGGGCCGCCGAGTGGCGCGAGATTGAGGGAGAGATCGTCGCTGTCGACATGCGTACGGCGACCTATCTCTCCGTCAACGAGAGCGGTTCGGTCCTGTGGCCCTCGCTCGCCCGCGGGACCCGCCGCGAGGACCTCATCGGGGCCCTGGTCGACAGGTTCGACATTGAACCTCCTGCCGCAGCCGCCGACGTCGACGCGTTCGTCGCGATGCTCGTCGAGCAAGACCTGCTCGAGCCCTGAGCGGCGATCCCGAGAGCTCCTTCCGGCGCCCGCGGGACGTGCTCCGTGGGGAGCAAGCGGTGCAGCTCTCTCCGGCCGAGACGGCCATAGATACCCCGATCGGCGAGCATGCCGCGGAGCCTGCGCTCCCACGAATAGACGCAGCCCTGCATCCGACTGATGCCCTCCAGGACGCGATCCGGCCGGCACTCGAGCGCCCACCTTGCCTGGTCACGTTCTCGGGGGGCCGCGATTCCTCCGCGGTGCTCGCCATCGCCACGTCGCTCGCCAGACGCGAGCAGCTATCGCTTCCCATTCCGGCGACCTGGCAATTCCCGGCGTTTCCGGAAGCGCAGGAAACACGCTGGCAGGAAAGTGTGGTGCGCCATCTAGGGCTGCCCGACTGGCAGCGGATGCTGTTCGGGAGCGAGCTCAACTGGCTCGGCCCGGTCGCGCAAAGGGTCCTGTCCCGCCACGGTCTCATGTCGCCTGCTGGGGCCCACACTTTGCTGACGGTCCTGGAAGCCGCCGGCCAGGGAACCGTCCTCACCGGACTCGAGGGCGACGGGCTCTTCAACGGAGGCTCGTCCGCATTGCCCCGAGACGTTCTCGCCCGCCGCGTCGCCCCTACCCCGCGCTCAATGCTGAGCGTCGCCCGCGCCGTCTCACCCGCGCCGCTGCGCCGCCGCGCGTACCTCCACCGATCCTCCGACACCGTGCCGTGGCTTAGACCGCGGCCCGCCAGGTCGTTGCAGTTGGCCGAGGCCGCGGATATCGCCGGCGAGCCGCTCCGCTGGAACCGCCGGGTGGGCTGGTGGGCTCGGCGCCGGTACGTCGTCGTTCTACGCCAAGCGCTGGCAATCGTCGCCGGCGGAACAGCGGCCAGCATCCGCCACCCACTCCTCGACCGCCGGTTCCTCGCGAGCCTGGCACGCTGGGGAGGCCCGTGGGGCAGTGGCAGGCGCACCGACGTACTGCGTGAGCTCTTCGGTCCCCTCCTGCCGGCCGCGACGATCGAGCGTCGCGACAAGGCCGACTTCACGCGCGCCTGGTGGAGTGGGGAGGCGCGGGACTTCGCGGCTTCGTGGACCGGAGCGGACCTCCCCGAGGATCTGGTCGACGCGGAGGCGCTTCACCGCAGCTGGTCCGAGCCGGAGCCCGACGTCCGTAGCGCGCTGCTCCTCCAAGCTGCGTGGCTGGCGGCGTCAGGACCCCGTGAGCGACAGCAGCCGGTCAACTGCCGGCTCCAGTGAGCTCAGTGCCGCGGGCCGGCCGAGCTCCCACGCCGGCAACTTGGCGAGATCCATCAGCCGGCGAGGCTCAGGTGGAGGCACTGAGCTGCTCGCCCTCAGCCGGTCAAGCCGCTGCCCCGGGGTCAGTGCACGGACCTCGAGTCGCTCTGACCAAGTCAGGCTCACCCAACCGCGGAGCGGGCTCTCTGGCTCCACGGGCCGCTGTGCGAGCCGGAACCGCTCACCCCCGCGGACAGGCTCAACTCGGGTCTCTACTCCCAGCGCCTCGCTGACGCCGGGTCGCAGGTCGATGCAGCGCGGACCCGCCAGCACCGTCTCGCCGGAAAGAACGATCAGGTCATCGGCGAGGACGCGGCGCCCTGCCAGCGCCAGCGCGGCCAGCGTCGAGCTCTTTCCCCCCTCGCGCTCACCGACCACTGCCCAGGCTCCCGCTTCGGTGACGAAGGCGCCTCCGTGAATTGCGGTGTGGCCCTCCCACCACGCGAACATCGTGGCGACGGCCGTCAGGAACGGATGAAGGAGCCGTCCGTCATCGGGCAGCGAGCGCGCGAGGAACGTCGCGGTCCGTCCGGCGCGATCGACGAGCGCCTGCTCGCCCTCCAGGAGGCCAATCTCCGCCCGGTCGAGTCCGATGCGGGTTCGCGGCGTCAGGCCTGACGCGGGTTGGGAGCTGACCGCAACGGTCGGCCACGCTAGCCGTGGCGGGAGGGGAACGAGGAGCCGCTCGTCGGGCAGGCCGACGATACGCAGACCGTAGGCGCCACCTCTGGTAGTCGGAGTAGGAAATTCGGTAGAGTGAATGCCATCAATACTCGAGCACATCACGAGCAACCGTCGCCGAAGGTCGCAACCGAGCGATCTGCGAGCGCTGCGTATACACCTCCGGCGTTGCTCGTCATCGGCCCCGTCACCGAGTTCACCTTCGGTTCGACGGGCACGAAGGGCGACGGGGCGGGGACGAAGAGGAAGGCGTAGAGGTACTCCGCCGTTCGCGGAGCGTCTATCAGCCCCCTGACGTCCCCGTAGTATCGCCTTTCATGGACGCGGTGGCGATCCGAGGCGTCAGCAAGCGCTTCGGTCGCGTCACTGCCCTCGCGGACATCGACCTGAGCGTCCGCGCGGGGGAGGTCATCGCGATCCTCGGGCCCAACGGCGCCGGCAAGAGCACGCTGCTGCGCATCGTCGGCACGGCCGTCTTGCCCGATTCGGGCAGCGTCACCGTGGCAGGGCATGACGTGGCGCAGGAGCCGGCCGCGGTGCGCCGCGCGGTCGGCTTCATGCTTCCCGACGAGCGCTCGTGGTACTGGAGGCTCACGGGGCGGCACAATCTCGAGTTCTTCGGCGCTCTGAACGGGTTGCGGCGCGCGGCGGCCGCCGAGCGAGCGGACGAGTTGCTTGCCGAGGTCGGTCTCGAGGAGGCCGGCGGTAGACGTTTCGACGGCTACTCCTCGGGCATGCGCGTGCGCCTGTCGCTCGCGCGCGCGCTGATCTCGCGCCCACCCGTATTGCTTCTCGACGAGCCCACGCGCAGCATCGATCCCGCCGGCGCGAAGCAGTTTCGCGGGCTGGTCCGCTCGGTCGCCGCCGGCCAGGAGGCGGCCGTCCTGATCGCCACGCATGACCTGCACGAGGCGGCGCAGCTCGCGACGCGCAGCGTCGTGCTCTCGAAGGGTCGGATGAGGGAGATCGCGGGCGACTGGCGCGATGCCGCCGACCTGGAGCGGCACGTGGTCGCGGCGGCGTAGATGGCGTTCCGGCTGTCGCTCGTCGGCGCCTTCCTGCGCCGCGACTGGATGACGGCGCGGTCCTATCGCTTCGGCTTCGCGGTGCAGATCGTGGATTCGCTGCTGCAACTCGCGCTGTTCTTCTTCCTCGGACGGATCGTGGACAGCTCGAGCCTTGCCTCAAAGGCCGACGTCAGCGGCGGCTACTTCCGCTTCGTGATCGTCGGTCTGATGGTCATGGAGCTGGTCTATGTAGGCGTGACAGCCTTCGCGCGCAGGCTGCGCACCGACCAGACGACCGGCACACTGGAAGCGCTTCTGGTCGCGCCGGCTCCCCAGGCCTTCGTCATCGTGGGCAGCGCGGCCTTCGAGTTCGTCCGCGCCGCGGCGCTCGCCCTGCTGCTTCTCGCGCTCGGGGTCCTCGTCTTCGGCCTGGACTTGTCGCTGGACGCGAGCTCGGCCGGGATTCTCGCCATCGCAGTGCCGAGCGCGATCGCGTTCTTCGGCGGCCTCGGCGTGGCGGTCGCAGGAGCCACCATCGTCTTCAAGCAGTCCGACGTGCTGGTGAGCTTCCTAACCACGACCCTGCTGTTGTTCGGAGGCGTGTACTTCCCGGTCGACGTCTTGCCCGGAGTGCTCCAGGGAGTTGCCAAAGCCTCCCCGCTCACGTGGACCCTGGACGCGCTGCGGGCGGCGCTTCTCGGCGGTGACGTGCCCGCGTGGGAGCTCGCGCTGCTGCCCGTCGCAGGAGTGTGTGCCGTCCTGCTGTCCTACGTCCTCCTCGGTGCGGCACTCAATCACGCGCGGCGAGCGGGCTCCCTTGCCCAGTATTGATCCGGACCGGCAACGCACCGGAGAAAGGTATCCTGGTCGGACGTGAGTACGCTTTTGCGTCTCGCCATCCTCGGACTGGCCCTTGCGATGGCGCTCCCTTCCGCTGCGAGCGCCGCCGCCCCCTCGCGCAAGAAAGCTATCTGGGGACCAGTCGAGCGCAACGGCGTCTCGCAGTTCCCCATCTATCGTGACCTGGGCGCGGGGATCTACGAGACGACCCTGAACTGGCGCGACACGGCCGCGGCACCCCCCGCCAAGCCCACCGACCCTTCCGATCCCGCCTACTCCTGGCCGGCCGAGCTCGACCGGGCCGTCGCCGGGGCGCGCGCCGAGAAGATCAAGGTCACCCTGCTCGTCTACGGGACTCCGGGCTGGGCCAACGGCGGGCGCGATCAGAGCTGGGCGCCCGATGACCCCGGCGAGTACGCGCGCTTCATCAAGGCCGCCGCCCGCCGCTATCCCAGCGTCCACCTGTGGATGGTGTGGGGGGAGCCCACGCGAGGCGGCAGCTTCAACCCGCTCGTCCCCGAGCAGCGCCCAGTGACCGGGAAGCTCAAGCCGCTCAACAAGGAGCAGCGCCGCGGGCCGCGCATCTACGCGCGCATGCTCGACGCGTCCTACAAGGCGCTCAAGCGCGTGAGCCGGAAGAACCTGGTGATCGGCGGCAACACCTTCACCTCCGGCGAGATCTCGCCACAGAGCTGGATCCGCTACATGCGGCTTCCCAACGGCAAGCCCCCGCGCATGGACCTCTACGGACACAACCCGTTTACCTTCCGCAGCCCCGACCTGCGCAAGCCGCTGCTGGGACCGGGCTTCATCGACCTCAATGACCTCGACACGCTGGCCGGACTGCTCGACCGCTACCAGCGCCAGCCCAAGGGCAAGAAGCTGCGCCTGTTCATCTCCGAGCTGTTCTGGCCGACCGACCATCCCAACTCGGAGTTCAACTTCTACGTCACCCAGCGAGTGGCCGCCAAGTGGTTGGGCAAGACGCTCCGCTTGGCGCGGAGCTGGTCGCGCATCTACACCGTCGGCTGGTTCTCGCTCTACGACGACCCACCCGACGGCACGGGCATGGAGGTCAACCGCGGCCTACTGACGTACAAGGGGAAGAAGAAGCCCGCCTACAAGGCCTTCAAGCGCGGCTGACCCGCCAGTCTCAGAACGGCTCGAATTCGCGCCAGTCGCGCCGGGGCGGATCCGTCTTGCGCAGGAAGGCTGTCGAGTCCTCGCGCGGCCACGGAAGCTCGGCTCCCTGCGTCTCTCGCTTTTCGCCTCCGAGGGCGAAGAGGGCAGCCTTCGGGAGCGTCGCCGACCCCCGCCCGAGGCGCCTGGCCCTGCGCAGCACGCGGCGCGCTCGCGGGGTGCCGGGCGGCTGGCTCTCCTCGACATAGCCGAGGTTGCCGACCGCGAAGCGCACGACCTTCGCGACGCCGGGAAGCCCAACGTCGTGGAAGATCAGCATCCCGCCTGGTCGCAGGAGTCGATCGGCGAAAAAGAGGTCGACGAAGGCGTAGTCGAAGAGGTGCATCCCGTCGATGAAGATCAGGTCGACCTTCAAGCCTTGGGCCTCCAGTCGGGGAAGGACGCGATGGGAGGGCTCCTCGTAGAACGTCAGCCGCTCGGCGCAGCCCGCCCTGGCCACGTTCGCGAGCCCGGCGTTCCCGAACTCGCCGGCCTGATGGGGATCGATCGCGATGTGGTGGCCCGTTCCCAGCTCGGAGAGCGCCTGGCAGATCCACAGGCTCGACAGCCCGAGCGCCATGCCGACCTCCAGCGTTCGTTGCGGCCGTTCGCGCAGCACCATTTCGTAGATCCTCTGCCCTTCGTGCCGACCGACCCCAGTGGACTCGACGGCACGGCTGTCACCCGAGGGCAACGCGACGACGCCGTCCCGGTAGATCTCGGCGAGCACCGGCTTACCCTCGAGCACGCGGTCACTCGTAGCAGCACCCTCCAACAGGCGGGCCATCGAACAGACGATATAGACGGCCAGGCGGGCGGCGAGCGCGGGGTGGACATATAGCCGACCCGCACCGGCGCCCCATGCACCTAGGGTCGTTCTTGGTGAAAGCAGAGCTGCGCGGCCTTTTCTTCACGACCGTCCTCCCGCTAGTCGCGGAGCGTCGCTTCACGCTCGACGGACGCGAGTATCGCTACCTCTGGGACAGCACGGGCACCTGGCGATCCGAACGCGCCGTCGAGTTGCCTGTAGCCATCGCCGCCGCCCACCAAGCCGATCCTTACCGGACGCTCGAGGTAGGCAACGTGCTCAGGCGCTACACCACCCTTGGGCACGCCGTGATAGACAAGTACGAGCGGGCGCCGTGGATCGAGAACGCGGACGCCGAGACCTTCACGGGAGGGCCCTATGACCTGATCGTGAGCGTCTCGACCCTCGAGCACATCGGCTTTGACGAGATTCCTCGTGACCCTGACAAGGTGGTTCGGGCCGTAGAGAACCTGCGCGGCCTATTGGCCCCTGCAGGCCGGATGCTCGCGACGGTGCCGCTCGGCTACAACCGCGATCTAGACGAGGCCCTGACCGGTGGCGCTCTGAACGCCGAGGTGAGCTACCTGTCGCGCCGCGTTCAGCCCCAAAGCTGGCACCAGGACTCGCGCGAGGAAGCACGCATGCTGCCCTACGGTTGGCCGTGGGGCGGTGCGAGCGCCATTGCCGTCGCGTGGTGGAACGCATCGGCCGGTCGCCCATCCACGGTCGAGCGCCCCGCCACCGCCGCCGGCGTCGGCGCGCCTGCGTCAGGCTCCTACCAGCGGTAGTGCGCGAAGGCCTTGTTGGCCTGCGCCATGCGGTAGATGTCGTCCTTGCGCTTGTAGGCACCGCCCTGCTGGGACTGAGCGTCGAGGAGCTCGTTGGCCAGTCGCTGTGCCATGGTCTTCTCGCGGCGGCTGCGCGCGAACTCGACCAGCCAGCGGACGGCTAGGGTGCGCGCGCGGCGGGCCGGCACCTCGACCGGGACCTGGTAGGTGGCACCGCCGACGCGGCGCGAGCGGACCTCGAGGACCGGCGTGAGGGTCTTGATCGACTGCTCCAGCGCCTCCACGGGATCCTTGCCCGACCGCTCGCCCAGGATCGCCAGCGCGTCATAGACGATCCGCTCGGCATGGCTCTTCTTGCCGTCGAGCATCACCTTGTTGATCACCTGCTGCACGAGCCGCGAGCGGTGAACCGGGTCCGGCTCGATCGGTCGGAGCGTGGCGGCAGCGCGGCGGGGCATTACCTGCGCTTCACGCCGTACTGCGAGCGAGCCTTCTTGCGATCGCTGACCCCAGCCGCGTCGAGCGTCCCGCGCACGACCTTGTAGCGAACGCCGGGAAGGTCCTTCACACGGCCGCCGCGGACGAGCACGACGGAGTGCTCCTGAAGGTTGTGGCCCTCGCCCGGGATGTAGACGGTCACTTCCATGCCGTTGGTGAGCCGGACGCGGGCGACCTTGCGCAGCGCGGAGTTCGGCTTCTTGGGCGTCGTCGTGTACACGCGCGTGCACACCCCGCGCCGTTGCGGAGCGGCGACCTTCTTCTTGCGGCCCTTGCCCGACTTCAGGCCCGGCGTCGCGAGCTTCTTCTTTGGCGCCTGGCGGCCGTTGCGGATGAGCTGGCTGGTGGTGGGCATGCGGGGCGTGATGCTAGCAACGGGGCGTCCTTAGGACCGAAGCCGGATCCGAGCCTCCCCTCAAGGCAGCAGGAGAAGGTTCGTATAGCCCAGGCCTCCATACACCCGCGCTAGGTCCGCGACGTCCCTGACGCGAGAGCCATGGGAGCCGCTCCCGGTGTCGGACCGCCCGAGGTCGATCACCTCCGAGTAGTGGTCGCCCATGAGCGAGTGGAGCATGTCGAGTCCCTTCGAGCGCTGGAGGCCATACGGCCAGTACTCCATGGCGAGCGGCACCTTGCCGAGCAGCGCCTGCGCGCCCGAGAGGATCTGGGCCTCATGCCCCTGCGCGTCGATCCACGCCAGCCCGACCTGTTCCAGGTCGACCCCTTCGCTGGCGGCCACCGAGTCGAAGCGGCGGGCACGCACCGTTATCACATCGCGATCCGCTTCTCCGTACGCGTCAGGGGTCTTGGCTACAGCGTCAAGCCGGACGCGATGGTCCCCGGAGTTCGAGTCAGACAAATCGAACGCGACGTCGCCGTCGTGGTCGGAGAGCGCGAGCTCGAACGTGGCAACTCGCTCGTCGAGCCGGTTGGCCTCGACGTTCTGACGCAAGAGCCTGACGTTAGCCGGAGCGGGCTCGAAGGCTATCGACGATCCCATCCCGAACGTCTTGAGAGCCGGGATCGTCGTTGTTCCTACGTTGGCGCCGACGTCGATGATGGTCTTGCCCTCAATCACTCCGGCGTCACCCGAGTGCGCCTTCAACACGTCGAAGGTCTTGGTCATCGACGCCACGCCGAACGGAGCTCGGTGGATGAACGTCAACCGGCCAACCGCCTGGTCAGAGGTACTCACATAGAAGCGCCCGTCACTCGTGTCGACTGCGATCACGGGCGAGAAATGCTTCGCCGCTCGGAAGAAGTAGTCCCGAAGGAGCGGCTCGCGCTGGCCCCGGTAGTCGAAC
>JBBQNQ010000096.1:0-9194 GCA_038330095.1 Solirubrobacterales bacterium
TTCGGGTCGGTGAGGTCCCCGGTTCAAATCCGGGCGCCCCGATTGGTGGTCGCCAGACCGTCGAGGTCCTCGACCATCCCGATCGCGCCGGTGAAGGCTCCCGTGTGATCGCGAAGGGGCGACAGCCCCAACGAGATCCGCACGCGCGTGCCGTCCCTGCGCAATCCCTCGGTCGCGGCGAGCCCCAGCGGCTCGCCGACCATTACCCGGCGAAGCACCTCGCGCTCTTCGCGCTTGCGCTCGGCCGGGATCACGAGCCCGATGGGGCTCTCGAGAATCTCTTGCGCCGTGTAGCCGTAGAGCTGTTCGGCGGCCGCGTTCCAGTGGACGACCTCGCCGAGCTCGTTGGTCGCCCAGATGACGGCGGCGGAAGAGCGCGCCGATGTGCGCAGATCCCGCTCGGCCTCCGCGGAGCAGCGGCGCCCGCCTGCCCCCCGCAGGAACGCGCTCAAGTGGGTCCGGCCCTGGTCCTTGAAGCTCGAGACCGAGATCTCCACGGAGACCTCGCGTCCGTCGCGGTGCAGCGCGCAGACCTCGAGTAGCCGGTCCACCTCGGATCGGTCGGCCTCCGCCTGCAGGCGAGTCAGGCCGCCGAGCAGCTTGCTCCGGAGGCGCGGCGGGGTGATCGTGTCGGCGAGCGCCGAGCCCAGCACCTCCGCCCGCTGCCAGCCGAGCAGGTTCTCGGCGCCTCTGCTCCAGCCGATGATCGTGCCGTGCTCGTCGATCGATGCGGACGGCTCCACCGCGGCGTCGAGCACCCCGGCGGCGCAGCGCCGCCGTTCGCGGTCGATGTCGTCGCTCAGGTCGGCTGCGGCCGGCGTGATCTGGTCGAGGTCGTAGGAGCCGCAGTTCTCGCACTGCCCCGCCACAATGAAGCCGCCGCTGGCGAAGACGTGGGCGCCGCACTGCGTGCAGGCCATGCGCACCCTTCCCGCAGGGGCCGACCGGATGCTCTCGAACGTCGAGATGCGCTCTGCGTGTGACAGGGCCACGAGCGTCGATTCGGCAGTTCGAGGTGTATTGCTTAGCGCTTGCGCCCCGGGTAGACACACAGAGGGCCGGAAAAGGGTCGAAATCGAAGTGGAGGCGCCATGCCCGCCAAGAAGGAAGACCTGCCGAGCACCCTGAAGCGCTCGCCCAAGAAGGTGCAGCGCACCTACGAGGAGACGCTGGACAGCGCCCATGAGTCCTACGACAGCGAGGAGCGCGCGCACCGCACGGCGTGGTCGGCGGTCAAGCACGTCGCCGAGAAGAAGGGCGACCACTGGGAGCCCAAGCCCGGCGGCCGCAAGGGGCCCTCGGACAGCCGGGCCGTCAAGGGCGGCAACGCCGCCCGGCGCGGCGACGGACAGGGCGCGGCGGTAGAGCCGCCGCCCCCACCGTGATCGAAAGGTACGAAACCGGACCCGGGTTAGGCATTTGAATCCGCTACGCTTACGCCTCTCGTCTTGTCAACCAAAACGATTGGAAATATGAAGCGTACGCGGATCGGAGTACTCGCAATCCTCGCCTGCGCCACCGTGCTCGGGTTGGGCTGCGGCTCGGACAGCGGCTCGAAGGATCAGCTTTCCCTCGTCGCCTACTCCACCCCGCAGGAGGCGTACGAGAAGGTGATCCCCGCCTTCCAGGGCACGGCCGACGGCAAGGGGATCAAGTTCAAGCAGTCCTACGGGGCCTCGGGCGACCAGGCGCGCGCGGTCCAGTCGGGGCTGCCGGCTGACGTCGTCGCGCTGTCCCTCGAGCCCGACGTACAGAAGCTCGTGGACAAGGGGATCGTCGCGCAGAACTGGAACGCCGGCCCGCGGAAGGGCATCGTGACCGATTCGGTCGTCGTGCTGGCCGTCCGCAAGGGCAACCCCAAGAACATCCGGACCTGGGCCGACCTCGTCAGGCCAGGGGTCCAGATCGTCACCCCCAACCCGCAGACCTCGGGCGGGGCGAAGTGGAACCTGTCGGCCGCATACGGGGCCGCCAGCAACGTGGGCAAGAACCAGCCCGCGGGCGAGGCCTACCTCAAGAAGCTCTTCGGCAACGTCGTGGTCGCCGACAAGAGCGCGCGCAACGCGCTGCAGACCTTCTCGAGCGGCAAGGGCGACGTCCTCATCTCCTATGAGAACGAGGCGATCGCCGCCCAGAAGAAGGCCATCGGCCTCGACTACGTGATCCCCGACCAGACGGTGCTCATCGAGAACCCGATCGCGGCCACCACGAAGAAAAAGAACGAGACGGCGGCCAAGGCCTTCGTCGCGTTCGCGCAGAAGCCGGCGGCCCAGAGGCTGTTCGCCGCCTCGGGCTATCGCCCGGTCGATCCCGCGCTCGTCGACAAGAAGAACTTCCCGACGCCCTCGGGGCTCTTCACCATCGCCCAGCTCGGCGGCTGGTCGAAGGTCAACAAGCAGCTCTTCGACGAGAAGGATGGCATCGTCACCAAGATCCAGACGGCAGCAGGGGTGTGATGAGCGGCGCGTCGGTAGCCGCCTCGCCGCAGGTCTCGCGCCGGCCCGGGCTCGCGCTCGGACCGGCGCTGTCGCGCGGCCTGGTCATGATCTACCTGAGCGCCATCGTGATCGTCCCGCTCGCTGCCGTGGCCTGGAAGTCCGGCGAGAACGGGCTGAGCGGCTTCTGGGACGCGATCTCGACGCACCGCGCGGTCACCGCGCTCGTCTTCACCGTCGTCGCCTCGCTGCTCGTGGTGGCGGTGAACGTCGTCATGGGGACGCTGCTCGCGTGGGTGCTGGTGCGCGACCGCTTTCCCGGCAAGGCGGCGGTCAACGCGCTGGTCGACCTGCCGTTTGCGCTGCCCACCATCGTCGCAGGGCTCACACTGCTCGCCCTCTACGGCCCCAAGGGACCGTTCGGCATCGACGTGGCCTTCTCTCGCGCCGGGGTCGTCCTCGCCCTGCTCTTCGTGACCATGCCCTTCGTCGTGCGCGCGGTACAGCCAGTGCTTCACGAGCTCGACCGGGAGGTCGAGGAGGCGGCCGCTTCGCTAGGGGCCGCTCGCGTGACCACCTTTCGCACGGTCGTGCTCCCCAGCCTCAGGCCGGCGATCGTCGCCGGAGCGGCGCTCGCGTTCGCGCGCGCGATCGGCGAGTTCGGCTCGGTGGTCCTGATCTCGGGCAACCTGCCCAACAAGACCGAGGTCTCCTCGGTCTACCTGTTCAGCCAGATCGAGGTCGATAACACACCCGGGGCTGCCGCGGTGTCGGTCGTCCTGCTGGCGATCGCCGTGATCGTCATCGCCGGCATCCAGCTCGTCGGGCGCCGGGGGGCTCCGCGATGACCGGTCGCCTCGGCCTGCGCGCCGTTGCCCTCGGCTACCTGGGGCTGCTGCTCGCCGCCCCCGTGGGAATGGTCGGCTACCGCGCCTTCCAGCACGGGATCGGACCGGCCTGGGACGCGGTCACCGCCCCCGACGCGCAGCACGCGTTCTGGCTGACGATCGAGCTCGCGCTGATCGCCGTCCCGGCCAACACCATCTTCGGCGTCGCCTGCGCGCTGTGGCTGGTCCGCGGCCGCTCCCGGGGCCGTTGGGGCCTCAACGCGCTGATCGACCTGCCCTTCGCGGTCTCGCCGGTGGTCGTGGGGCTCGCGCTCATCCTCGCCTACGGCGACAACGGCTGGTTCGGCGGCTGGCTGTCCGACGCCGGCGTCCAGGTCATCTTCTCAATCCCCGGGATGGCGCTCGCCACCATCTTCGTGTCGCTGCCCTTCGTGGTGCGCGAGGTGGTACCGGTTCTGCGCGAGATCGGAACCGACTCCGAGCAGGCTGCCGCCACGCTCGGGGCGAGCGGCTGGCAGACCTTCTGGCGGATCACCCTGCCGGCGATCCGCTGGGGAGTCGCCTACGGCGTCGTGCTCACGACCGCTCGCGCCCTGGGCGAGTTCGGGGCGGTGAGCGTGGTGTCGGGTCGCCTCGCCGGCAGCACGGAGACGGCCACCCTCTACGTACAGCAGCGCTTCGAGCGCTTCGACCTGGTGGGCGCCTACTCGGCGTCGCTCGTACTCGCGGCCATCGCGGTTGCGGTGCTCGTGCTCATGACCCTGCTCCAGCGAAAGGCTCCGGAGACCTGAGATGGCAATCGAAGTCCAGAACGTGACCAAGCGGTTCGGCGACTTCGTCGCCCTCGACGCGGTCGACCTGGCCGTCCGTGATGGCTCGCTGACCGCGATCCTCGGTCCGAGCGGAAGCGGCAAGTCCACGCTCCTGCGCGTCATCGCCGGGCTCGAGCAGCCCGACACAGGCGCCGTCCTGATCGAGGGCGAGGACCGAACCGCCACCCGCCCGCAGGACCGCAACGTCGGCTTCTGCTTCCAGCACTACGCGCCCTTCAAGCACATGACCGTGCGCGACAACATCGGCTTCGGACTGCGCGTGCGCAAGCGGCCCAAGGCCGAGGTCCGCTTGCGGGTCGACGAGCTGCTCGCGCTCGTGCGCCTGGAGGGCTACGCCGAGCGCTATCCCTCGCAGCTATCGGGCGGCCAGCGCCAGCGCATGGCCCTGGCCCGAGCGCTGGCCATCGAGCCCAAGGTGCTGCTCCTCGATGAGCCGTTCGGGGCGCTGGACGCCCAGGTCCGCGTCGAGCTGCGCTCGTGGCTGCGGCGGCTGCACGACGACGTCCACGTGACGACGGTGTTCGTCACCCACGATCAGGAGGAGGCGATGGACATCGCCGAGCAGGTCGTGGTCATGAACGAGGGGCGCATAGAGCAGGCCGGGTCGCCGCGCGAGCTCTACGACGAGCCGGCAAACGTGTTCGTCATGGGCTTCGTGGGGGATGTCAACCGCCTGGGCGACCGGTTCGTGCGACCGCACGACTTCGCGATCCACCACGAGCCCAACGGCGCGACCGTCGAAGCTCAGGTCGAGCGGATCGCCCATCTGGGCTTCGAGGTGCGGGTGGAGCTCGCGCTGTCCGACGGGACGCGCGCCTGGGCGCAGCTCACGCGCGACCAGGCGGCGCAGCTGGAGGTCCGCGACGGCGACATCGTGTTCGTTCGCGCCGACCGCGCGCGCTCGTTCGCGCCGGCCGCCTGACCGCGACCTAGCGCGTCCGCCACGAGTCGGGCTCGCGCGCGAGCGCGTCGACCTGCGCCGCGAGCGTGTCGCCGGCGATGTCGGCGAGCGTCACCTGCTCGAGCACTCCGCGGATGTTGGTCCGCAGCGCGATCCACACACGCTGCAGAGCCTGCGCCGCGCCGGCGTACTCGAGCTCCTCGGGCGGCTCGCCGCGCACGGCGGCGAGCGGGCCCTCGACGGCGCGCATGACATCGGCGACCGAGACCGTCGCCGGGTCGCGCGCGAGCCAGTAGCCGCCCTCGGGCCCTCGCTGGCTGCGGACCAGGCCGGCCTGGCGCAGGTCCCCGAGGATGTTCTCCAGGAAGTTCAGGGGGACGTGCTGGGCCTGGGCGAGGCGCTCACCCTTCACCGGTCCTTCGCCGTGGGCGGCGGCCAGCTCGGCCGCCGCTCGCACCGCGTAGTCCGCCTTCGCCGATACCCGCATGCCGGCATTGTCCCCGGTGCAACAGACGGTCGCCATCCCGCTGCCCGGCGCGACGCTGACCAGGGACCTGACGGTTCCTCGCTCAGCTGCGGGAGCCGCCGGGCTGTTCGGCGCGAGCACGGGTGCGGCGGCCGCGCTGGTCGCCGCTGCCCGGCGGTCCGACCGCCGGCCCACTTCGGCGCCGCGCTGGGCTGAGCCGCTAGCTCAGGCTGCGAGTCGGTGGTCCGGCGCCGGCTCGTCCTCGACGCCCCGGAACGCGGTGAGCGCGGCGGCCACGGCGTCGAAGGTGTTGGAGTTCGCCGCCATGCCGCAGTGGCTCGAGGGGACCTCGACCTGCTCGGCCGCCGGATCGAGACAGGACTCCCAGCGCACGATGCCGTCGTTGCGCGAGTAGACCGAGACGAACCCGACGTCGCCGGGGAAGGCCGCCTGAAGGTCGCCCACGAAGGTCTTGCAGCAGCTGCCGTGCCAGCAGGACGCCTTGAACATGCCGGGGACGCCAAGCGTGCCGAGCAGTCCGACCGCGTAGACCTGCGCGCGCACGATCGGGTGGACGGCGAGGGGGTCGAGCAACGGGCTGCCGAGCGTGACGATGCCCGCCACCAGATCGGGCCTGCGGACGGCGAGCACGCGCGCGAGCGTCCCGCCGCGGCTCTGGCCGATCACTGCGACCTTGCCCCCGTGGAACTGCGCCATCTCGTCGAGACGGTCCGAGATGCGCCCTATCACCGCGTTCGAGCAGTCGACGTTGGAGCGGATCCCGGCCCGCTTGGTCCAGTAGCCGTTGCGTCGCAGCCACGCGGTCATCAACCCGAGCGAGTCGTCGCCGGCGAGAAAGCCGGGGATGAGCAGGACCGGGCGTCCGTCACCCTGGGCGATATCGCGCGCGAGCCAGGTCGGCGAGCGCAGCAACGCGGCGGTGTCGAGTGCTACGCGGCTCTCACGCCAGAGCCGGGGACGGGCTCCCATGGGCACAGCTTTCGGTCTGGAGTCACGCCTACCCATACGGACGAGCGCCCTACCCGGACGAAAGTTCCGCTAACCGGATATCGGAGCGGCGGCGCGCCAGGCGGTATCCCGAGCCGCGTTTGCCTCGCACCGGCGCGGGTACGGGCGCCGCGATGCGGGTCGTGGTGATCGGAGCAAGCGGCAACGTGGGGACCAGCGTCCTGGAGGCGCTCTCGCGTGACAGCAGCGTCGAGTCCATCCTCGGCGTCGCACGTCGCCCCCCGGAGATGCGGCCGCCGCGGACCGAGTGGGCGACGGCCGACGTCACCTCGGACCTGTTGGAGCCGGGAGCGACGAGCTCGACGCCAGCGTCCTGCTGGCCTGGCGCTCGCGCTACGCCGACCCACGCGGCGAGCGCATGAACGCAACGATCGACACACTGGCGCGCGAGTTGGGAGCCGGGGGCCCGCTGCTCTACCGCTACAGCGGCATGCGCGAGCGCGAAGGGGCCTTCCTGGCCTGCTCGTTCTGGCTGGTCGAGGCGCTCGCGCGCGCCAGCCGCCTGGACGAGGCGCATGAGACGATGGACGAGCTCGTGGCGCTGGGCAACGACGTGGGCCTGTACTCCGAGGAGATCGACCCCTCCACCGGCGAGCTGCGCGGCAACTTCCCGCAGGCGCTCACTCACCTCGCCCTAATCAACGCCGCGACGCTGTACTGCCGTTCGCGGTCCGGCGACTGACCGGCGGGTTTGAGCGCCGATCCGCTCCGCACAGGGCGGGACCGGTGCCGGATCGCCGTAACGATCGATGCGAAGGGGGACGCAGCGCGGTCAGCGCGCCAGGAGGCGGCGCGTCAACGGCGTTGCCGTCACGCCGTGAACGAGGATGGACAGCACCACGCAGGCAATCGTCGTCCACACGACGACCGTCTGCTCCCTCCCCGCGAGCACGCCCGACTCGACCGCGACCGCGGCGTAGAGCAGCGCCGCGACGCCCCGCACGCCGAAGAAGGCGAGGAACGCGCGCTCGCGAAGGGGTAAGAAGCCCCGGCCGGAGGTCAGGAGCACGAGCACCGGGCGGATGACAAACAGCAGTGCGAGCGCGACAATCCAGCCCGATACGCCCGGCGCAGCGAGCCCATCGAGGGTCAGCATGGAGCCGAGCAGCAGGAGCACCAGCAGCTCGAGGAAGGTCCCGGCGACGTCGACGCCACGGTGCAGGCCGACGTTGAGCTCCGTCCGGTTTTCGCGCCGCCGGAACGCGAAGCCCGCCGCGAAGACGGCGAGCAGCCCGTACGCCCCGACCGCCTCCGTGGCGCCGTAGGTCACGAGCACCAGCGCGATGGCCGTGAAGCCGTCCAGCTCCCGAGAGAAGAGCCCTCGGTCGCGAGCGCGCGAGAGGCCTGCGGCAGCCAGCGACCCCGCGGCGGCGCCGACCAGGCCCGCGACGCCGACCCCGTAGAGGACGTCGGCGAGCACCCACTCGCCCAGCCAGCCGGTCCCGCCCCGCCCGGCGACGAAGACGCCGAGCAGGACGAAGGGCGACGCGAGCCCGTCATTGATGCCGGCTTCGGTGTGCAGCGAGAGCTTGGGCTCGCCCTGCTGCTCGCTGTCGGGCGGACCCAGGCCGATGTCGCCCGCGAGCACCGGGTCCGTGGGCGCGACGAGCGCGCCGAGCAGCAGCGCCGCGCCCAGCGACAGGCCCATGACGGCCATGCCGAAGGCCGCGACGGCTGCGATGGTCAGCGGCATCACGACGGCGAGCAGCACGAGGATCGAGATCCACGACCGGCGGGACACCTCCTTCTCCACGGTTATGCCCGCGGAGAAGACCGCGACCACGAGCGCGAGCTCGGTGATCCGCTCGAGTAGCAGGTGGTTGCGCACGGGGTCGAAGGGCTTCAGCCCGAGCAAGGCGAGCCCGACCGCCGCAGCGGCACCCATCGCGACATAGATCACCGCGGCGGAGAACGCGCGGTCTTGCTCGTGGGAGAGGGCTACGATTCCGACGGCGAGGGCGACGCCCAGGAACAGGAGCCCGATCGCGTAGGCGCCCCCGAGGTGAAAGCCCGGATCGAGCGCCAGGGGGAGCGGGGGCGCCACCGGCTCCAGGCTACTTCACACCGCCGTGGTGGCCGGCCTGCACGGTCAGCCGCCCCTCCTCGCCGGTCCGGTCGCCCACGGGCCTCACGTCGAGACGGCGCGGGCCGCCGCGGCGTGGGTCCGCAGGAGCGCGATCATCCGCCCGATTCGCCGCTCGAGCAGGCGCTCGATCTATGACAACGAGCAGTACTTCTTCGAGGCGCTCGCCGTGGGGGCGAGCGGCTACGTGCTCAAGCGCGCGGCCGCCGAGGACGTCGGCGAGGCCTGCCGCGCCGCGCTGCGTTGCGGGGCGAGCCCTTCATCCATCCGGCGGCGGCGGCGGCGGCCGCGATCGTGCGCGATTACGCCGACCCCATCGAGCGCGGCCAGGCACCGCAGCCGGGCGGGCTCACGCCGCGCGAGCTGGAGGTGCTCAAGCTCTTCGGCGAGGGCCAGACCGCCCGCGAGGTCGCAGCGGTCCTCGTCATAAGCACCCGAACGGTCGATGCCACCGTGAGAACATCCTCGAGAAGCTCGGCCTGCGCGACCGGGTCGAGCTCACCCGCTACGCGATCCGCCAGGGGCTGATCGAGGCCTAGCTGTAGGACCCGAGGAGGTTGTTCAGGCGGGTGGTGGGGGCGAGAGTCGGGTAGCTAGGC
>JBBQNQ010000097.1:0-9053 GCA_038330095.1 Solirubrobacterales bacterium
GCGAGCTGCAGGCGGATCGTCTTGGGGAGCATGAAGCGGACGTCCTCCTGGACGACCTCCAGCTCCCGCACGTCCTCGGTCCCGCGGGCACGGAAGAAGCGCACCAGCCGCTGGACGAGCTCCTCGGGCGCGCTCGCACCCGAGGAGATGCCGACGACGCGCTTGCCCTTCAGCCACTCCTCCTCGACCTGGCCCTCGTGGTCGATCAGGTGCGAGGCGGCGCCATACTCGCGCGCCACCTCGACCAGGCGGTTGGAGTTGGACGAGTTGGTCGAGCCGATGACCAGCACGAGATCGCACTCGGCAGCGAGCTGCTTGACCGCGGCCTGACGGTTGGTCGTCGCGTAGCAGATGTCGTCGGTGCGCGGCCCGACCGCACTGGGAAAGCGCTCGCGCAGGCGGGCGATGATCGCGTGCGTCTCGTCGACCGAGAGCGTCGTCTGCGAGATGTACGCGATGCGCTCGGGGTCCTCGACCTCGAGGCGGTCGACGTCCTCCTCGGTCTCGATCAGCACGATGTGGTCCGGGGCCTCCCCCATCGTGCCCTCGACCTCCTCGTGGCCCGCGTGGCCGACGAGCACGATCGTGTAGCCCTCCGCGGCGAACTTCAGCGCCTCGCGATGCACCTTGGTGACGAGCGGGCAGGTCGCGTCGATGGTCTGCAGGCCGCGCTCCGTGGCCTCCGCGTGGACGGCGGGAGAGACGCCGTGGGCCGAGAAGACGGTGACCGCGCCCTCGGGGATCGAGTCGTCGAGCTCCTCGACGAAGATCGCGCCACGCGCGCGCAGCTCCTCGACCACGTGCTTGTTGTGGACGATCTCCTTGCGCACGTAGACCGGCGCGCCGTAGAGGTCGAGCGCGTGCTCGACGGTCTGAACGGCGCGATCGACCCCGGCGCAGTAGCCGCGAGGGGCGGCCAGGAGGAGGGTCTCGGGTGCGTCCATCCCTGCCAGTGTAGGAGCCTGTCCCTCGGCGCCGGGGCCCCTCGCTCACCCGCGCGGCCAGCTGCGCAGCAGCTCGGCGACCGCTTCCCCGGCCACGTCGAGGCTGCGTGGGGAGACCTTGTCGACCGTGTCGCGGACGGTGTCGCGCCACTGGTAGTCGAAGTCGATCAGGTCGATCGCCGGGATCCCCGCGCGGGTGAACGCGGTGTGGTCGTCGATGATCGGGATCGCCGTCCGGTCGGGAAACGCCCGCCCGACGCCCACACGGCGGGCCGCCGCGCGCAGGCGCGCCCACAGCGGCGCGTTCGAGGCCGCTTCGCGCGGGAGGCTCAGGTCGCGGTCTCCGACGTAGTCCAGCAGCACCATGGCGCCCACCTCGCCGGGGTGCGCGGCGACGTAGGCACGGCTGCCGCGCGTCCCGTAGCGGTAGAAGTCCTTGCCGGCCGGCTCCTCCTCCCCGTCGAAGAGCACGAACCGCAGCTCGGGCCCGCCGGGCGGGCGGTCGCGCAGGGCACGCGCGAGCTCGACCACCGCGGCCGTGCCCGCGGCGCCGTCGTTGGCGCCCACGAAGCCGCGCGGGCGCGCCTCGGTGTCGTAATGCGCGCCGATCACCACCGCGGGGCGCCGGCCGGGCAGCGTGCCCACCACGTTGCGCCGCCCGCCGGGAACGGGCTCGAAGCGCCCGGCGGGAAGCAGCGTGCGCAGGCGCTGCGCGAGCCGGCGCGAGGCCGGCGAGCCCGCCGGGCGGTAGCCGTAGCGCTCGACCTGCTCGCGCAGCAGCGCGAACGCGCGGCGCTGGTCGAAGCGGTCGACTCTCGGGTGGGAGCCGCCGCTCGTCGGGGCGTGCCCGTCCTGCTTCTTGCCGCTACTCCCGCAGCCCGCGAGGGCGAGCACCGCGAGCAGCGCTGCGACGGCGCGCGGCCGGCTCACCTCAGTCGTTGGCGGTGACCGTGTCGAGCAGCCACGCGAAGCGCTCGCGCGCATCCTCACGCCGGGTGGGGATGTGCTCGGACGGCACCGAGGCCGGCTCGTAGCCGCGCAGGATCTGGCGCGCGACCGACTCGCGGTGGACCTCGTCTGGACCGTCGTAGAAGCGCGCGCCGCGCGCGTAGCGGTACATGGCCTCCAGCGGCATGTCGGTGGAGTAGCCCAGCGAGCCGTGGATCTGCAGCGCCCGGTCGATCACGTCGTGCAGCACCCTCGCCCCGAAGAACTTGATCAGGCTGATGTCCTGGCGCGCAGCCCGCACGCCGTGGGTGTCCATCTGCCAGGCGGCGTGAAGGGTCATGAGCCGCGCCGCCTGCATCTCGGCCGCCGAGTCGGCGATCCAGTTCTGGATCGTCTGCTTGTCGGCCAGCGGCGCGCCGCCGACCTCACGGGACAGCGCGCGCTCGCAGAGCATGTCGAACGCGCGCCGCGAAACACCGAGCCAGCGCATGCAGTGATGGATGCGGCCGGGGTACAGGCGCTGCTGGGCGATTAGGAAGCCCGCGCCTTGGGCGCCGAGCAGCGCCTGCCCCGGGACGCGCACGTCGCGGTAGTAGACCTCGGCGTGGTTGCCGTACTTGCCGAAGCTCTCCTCGGGGTGCTCCATCGTCGCGACGTCACGGGCGATCTCGACCCCCGGCGTGTCGACGTCGACGACGAACATCGAGGCCCGCTGGTACTTGTGGGCCTCGGGATCGGTGACCGCCATGACGATCAGGAAGTCGGCGATCGAGGCGTTGGAGGAGAACCACTTGTGGCCGTTGATGACCCAGTCCTCGCCGTCCCGAACGGCGTGAGTCGAGAGCGTCGTCGGGTCAGAGCCCGCGTTCTCGGGCTCGGTCATCGAGAAGGCCGACTTCAGGTCGCCCGCGAGCAGCGGGTGCAGGTAGCGGTCCTTCTGCTCCTCGCTGCCCGCGAGGGCGAGGATCTCGGAGTTGCCCGAGTCCGGCGCGGCGTTGCCGAAGGCGAAGGGTGCGAGCGGGCTCGAGCCGAGCACCTCGTGCATCAGCCCGAGCTTGACCTGGCCGAAGCCCTGGCCGCCGAGCTCCGGTTCGAGGTGCGCGGCCCACAGGCCGCGCTCGCGCACGCGGTCCTGCAGCGGCGCCATGGCCCGCGTGAGGGCGTCCCACTCGAGCCCCAGCACCTCCAGCGGCCAGATCTCCTCGCGGACGAAGGCGGCCATCCAGTCCAGGTGCTCCTGGAACTCGGGGTCGGTCGAGAAGTCCCACGCCATGTCGCTCTCCTTGAGTGTCGCTGTCGCCCTGGCCCTGGGGCGGCCTCCAGCGTAGCTCGGCGCGACCCTGCCGACGGCAGGGGGCCCGGTAGGGTTGTGGCCCAGGGGATAAGCGAGAGGACGAGGGAACATGGCGCAAGAGCATCTGGACCGGCTGACCGCGATCGATGCCTCCTTCCTGGCCCAGGAGCACGCCAACTCGCACATGCACGTGGGCGGGATCCTGATCTTCGAGGGCCCTCCCCCGCCGATCGCGGACTTCCTGGATCAGATCCGCAGCCGCCTGCACCTCGTTCCGCGCTACCGGCAGAAGCTGGCGGTTCCGCCCGTCGAGATGGGCCGGCCTCTGTGGGTGGACGACCCGAACTTCAACCTCGAGTACCACATCCGCCACACCGGCCTGCCGTCCCCGGGCTCCGAGGAGCAGCTGGTCAACCTGGCCTGCCGGATCTTCTCCCAGCAGCTCGACCGCTCCAAGCCGCTGTGGGAGACCTGGCTGGTCGAGCGGCTGGAGGGCAACCGCTTCGCGCTCATCTCCAAGACCCATCACTCGCTCGTGGACGGCGTCTCGGGGGTCGACCTCGCGACGGTGCTCTTCGACTCAGAGCCCGTCCCGCGTCCGGTCGAGCACCCCGACACCGAGTGGCTCCCCCGCGCGGAGCCGCGCGGCACCGAGCTCGTCACCGCGGGCATCAAGGGGATCGTCAAGGAGAGCGCGAAGGTCGCGGCCCGCACGCTCGGGGCGGCGGCGCACCCGCAGAGCACCGTCGGCCGGCTCCGGGAGAGCGCGGAGGGAATCAGCGAGATCGTGTGGGCGGGGCTCAACCCCGCGCCCGACACGCCCCTCAACGTCGAGATCGGGCCCCACCGGCGGTTCGCGTTCGTGCGGTGCCGCCTAGAGGACTTCAAGCAGGTCAAGGACGTCTTCGGAGGCACGGTCAACGATGTGGTCTTGACCGTCGTGGCAGGGGCGCTGCGGCGCTGGCTGCGCTCGCGCGGGCTGCGGCTGGAGGGGCTGGAGCTGCGCGCCCAGGTGCCGGTTTCGATACGCGGCGAGGACGATCGCGGCCAGCTCGGCAACCGCTTGGCGGTGATGCGGGCGCCGCTGCCGGTGTACGTGGCCGATCCTGTCGCGCGCCTGAAGGTCGTCAAGGAGGCGATGGACGGGCTCAAACAGTCCAAGCAGGCGGTCGGCGCCGAGGTCCTCGCCTCGGTCCAGAGCTTCGCGCCGCCGACGATCCTCGCCCAGGCCACGCGACTCAACTTCTCCACGCGCCTGTTCAACCTCGTGGTCACCAACGTGCCCGGGCCCCAGATCCCGCTGTACATGCTGGGCCGCGAGCTGCTCGAGATGTTCCCGGTCGGCTTCCTGCCCCAGAACCACGCGCTGTTCGTGGCGATCATGTCCTACAACGGCAAGGTCAACTTCGGCCTGCTCGGCGACTACGACGCGCTACCCGACCTCGACGGCATCGCCGAGGGCATCGAGGAGTCACTCGACGAGCTGCGCGCGGCCGCGCGGCGCAAGGCCGGCAGCGAAGGGGACCGCCAAGGCCCCCTCCGCGAAGCACCGGCGGGCGCCGGCAGCAACGGAGCGGGCGCGCCGGCGTAGGCCGGGCCCGCCCGCATCTCCGATCTTCAGAAGCGTCTGGCGGCGCGGGTGATCGCCTCCGCCTTGCGAGGCGCGTCCTCGCGGTTTCCCGCACGGTCGGTGGCCAGCGTGTAGAAGCGGTAGCGGGCCCCCGTCTTGGCCCTGAAGCGCTTGGAGCGGCTCCGGGTGCGGGCGACGCGGCGGTAGGGGCCGTCGTTGATCTCCCGGTAGACCTCGTAGAAGCGCACGCCGGAGGCCTCGAGGCCGGGGGGCGCAGGGTCGCGGCCGATCCAGTTGACGGTGAACCGCGATCGCGCCGTCCGGCGCGGCGCCGTGGTCGTCGAGACGGGCTTGGTGCGGTCGAGCCTGCTTGCGGCCGCGACCGCTGCGCCGGCGTCTACGATGCCCCAGCCGAGGTCGGGCTCCCACGACGCGTTGCTCGCCGTGGTCTTGATGATGCGCAGCACGTCGCCGAGCGAAAGGTCGGGGTTCAGCTGCTTGATCAGCGCCGCGATCCCGGCCACCTGAGGCGAGGACATCGAGGTGCCCTGCAGGTAGGCGTAGCGCTTGTCGCCGCGGAATATCGTCCGGCAGTCGTCACACGGCCCGATAGGCGGCCACCCGGTCTCGATCTCCGTGCGGTTCGAAGGGAACGCGCCGAAGAGACCGGGCGGGTCGCCCTTGCCTGCCGAGCCGTAGGCGGCGAGCGAGATCTGCGTGCCCTGGCCCGCGAAGGAGGAACGCCGGTCATAGAAGTTCGCCGAGGTGACCGAAAGTCCCTTGCCGGCCTCGAGGTCGTCGCCCGTACCGGTGGGCTGCAGCATGTTCGCCGGCCAGCCCTGTTCCTGCCCGGCGTTGTCGGCGGCAGCGGCCACCAGCACCACCCCGCGGTCCGACGCGTAGTCGACGGCCGCCTGGACGGCGTCGCTCTGCGGGGTGCCCGGATCGCTCCCGAAGCTCATGTTGATGGCCTGCGCGCCGTTGTTCACCGCGTCGACGATCGACCTGGAGATGCTCGTCTCGGAGAAGTCGGTCCGCTCGAGGATGATCCTGCACCCGAAGCCGGTCCCTGCAAGGCCGATTCCGTTGTTGGTCACAGCGCAGGCCTGCGATGCGACGTGCGTTCCGTGCCCGTCGGCGTCGCTGGCGCCGGCGCCGGCGCCCTGGTCGACGACGCGGACGATCTTGCCCGCGAAGTCGGGATGCCGGCCGTCGATGCCGGTGTCGATGATGCCGACGCGCGAGCCGATGCCCTTGGCGATGTCCCAGGCGCGAGGAAGGCCTTCGCGGGCGATCGTCCATTGGACCGGAGTGCTCGCTGGCAGGCGGGTGTCGCTCAGCGTGTCGGTCAGCGCCGGGTCGTCGGGCACGTAGCGGGGACGGGCGCGCTGCTCGGGACGGGCAGAGCGCACGGCCGGGTCCTGGCGGACGCGCGCCGCGAGCTCCCGCGGCGACTCCCCGCCGCGCGGGCGAAGGGACACGACCCCCAGCTGGGGCACTGATGCCGCACGTGCGGCTCCAGAGCGGGAGGCAACCGCCTGGACCGCGGATGCGCGAGAGCTCGGGGGGCCGGCCGGCTTGGTGAGCACCACCACCACGCGGCCGGTGGTCGGCGCCGCGGCGGCGCTGGCCGGGATGGCGGCGAGCGCAAGGGCCAGCGCCAGGAGGGTGGGGACGGGGAAACGAGGCATCGGCCTTAGGAGCACGAGACCGGCCGCGGGGTTGCGGCCTAAGACCGTCTTCCGGAGCTCAGTAGCCGAGAGCGAACTTCGCGTCCTCGGACATCATGTCCGGGGACCACGGCGGCTGGAAGGTCATGTGCGGTCGCACCGCAGTGACCCCTTCGACGTCCGACGCGAACTCCTCCATCTGGCCCGAGACCTGCGGGCCGATGGGGCAGGCGGGCGTGGTCAATGTGAACGTGATGTCCACTCCCCCCTGCTCGTCGACCTCTACGTCGTAGACGAGGCCGAGCTCCATGAAGTCAAGTCCCAGCTCGGGGTCGATCACGTTGGTGAGCGCCTCCTCGACCTCCTCGCGAATCTCCTGCGTTTCCATGGGCTCAGTGTAGACCGCGGGCCGGGCGGCGGGGACCGTTCGCGTAGCCTGTGAGGGCCATGCTCGTGGTCGCCCTGATCTTCCTTTTTATCGTTTTTCCACTCGCCGAGCTGTACGTGATCATCGAGGTAGGGCGGCAGATCGGAGCGCTGCCGACCATCGCGATCCTCGTCGCCGACTCGATCCTCGGCTCGCTCGTGCTGCGCTCCCAGGGACGCGCCGTATGGAGGCGCTTCAACGAGGCGCTGCGCGACCGCCGGCCCCCGGCGCGCGAGGTGCTGGACGGCGCGCTCGTGATCTTTGGCGGTGCCCTCCTGCTCACCCCGGGCTTCCTCACCGACATACTCGGGATCATCCTGCTGCTGCCGCCGTCGCGCGCCGTGGTCCGCGGGGCGCTGGTGGGGTGGTTCGGGCGCCGCTTCCGGGTCGCGCGGGTGGCCGGCGGCGCAGCGTCGGCGGGCGCCCGGCGCGCGCGGGCGCGCAGGCCGGCCGGGGCCGCCGGCCGTCCGTACGACGTCGACGGTGAGGCCGTCGAAGTCGACGTCGACCCGCCGCACCTGCCCCAGTCGCGGTGACCGCCCCCGAGCTCGAGACGCTGCGGCCGCCCGGCGGCCCGGGCTTCAGCGACGCGGTCACGGTCTCCTTCGGCGATTCGGCGGCGCAGCTCTACGGGCTCGTTCGCGTGGGCCTCTCCCCCGGCTCGCCGATCCGCGCGAGCGCCCTGGCGCTGCTCTTCTCCGGGCCCGAGGTGGCGGCGGCACACGTGACGGGCGGAGTCGAGGTCGCCGAGCCGGGGTACGCGCCCGAGGAGCTCTCGGGGCTGGGGATCGAGACCGTCGAGCGGCTGGCGCGCTGGCGCGCGCGCTTTCAGGGCGAGGAGGGCGGCTTCGACCTCGACGTCCGCGCGCTCGGCCCGCCGCTGTCCTTGGCGGGGGGCGACCCGGCCGGCGAGCTGGCCGCCAGCGACGGCTACGAGCAGCTGTGCATGGTCGAGGGGACGGTGCGCGCCGGGGGCGTCGAGCATCGCGTCGCCTGCCCGGGCCAGCGGGGGCACGCGTGGGGCGCGCCGGACTGGGGCCGTATCGAGCTGACGCGGGCGCTGTCGATCTGGCTGGGCGAGGAAGGCGGGCTCACGCTCGCCGCCGCCCGCCCTTCGCGGGCCAAGGGCCACGCCGAGGAGGCGGTCTCCGCGCTGCTGGCCGAGCCGGCCGACGACGGGCTCGCCCCCCGGGAGCTCGCCGATGCGCGGCTGTCGACGACCTACGACGGCGCCGGCCGCCAGCGGCGCGCCGGGCTCGAGCTGTGGGAGGGCGAGGACGACGACTACCCGCGCCGCGCCTCGGGCGAGGTCCTGTGCGGGACGTCCCTGGAGCTCGGGCGCCTGCGCCTGGACTGTGCGTTCTTCGCCTGGACCTTCGCTGGGCGACCGGCGGTCGGCCGCTACGACATCCTGCGCCGCACGTGACCCCGATACGGGCGGTCGTGTCGGACTTCGGCGGGGTCCTGACCACGCCGCTCTTCCACGCCTTCGCGCGCGTGCAGGAGGACTCCGGCATTCCGGCCGAGGCGCTGGGCAACGCGCTCGCGCGGATCGCCGAGCAGGACGGCGCCCACCCGCTCTACGAGCTCGAGAAGGGCCACATGAGCGAGCCGGACTTCATCGCGCGGCTCCAGCGGGCAGTGAGCGAGGAGGTCGGGCGCACGGTCGCGCTGCACGACTTCTCCGATCGCTACTGGGCGCACCTGCACCCCAATGACGAGCTGATCTCCTACATGGGCGACCTACGCGACCGGGGCTACGTGATGGGCCTGCTCACCAACAACGTGCGCGAATGGGAGCCGCGCTGGCGGGCGATGCTGCCGGTTGACGACATCTTCGGGGTGATCGTGGACTCGGCGTTCGTGGGCATGCGCAAGCCTGAGCCGGAGATCTACGAGCTGACGGTGGAGCGGCTGGGGGTTTCCGCTCGCGAGTGCGTGTTCCTCGACGACATCGAGCTCAACTGCGAGGCGGCGCGGACGCTGGGGATGACCGCGGTGGTATTCCGCGAGACCGCGCAGGCGATCGCGGAGATCGAGGCCGCGCTCGGGTCCTGAAGCTGCGCACGCGTGGGAGGAAGGGCGAACGGCAGCGCCGAAGGGAGGAAGGGGGTGGGTCGAATAGCGGTCGCAGTGCGTATCCGGTTACGTCAGGTTGCCTGGGTACGGTGCGCGGATGGGCCGTCCAGACTTTCCGCGC
>JBBQNQ010000098.1:0-8957 GCA_038330095.1 Solirubrobacterales bacterium
GGAGATCCTCGGCAAGCAGATGGGGCTCTAGCCGCTGGCCGAGATCGTCCCGCCTGAGCTTGCGGGGTCGATCAATATCTTCGCGTGAGTCTCGGGGTCCCCGAGCGCGGCGAAGGCGCTCTCGACACCAGACAGGCCAACGGTCCCGGTCACCATCGGGCCCGCGTTCACCTTGCCGTCGGCGAGCATGTGAAGGGTGTCGCGGAACTCCAACGGCGTGTAGCCCACGACGAAGCGCAGGTCGATCTCCTTGTTGATCGCCATCGCCGGGCGGATCCTGTCGGGCTCCATGCACACCCCGACCACGACGACGCGTGAGAAGAGGGGCGCGCTGGCGATGACGCCGTCGAGATGCCCGGGACGCCGACGCACTCGAAGATCACTGGGTGCTTGGGCTTCACCCCCAACCTCTCCGCTGCGCGCATGACGTGGTGCCAGGGCACCGGCAGGCGCCTGAGCTTCTCCATCGTGCCGATCCCGAGCTCGGCGAGATCCGGCACCGTCTTCAGGTGGCCGTGGTCTCCGGACGCGTCGTACGGCGAAGCCTCGCTCGGGTCGACGACGACGTCCGCCCCGCACACGGTCGCGAGCTCCCGCCGGCCGCGCGAGAAGTCGCTCGCGACGATCGTGCGTACGCCCTGAGCCTTGAGCATGGCGATGACGGCCAAGCCGACGGGGCCGCAGCCGATCACGATCGCCACGTCACCCTTCTTGATCTCGGCGCGCCGGACGGCGTGCCAGCCGATCGCCATCGGCTCGGTGAGGACGCCAAGCTGCGGCGAGAGACCGTTCGGAAGCGGGAACATGAGCGACTCCTCGACCAGGACGCTCTCGGCATAGGCGCCCGGCGCCGCGGCCGAAAGGCCGACGGCATGCACCTCCCCTCCCCGCCTGACGAGCGGCAGGGCCACGACGGGCGTGCCCGTCGGAACCTTCTTGGAGGACTTGGGCCCGTAGTCGACGACCTCGCCGCAGAACTCGTGGCCGAGCACGACCCGCTGATCGGAGCGCATGAAGCCCTCGTAGCCGGCCTCGGCGAGCACGTCAGCCGCCTGGTCGGCGTGGTGGCGCGCGTGCAGGTCGGATCCGCAGATCCCGCAACGGATCACGTCGAGCACGACCTGGCCCTTGGCGGGCTCGGGCGCCGGCAGATCGGCGACCTCGAGCTTCGTGTTCTGGCAGGCGACCGCCTTCATGCCGCCACCCCTGTCGCCGCCGGCAGCAGGCCGTCGTTGAAGGGCGCGAGCGGCTTGATCAGCGGCTCGAGCAGCTCGGCGGCCCGCTCGGTGGTCACCACGTCTTCCGGTTCGAGCTTGATCAGGTCGTGCTCGCCCTCGTCGTACTCCCAGACGTTCTCGCCGACCAGGCGACACCGCTCGTCGTAGGGCCAGATCATCGCGACCCGACCCCTGAGCAGATACATCGCATCCTCGTCTGCCTCGATCCCGCCCGCGACGAGGGCGGAACCCAGCGTCTGCTGGTAGCCGACCATTGTGCTCACGACCATCCAATCGCCGACGGCCACGGTCTCGCGCTCGTTGTAGAAGATGCACTGGTTCGTCTCGGCCCAGAGGCGGTAGAGCGGCTCCACCTGCTCGCGGCCTTCGAGCTGCATCGGCGGCTGGCCGATCATGTTGAAGCGGTAGACGGGGTGCTCGACCGTCATCTCGGGGGCGAAGATCTCCTCGAAGCGCCCGGCATGCTCCAGGTTGCGGTGGCGGTCATAGGCTTCGAGGAGATACCGGTGGCGAGGGTTCTCGGTGACCTCGATCAGCTCCTGCACCGCGATGTTCGTCTTGGTGATGTCGAGCTGCCTCATGTCGAATTGCGCGCCATTGCCTCTGCTCCTGTCGTGTCGTTACACTCGCGAAAGTTACAGCACCGTGACTAACGGTAGCGTAACCTAGCTGACGATGACGGCGTCTCTCAATCGCACATCCGCCCGGATGACCGCTCTCGAGCGCCGTGAGCAGCTGCTCGACGTGACGACGGAGATCGTCGCCGGCGAGGGCTTTCAGGCCGTCAACATCGAGTCCGTCGCGCGCGGGGCGGGAATCTCGCGCGCGATCGTCTACCAGCATTTCGGGGATCTCCCGGGGCTGCTCGAGGCGGTCGTCGAGCGCGAGATGGCACGGGCGCTCGCGCAGGTCACAGAGACCGCGCTCACCGACCTGACCGAGGGCGCTCCGCGAGAGCTGATGCTCGAGAGCCTCACCACGTACCTTCACGCGGTTCGCGACCATCCGACCACCTGGCGCCTCGTGCTGATGCCACCGGAGGGCGCCCCCGAGCTCCTGCGCAAGAGCATCGCACGTGGCCGTGCCACGGTTCTCGCCGGGCTTGCGCAGGCGGTGCGACCGGCGCTCCTGCGTGACCGCGGGTCACCCGACGCGGAGCTGACCGCCCGAGTGCTGTCAGCCATCTCTGACGAATACGCGAGGCTCGTCCTGACCGACCCCACTCGGTTCCCGCCCGAGCGGCTCCTCATCCACGCCCGCTGGTTCCTCGACGAAGTGTCGCTGGCCGCGCCTTAAGTCACTGCTGCGCCTGCTCGAAAGCGGCGCCGACCACCGCCTGCGCAGTGGCGCCGTACGGAGGCGCAAACGCCTCGATCAGGTCGCCTTCGCCGCGCACGAAGACCCCCCGCAGGTTGGAGAACTCGCGAAAGCCCTCGACGCCATGGTGGCGGCCCGAACCGCTGCGTCCGATTCCGCCGAAGGGCAATGACGGCAGGGCCCCGTGCACCGCGGCTGCGTTCACGCACGCGCCTCCGGAAGTGGTGCGCTGCAGCACGTCGCCGGCCACCCGCTCGTCCTTCGAGAACACGTACAGCGCGAGCGGACGCTCGCCTGCGTTCACGTGCCCGATGGCGTCGTCGAGCTCGTCGTATGCCTTGACCGGCAGGATCGGGCCGAAGATCTCCTCCTGCATGAGGGCGAGGTCATCGGGCGGGTCGAGCACGATGGACATCGGCAGCTGACGCGTGTCGGGGTCGATCTCGCCGCCCTCCTCGAGCGGTCGCACGTCGCAGCCCCGCGTTTGGGCGTCCCCGATCAGCCGCTGGATTCGCTCGAGGTGACGGGTCGTGATGATGCTCGTGTTGTTCTGCGAGGAGTAGAAGTCGGGCATGTTCTCGCGTACGTGCTCGACGGCCAGACGGGCGAAGTCGTCCATGCGCGCTCGCGGAACGAGGCAGTAATCGACCGAGATGCACATCTGCCCGTTCTTCAGCGCCTTCGTGCCGAGCACCTGCTTGACCGACTCGGCGTCGATCGAGTCGTCGGTGAGGATCGCCGGGCACTTGCCGCCCAGCTCGAGCGTCACCGGAACGAGCTGCTCGGCCGCTGCCTTTGCGATCTCGCGTCCGATCTCCGGGCTGCCCGTGTACAGCAGGTGATCCCAGCGCACGCGCGTGAACGCCTTCGCCAGGTCGAGACCTCCGACGACCACGTCCACACGGTCGCGGTCGAATGTCGCGCGGATCATGTCGCGCAGCACCTGCGAGCACGACGGAGTGTGCTCGGAGGGCTTCAGCACCGCGCGGTTGCCGGCAGCCAGCATCTCGACGAGCGGGCCGACCGAGAGGTCGAACGGGAAGTTCCACGGGCTGATGTTCCCCACCACACCCTTGGGCTGGGGCTGTACGTACGCGCGCCCGGTGCCGTACAGCGCCGGGTCGGAGTAGCGGGGCTCGGGTGCCATCCAGCCTTCGAGGTGCTCCGCCGCGTATACGGCGCGGCCGGCCACCCCCAGCACCTCGATCAGGTCGGTGGCGAGCGTCGGGTGCACGCCGAAGTCAGCGCTCATCGCCTCCTCGATCTGTGAGCGGTGGCTCATGACCATGCCCGCGAGCGCACCGAGCAGCGCCCGGCGCTCGTCGAGGGACGGGAAGGGGTCGGTCAGGAACGCTTCGCGCTGACGGCTGACGGCCTCGTGCAGCTCCGCGATGGCCGCGGCGTCGTCGGTGCCCGGCGTCGTGGTGCCCTGCTCGATAGTCGACATGCGCTTGCTCCTCTGATCAATGGCTTCTGGCAACGATACGCCGCGGGAGGGGCGCGCAGGGATCGATGGGCTCTCTTGTCACGTAGGCCTCCCTGCAGCGCTGCCAATCCCGGCGGAGCGATCAGCCCGTGACTGCGTAGAGCGCCCATTTCCCGGGTACCCGACGCAGCTCGCGCGTGGCACGCTCCTCGAGGCGGAGGTCGGAGCCCACGACGAGATCCTTGACCGTGCCGGAGACGAGCACCTCGCCGGGTGCGGCGATTGCGCCGACACGCGCGCCGATGTGCACCGCGAGTCCGGCGAGATCCCCGTTCACGAGCTCGCACTCCCCCGTATGGAGCCCGGCGCGCAGCTCCAGGCCCAGCTCGCCCACATCGTCGCGGATGGCGCGAGCGCACCGGATGCCCCGCGCGAGTCCGTCGAACACCGCGAGCGCGCCGTCGCCGAGCGTCTTGACCAAGCGGCCGCCGTAGCGCTGCAGCTGCCGGCCGACGCGCGACTCGTAGGCGGCCAGGAGATCACGCCAGCGCCTGTCGCCGAGCTCTCCAGCTGCAGCGACAGCGCGCCGCCCCAGTCCCTCAGGATCTCGTTCCGCCACCCCTCGAACCACTCGGACGGGAGTCCGGTCGGGTGGTCTGCGGCAGCAAGCACGCGGGCGTAGGTGCCATAGGCGACAAGCGCACGGGTGTGCCCTGGATGCGTGGCGGCGAACAGAGACTCACCGGCCCTCCCTCGGAGATTCCGAACAGGGCCGCCCGCCTCGATCCCGCCGCATCCATGACGGCACGCAGGTCATCCGCGTCTCCTCGAGGGTGGGCGGCCGGGCCGAGCGGTCGGAGAGCCCCTGCTCCCGCTTGTCATGGAGGACCAACCGCGAGAAGGAGGCCAGGCGCCGGAAGAAGCGCGCGGTCGCCACGTCTTCCCAGAACGGCTCCATCAGAACGGCTCCATATGACTGACGAAGCCCGGTACGAACACGACGTCGCGATCGCCGTCACCGAGTACCGGATAGCCGATGCTGACGTCGCCGCTCTGGGCGTACCGTACGTCCCAACTCTCAGCAACAGCCGCCGGGCTTGACGGTGCGGTCCAATCGCGCGAGAGTCGGCTCAACAAAAAAAGGAGGGGTGATGAACACCTACGTGATCCTGCGGCGCAATGGATGGATGTCGCCGGCGGACCTCGAGGCAGCGGCGGCGCGGTCGAAGCAGGTCGCCGACGAGCAGATGTCCGACGACATTCGCTGGATCCGCAGCTACGTGCTCGAGGAGGGCGGTGGCAGCGTCGGGACCGTCTGCATCTATCAGGCCTCGAGCGAACAAGCGATCCGCGAGCACGCATCGGTAGCCGACCTCCCGGCCGACGAGATCATCCCGGTCGTCGACACCGTCATCATGCGCGAGGATCCCGTGCCGGCCGGTTGACGTCCTAAGTAAAGGGGCTGGGACGTCGAGAGCGGCAAGGAGTCGCCCTCCCGCACTCGAATACCGCTGCCATGAGCGCAGATCGCGAGACCGCAGGCCGTATCGATCCCTTCCCCATCGGCTGGCAGCGGGTTGGGGCCGCGTCAGGGATCGTCTTCGCGGTGCTGCTCGTCGTCGGCTTCCTGATCAGCGGCGGGGATACGCCCAACTTCGACGATCCAGTACGGGACTGGACCAAGTGGGCCGTGGACAACGAGTCGAACAATCGCGCAGCAGCACTGATCACCCTCGTCGCCGCCTTCGAGTTCCTTTGGTTCGCCGGCTACATCCACAGCGTCCTGGGCGCCGCCGAGACCGAGGCCCGTGGGTTCGCGCGCGTCGCCAACGTGGCGTTCGCCGGAGCCATCGCCGGGGTCGTCGGGCTCACACTCGCTGTGATCCAGCTCGCCGTCGCGAGCAACCACACTGCCAACCCGCAGGTCATTCGCGCGCTCGGAGACTCGGCGGCTCCCGGCTTCCTGCTCGCTCCCGCCGGGTTCGCGGCGATGCTGATCGCCGCCGGAGTGCTCATCCTTCGTACCGGCGCTTACGCCCGCTGGACCGGGGTGCTCGGGTTGGCCGGCGGCGCCTTCTTCCTGCTGACGTTCCTCACCCTCCTCAGCAGGAGCGGCGACAACGTGTTCGGGGTCGGCTATCCCCTGGGCTTCCTCAGCCTCGCGGTCTGGTGCATCGCGACCAGCGTCTCGAACATGCGCAGGCTCGCGCCGACGACGGTCGAAGACCGCCCCGCAACCCCCGCGGTCTAACCTCGAGCAGAGGGTGGATCGCGGGCGCTGATCGCAGATAGGCTGCGCAGCATCCGTCGTCCGACGAAAACGGGGGCAGACCGATGGCAGTGACGGACGAGGCACGGGCGCTCGGACCGAGCGACGGGCGCGCAGGGTTCCTGGGCAGCATCGGGGTGCGTTTCATGGTCGACGGCGAGACGGCGGGCGGCAACTTCTCACTCGTCGAGCACCCGATGTCGGCACGCGCGCTCGCGGCGCCGCTTCACCGCCACAATCGCGAGGACGAATACAGCTACGTCGTCGAAGGCCGCATGGGGGCGCTTCTCGGCGAGGAGGTGCTCGTGGCCGGCCCTGGCGACCTGGTGTTCAAGCCGCGCGGCGAGTGGCACACGTTCTGGAACGCCGCAGACGAGCCGTGCCGGATCCTCGAGATCATCTCGCCCGCCGGCTTCGAGCGCTTCTTCGGTGAACTGGTCGACCTCGGCGGGGTCGCGCAAGCCGACCCCGAAGTGCTCGCCGCCCTGTGTCAGCGCTACGAGCTCGACATGGATCTCGAGAGCGTCCCGGGCCTGATCGAGCGCTTCGGCGTTCGCATGCCCGGCGAGCCACTCCAGCGCTAGATCTCGAGTCCGGGTTTCGTCAGCCCGCCACCACGGTGTTGAAGCCGGTCGCCTGGTCGGAGCCCGGGAACCTGCCCGGCGGCGCTGCCCTGAACTCGGCGGCATCGTCAAGAAGCGGGGGTACCGCGACGAGGATGTAGACGAAGTCGTTCGCTCCCCCCGGGCCGCCGTCGACGAATATCCACCCGATCCCCAGCTGCTGCCCACCAGGGCCGGACAGCGAGCCAATTCCGGTCTGGGTGTCGACGCCGCCGGCCGGCGAAGGCACGGCGGGATCATCCGTGCACGTCGTGAACTTCACGCTCGTCAGCCGGAAGCGCTGCCCGTTGAACCGCCCGCCGCTGACGCGGATCTCAAACGGCGGGACGGACCCGGCCACCGCGTTGCAGGGAACGACATACGCGTAACTGGCGGTCCCTCCCCCTAGCGAGGTCGCGCTTCCCTTGCCCACCATGCGCATGGGCCCCGCATACGCGCCCGGTGCGCCCGCCAGTACTCCTACCGCCACGACCATCGCCACGAGCCGGCCCCGAACACCACAACAGCCCGCCATCGCCCCTCTTCTCGCTTGGCATGGATAGCGCAACCGCAGAATCTAGCGCACACGCACGCGCAAGGAGCGCTGAGTAACCCTCTAGGATAGTAGAGTAATCCTCTAGTAATGACCTCCGCCGCCACCACGTCCCTGCCCGCCCGCGAGCGGCTGCTGGCGGCCGCGCTCGCGCGCTTCGGCGACGAGGGGGCGCTGGTCGCGACGCTGGATCGTGTGCGCCAGGACGCGGGCGTGAGCGTCGGAACGCTGTATCACCACTTTCCCGACAAGCAGGCGCTCGCGACGGCGCTGTACCTCGACGGGCTCGCCGGCTACCAGCCCGGTGCCCTCGACATCCTGCGCGGCGAGACCGACGCGCGTCGGGGGATCGAGGCGGTGGTCCGCTATCACCTGCGCTGGAGCGAACGCAACCGGCAGCTCGCGCGCTTCCTGCTCGGCGAGCGCGGCAGCGTCGACGACGAAGCCGTCGTGCGAGCGAGCCGCGCGTTCCTGGCCGAGGCGATGGCCTGGTATCGCCAGCACGTCCACTACGGCGCGACGCGCGAGCTGCCGTTCGACGTCGTCCAGGCCCTCTGGCTGGGGCCATCCCAGGAGTACCTGCGCCACTGGCTCGCCGGCCGCGCGCGCACCGTCCCGCAAACCGTCGCGGCGGCGTTTGCGACCGCCGCCTGGAATACCCTCAAGGAGCGACAGTGAGCATCTACGCCAGCCTCGTGCAGGAGGGCCAGTCGGCCGAGGAGAAACTCGTCGACATCGAGAGAAGAGGGCACTCGGCGCTCGTCACCCTCGCCGACCCGGAGCGCCTCAATGTTCTGAGCGCGCCGCTCGTCATCCAGCTCAGGCAGACCCTCGACGACCTCACCGCCGACCCGGCGGTCCGCGCCATCGTGCTCACCGGCGCCGGGAGGGGCTTCAGCGCCGGCGGCGACCTGCGCATGATGGCTCTCGCGGAGGAGCGGCTCTCCGACGACGAGGGCTCGACCGACATCTGGCGGTGGATCCGCTACGAGTTCGGCGGGATCGTCCGGCTGATCGCCCGCAGCGACACCGCGTTCATCGCCGCGCTCAACGGCCCAGCGGCCGGCGTGGGCCTCGCCTGGGCGCTGACCTGCGATCTCGCCATCGCCTCCGAGCGGGCCGTCATGGTCCCCGCCTTCGGGCGCCTCGGCCTGCTGCCCGAGGTCGGCACCAGCTGGGCGCTCACGCGGCGCCTCGGCTACCAGGGGGCCTTCGCCTTCTACGCGGCCGGTGAGCCCGTCGGGGCGCAGGACGCGCACCGACTCGGGCTCGTGCACGAAGTCGTGGCCCACGAGGATCTCCTCCCCGCCGCCGACCGATGGTGCGAGCGCATCGCCGCGCTTCCGGCCCACGCCCTGGAGATGGCCAAGCCGCTGCTGCGCACAGCGGCCGACTCCTCGTGGGATGCCTCGCTCGCGATCGAGGAGTTCGCGGAGCCCAACTGCTTCACGACCCGTTCGTTCCAGCAGACCGTCGAGTCGATGCAGTGAGCTGCCGGCTCCTGTTGATCTCCGGGAGCCTGCGGACCGGATCGACCAACACCGCGCTGCTG
>JBBQNQ010000099.1:0-8726 GCA_038330095.1 Solirubrobacterales bacterium
GGGGCCCACGCTGACGCCGCGGAGCAGGTAGTCGACGCGGTCGACGTCGACGGAGGCGCCGTCGACCGTGGCCTTCCAGCCGGGGAAGTAGAGATCGGAGAGCACGACGGTCGCCGGCCGCGTCGCCGAGGCGGCGAGCACAACCCGGTCGGGCTCGTAGCTGAGCACCCGGGCCCGTCCCGGCGGCGGGCCCGCGGGCGCCGAAGCGCCGGACCGCTCCCGGATCACCGTGCTGCGTGCGTCGAAGGCGGGCTCGCGGAGCGCGGCAAGCGCGGCCCCCTCGCCCTTGACGACCCGTTGCCCGGAGACCACGAACGCCCGGGGGAGCGCGCGGCGATTCGCGTAGACGGTGGCGTCCGCGCCGCGGTAGGCCGGGGTCAGATCCTTCGAGCGCGGGGGCGGCGAGCCCGGCGCGACCATGATGTCGGACACGCCGAGAATCCCCAGCGTGCGGGTGCTCTCAGGGGTGACCTGGCTGAAGAGCAGCGGTGCCGAGAAGCCGGCGAAGAAGGCCTGGCCGGGATTGACCGCCGCCACCCATAGCCGGCGGTAGCGACGCTCGATCGGGAAGTCGTAGCCGCGTGCGTCATAGAGGCGGTAGCGCATCGCCAGATTGCCGGGCATCGCTTCCCCGAGCGCGACGAAGCGCGCCGGTCTGCGCGACTGCAGGTAGCGGATGGCGCCCGTCGTCGGCTGCGTCGCGTGGTCGCGCGCGATCGCCGGGTTGAAGCCCATCCCGGCGCGGAACAGGTCCACGACCACCAGGGCAACGGCGAGCGCGCCGAACGCTGCGGGGGAAATCCGGCCGCGCAGGCGCAGTGCCACGAGCGCTGCCGCGAGGCCCGCCATGGTCAGCCACAGGACCAGCGAGCCCAGCCGCATCACTTCGACCGAGGCCGGCGTCGCAAGGCCCCAGGCGACCCTGAGCCCCCGCCCGAGCTCGGAGAGCGGCAGACGATCCGCGACCAGCCAGCTCAGGGGCACGCACAGCAGGACGCCGGCCAAGATCAGCGCTGCGCGGACGCGACGACGGTCCGCGACTACCACTGACGCGCGAAGGTCGTCCAGTCCCCAGCCGGCCAGCAGTGCGAGCGCCGGGAGCCCGATGACGACCAGCCGCGTGTTGTCGGTCTTGGAGAGGCCCGGAAGCACGTTGGCCACGTCGGCGAACGGGAACACCCCGAAGGCCACGGCCGTGCAGGCGATCGCGAACGCGGCGCAGGCCACGCGCTCCACGGTGGGTCGCAGCAGCGCCACCGCGGCCAGCAGCAGCGGCAGCGCTCCGGCGTACAGAAAGCGCCCGAGCGCCTGCGCACCGATGGTCAACCCGGTCCCCCGGCCCCAGTAGTCGGGGAGGAAGAGGGTGGAGAAATAGCTGCCGGGCAGCTCGCGATGCACGGCGACGCCGCGTTCGGCGATGTCTGAGGAGTGCAGGAGCAGCTCCACGAACGGAGCGATCGCGACGGCGGCGAGCGCCGCCCCCCACAGCACGCCGCCCGCGAAGCGTCCGACGTCCACCGCCCAACCCGCAGCCCTGTGGCCGGGCTCGCGGGGCTTGCGAAGCAGCTGGAGGATCAGGAACGCCGTCGCCCCGGCGAAGACCTGGGCGATCGTCTCCGGGTGGCCACTGAGGAAGACGGCCGCCGCCGTCGCGGCCAGGCCCCAGACCGCCAGCGCCCCGGCGCGCATCACCACCAGCCGCGTGGCGAGCAGCAGCCACGGCAGCAGTGGCCACACGGCGGTGACGTTCTCGAGCAGAAAGGAGACCATCGGCATGGCGAAGGCGAAGACCAGCCCGGCAAGGAACGCTCCGGCCCACCTCAGACCCATCGACCGCGCGAGCAGGAACATGCCGAAGGCGGCGGCGAACAGCTTCAGCGCGACGACCAGCCCGCTCGCCACGCCGAGGGGCAGCACGAGGGCGGGCAGGGTGAGGGGCGCGAACACGCCCGACTGCGCGTTGCCGATCCACGGGCGCCCCGACATCAGGTACGGGTTCCACAGCGGGATCCCGGGGAACTCCTCGCGGTTGTAACGCAGGAAGGGCTCGAACATGTGGGCCCAGTCGGCCTCGTCGGCGACCTGCGAGGGCCGCTGCAGGTCGGCTGGCCGCGACGCAGCCCACGGCGCCGTGAAGTACAGAGAGTCCGAGTTGGAGAGCGTCCGGCCCGGAAGCAGCGCCGGCCCCACGAACACGATCGCCAGGACGGCGTACAGCAGGGCAGCCGAGCGCACCGGTCTCCGGCGCGCTGTGCCCGTCATCGCTCCCCAGCCACCGGCCAAGCGCATCCGGGGACCGTAGAGGCTGTGGGTGGTGCGGGCGGTTCAGCCCCTCGCGGCCTGCCCGATCTCCGGCCCTACGTCCGCGCTCTCGAAGCCGACGGTCTCAGACACCAGGTAGAGCGGCCGTCGCTTGACCTCGTCGTAGATCCGCGCGACGTACTCGCCAAGCATCCCCAGGACGGTCAGCTGCGCACTGCCCACGAAGGCCACGACCACGATGATCGAGGCCCATCCCGGGACCGCATACAGGCCGGAGATCTTGACCACCAGCCCGAAGACGCCGATCAGGAAGGTGAGCACCGACATCGCGAAGCCGAGCTTGAGGACGATGCGCAGGGGGGCCGAGGAGAAGGAGAGCACGGCGTCCTGCGCCAGGCGCACCATCTTGCCCCAGGGGTACTTCGAGGTCCCGGCGAAGCGAGGCTCGCGGACGTAGGTCACGCCGGTCTGGTCGAAGCCGACCCAACCGACCATCCCGCGCAGGTAGCGGTGGCGCTCGGGCATGCCCGCGACGGCGTCGATGACCCGGCGGTCGACGAGCCGGAAGTCCCCGACCTCCGGCTGCACCTCGTGGTCAGACAGCCCGGCGAGCGTCCGGTAGAACAGCGTCGCCGTCCGGCGCTTGGCCCACGACTCGCCGGGCCGGCCCTGCCGGATCGCGTAGACGACGTCGTAGCCCTCGCGCCAGCGGGCGGCGAGCTCGAGAGCCACCTCGGGCGGATCCTGGAGATCGGCGTCGAGGATGACGGCGGCGTTCCCCCGGGCGTGGTCGAGGCCCGCCGTGAGCGCGATCTGGTGCCCGAAGTTGCGCGACAGCGCAACGATCCGCACGCGGCCGTCGCCCCGGGCGAGCTCGCGCATGATCTCCCTGCTGCCGTCGGAGGATCCGTCGTCCACCCGCAGGACCTCGGCCGGGCCGTCGAGACGCTCCATCACCGCCGCAAGCCGGCGGTAGAGCTCGTGCAGCGTCTCGCGCTCGTTATAGACCGGAATTACGAAGGAGTAGTCGGGCGTCGCCACCACAGTCGCCACCCCAAGATCGTAGAGCCGAGCCGCCTACGGGTTGCTGGGTAATAGGTCCACGAGCGCGCCGAAGGCCGCCGCGAGGACCTGGTCCGGCGGCGCGGTAGCGTCGAGCACGCGGATGCGCACGGGGTCGGCCACGGCCAGCTCGCGATAGGCGGTCGCGACGGCCTCGAAGAAGCTCGCGTCCTCGCGCTCCAGCCGATCGGGTGCGGCGGCGCGCCCGCCCTGGCGGTCGCGGCCGGTCGACGGGTCGAGGTCGAGGAGCAGCGTGCGGTCGGGCCCCAGGCCGCCCGTGCCGAAGCCGTTGATAGCGCGCACCGCGTCGACGCCCAGCCGGCGCCCGGCGCCCTGGTAGGCGAGCGAGGAGTCCACGAAGCGGTCGAGCAAGGCCCACTCGCCGCGCGCGAGCATCGGCGCGAGCCGCTCGTGCACCAGCTGCGCGCGGGCCGCCGCGTAGACCAGCGCCTCGGCCCGCGGCGCCATCTCGAGCGCGGGGTCGACCACCAGCTCGCGCAGGCGCTCGGCGATCTGCACGCTGCCGGGCTCGCGCAGCACGGTCACCGGGACGCCGCGGGTGCGCAGGTCGCGCTCCAGACCGGCGGCAAGCGTCGTCTTGCCCGCGCCGTCGATGCCCTCGATCGTGATGAGCCTTCCCTGGGCCATGCCGGCGGCGAGGCTATCTACGATGGCGGGCGTGACGCTTGCCGGCACCGAGCACCATCCCCACGCGCGCGCCGTGCTCGGCTCCGCGCTGCCGCCCGAGGGTCATCCTTCGCACGCCTACCTGTTCCACGGCCCGTCGGGGACGGGCAAGCGCGGGGCGGCCGGGGCGTTCGCCGCCGCGCTGCTCGCCGAGGGCGCCCCCGACCCTGAGGGCGTCCGGGGGCGGGTGCAGCGGCGCTCGCATCCCGACCTCACCTGGGTCGTTCCCTCGGGCGCCCACGAGCTGCTGCGCGGCGACATCGACGAGCCCGTCGTCGCCGCCGCGGCGCGCACGCCGTTCGAGGCCCGCCGCCGCGTGTTCGTGATCGAGCGCGTGGACACCATGAACGACGAGGCGGCCAACCGGATGCTCAAGACGCTTGAGGAGCCGGCCGCCTTCGTCCACCTCCTGCTCCTGACCGACCGCCCCGGCGAGGTGCTCGAGACCATCGCCTCCCGCTGCCAGCCCGTGCGCTTCGACCCGCTGCCCCCGGGCGAGCTGGCCCGGCGCCTGGAGGCGGAGGGAATCGACACGGCGAGCGCCGACGCCTGCGCGCGGCTCGCGCTCGGCGACGGCGGCCGCGCCCGCGAGCTGGCCGGCCCGGAGGGCCGCGCCCTGCGCGAGGCCGCGGAGCGCCTGGCGCGCGGAGCGCTGCACGGCGACCTCTCCGGGCGACCCTGGAAGGACCTTCTGGCCGGCGCCGCGCGCCGCGGCACGGCCGCCGTCGAGGAGCTCGACCGGGCGTTCGCGGACGAGCGCGAGCTGGTCGCCAAGCGCGATCGCCGCCGGCGTGAGACCGAGCACGCCGAGCGCGTTCGCCGCGTCCACCGGCGCGCGCAGACGGCGGCGCTCGACCTCGGCCTGCGCGTGTCCGGCCTGTGGTTGCGCGACGCTGCCTGCGTGGCCTGGGGAGCCGAGGACCTCGTCCACGCCACCGACCGCCTGGAGGACCTGCGCGCCGACGCGCGCGAACAAGATCCAGCGGCGCTGCGCGCCGGGGTCGAGCTCGTCGAGGAGACACGCAAGCGCCTGATCCTCAACGTGACCGAGGAGCTGGCGTGCGAGGCGCTCGCCTACCGGCTCGAGCGGGTGCTCAACCGTCCCTCGGCCGTGACCCACTAGGGGACATTCCGGATGGTCGCCGGGTGCCGCCTGCGCCACGCTGGGCCGGCAACGATTCGATTCCGACTCAGGCGGTGACCCCGATGACCACGACGACCAGCACATACGACCCCGGAGGAAGACCACGCAGGCTCGAGCGAAGCCGCGACGACCGTTGGATCGCCGGTGTCTGCGGCGGCCTGGGCAACTACCTGGGCATCGACCCGGTGATCGTCCGGCTCGCGGTCGTCGCGCTGCTCTTCGCGGGAGGGGTCGGCGTGATCGTCTACCTCGCCGCGCTGCTGCTCGTCCCCGAGGAGGGCGCTGCCGGCCCGATCCTCCGCAGAGGCTTTCGCGGAGGAGACCGTCCGTGGATCATCGCCGGCGCCGTCCTGCTCGGCATCGGAGCGATCTCGGTCATCAACGCGCTGGGCATCGGCTGGGGCGGCGACGTCCTCTGGTCGCTCGCACTGCTGGCCGGGGGCGCCTACCTCCTGCTCCGCTACACCGACGTAGGCCGCTCGCTGGGGCTGGACCTGGGGCGCAAGGGAACGGCCTCGCCCGCCACGCCCGTTAGCGATCCGGCGCCGCTTGCGGGCGATCCGCTCGAGCCTGCGTCACCCACGAGTGGGCCGGCCCCGGTGGGCGGCGACCCGCTCGACCCGGCGACGGAGCCGACCGTGCCACTCGATCCCGCGACGGCTCCTTTCCAGCCGCCGACCGCCACCGCGGCGCCACGGCGCCGCCGGCGGCGGCGCGCCACCGGCATAGCGCTCGGCGCGCTCCTGCTGGTGGTCGGGGGCGCCGGGCTGCTGCTGGCCGCGGGCGCCTACGACCTGCGCGTGGAGACGTTCATCGCGGGCGCGGTGATGGTCACCGGGATCGCGGTCGTGGTCAGCGCCTGGTTCGGCGGTGCACCGGCCCTGATCTGGCTCGGTCTGGGCACCGCCGCCGTGCTCGGGGTCGCCACCGCCGCGAATGTGAACCTCTCCGCCGGCGCGGGCGACCGCGTCTACGAGCCGGCGACCGCCGCCGCGGTGAAGCGCGACTACGAGCTCGGCGCGGGCCGGCTGTGGATCGACCTGCGCAACACGGAGCTGCCCGCAGGCACGACCACGATCAACGCCGACCTGGGCCTCGGCGAGCTCACGGTGGTCGCGCCCGACGGCGTGCATGTGCAGGCCAAGGGAAGCGCCGGTGCAGGCAACGTCCGCCTGCTCGGCCGCAACCGGAACGGGACCGACGTCAAGCGAACGGTCGTCGACACGCCGCCGGGCCGGCCCGGCCGCGCCTCGCCTCGCCGGCTGGTGATCGACGGCCACGTCGGGCTCGGCGAGGTCCGCGTCTTCCGCGGCCAGGGCGCGCCCCGGCCGCAGGACGTCTCCAACCGCGAGACCGGGAGCCTCGGACCACCCGTGGGGGGCGGCAGGGTTGCCGCCGTGTACGCGGGAGGTCCGCGATGACCCGCTCGCCCGATCTCACCTCGCTCGTCGGCGGCATCGTCCTCTTCGCCCTCGGGCTCCTGCTGGCCCTGGACTCCGAGAGCGTCATCGACCTGTCGCTGGCCTACCTGTGGCCCGCCCTGCTCGCCGCGGTCGGGGCGATCCTCCTGGCCAGCGGCATCCGCCGCCGGCGCCGGCCCTGACGCCCGCGCCGCGCGGGGCGGCCGTCGGCGCCCGTGCGAACATGGCCACGACGATGAGCACCGAGCCCAGCGCCGCATCGCAGGCCCCGGGCGCCGCGGGCTCGCCGGCGCCGCCGCGCGGGGCGCCGGCCAGGCAGCGTCCCGCGCGGCTGTATCGCCTTCCGGCGCGGGGCTACGCCGGCGGGGTGTGCGCCGGCCTGGGCGAGTACCTCGGCGTGGACCCGCTCGCCTTCCGGATCGGGTTCGGCGTGCTCGCCGCCTTCGGCGGGGCGGGAGTCGCGGTCTACGTGCTCGCGTGGGCGCTCGTGCCCGCGCGCGGCGCACCGGGCGGTCCGCCGGGCGCGGCGGCGCTGCGCGACGGGCGGCTGGCCATGCGCGCCCTGCACGACGGTGCCTGGCGCGAGGCCGCCGGCATCGCGCTGCTCGTCTTCGCCGGCCTGCTGGTCCTGCGGCGGCTCGGGGTGTGGCCGGGAGACGCGATCGTGTGGCCGCTCGTCCTCACTTCGTCGGGGCTCGCGCTCGTGGCCCGGCAGGCCTGGGGGGCGGGCGGCCGGCGGCTGGCGTCCTCGAGCACCGCGTCCCCCGCCCGCGAGCCGGCCCCCACCGGCCCGGCCCCCGCTGCACCCGCGCCACCGCAGGAGGCAGGGTCGCTGCCCGGCGGCGTCGCGGGCGCGGCGCTGATCATCGGCGGCGCGCTGGTCTTCCTCCAGGCCACGGGAACGCTCCACGCGCTTCGCCAGGCCCTCGTGGGGATCGTCGTGGTGGTCGTCGTGATCGCGCTGGTCTTCGGGCCGTGGATGGTCCGCCAGGGCCGCTCGCTCGCCGCCGAGCGAGCCGAGCGCATCCGTTCCCAGGAGCGCGCCGAGGTCGCCGCCCACCTGCACGACTCCGTCCTGCAGACGCTCGCGCTCATCCAGCGCCGGGCGGGCGAGCCGCGCACCGTCGGCACGCTCGCCCGCCGCCAGGAGCGCGAGCTTCGCCACTGGCTCAGCGGCGAGACACAAGCCGCGCCGACCGCCTCGCTGGCCGCCGCGCTGCGCGCCGCCGCCCAGGAGGTGGAGGAGCTGCACGGCGTCGAGGTCGAGGTGGTGACGGTCGGCGACTGCCCGCTGGACGACCGCCTGACGGCCCTCGTCCAGGCCGCCCGCGAAGCGCTGATCAACGCCGCCCGCTTCGCCGGCACCGACAAGGTCGACCTCTACGCCGAGGTCGCCGACGGAGCCGTGAGCGCCTTCGTGCGCGACCGCGGCGCCGGCTTTGACCCGGCCGCCGTGCCCTCCGACCGCCGCGGGGTGCGCGAGTCGATCGTCGGGCGCATGGAGCGCCACCGCGGTCGGGCGCGCGTCGAGTCCGCGCCCGGAATGGGCACCGAGGTCGAGCTGACCATGGAGCGCCGATGACCGACCGACCGCGAGTCGTGATCGTCGACGACCACGGCCTCTTCCGCGCCGGCGTGCGCAGCGAGCTTCACGAGCACGTCGAGGTCGCCGGCGACGCCGCGACGGTCGACGACGCCGTGGCGCTGATCGCCCGCGCCGAGCCCGACGTCGTGCTGCTCGACGTGCACATGCCGGGCGGCGGCGGCGTCGAGGTGATCCGGCGCGCCGCGCCCGAGCACCCCGGCGTGCGCTTCCTGGCGCTCAGCGTCTCCGACGACCCGCAGGACGTCATCCGCGTCATCCGCGCCGGCGCGCGCGGCTACGTGACCAAGACGATCTCCGGCCCCGAGCTCGCCGACGCGGTCCGCCGCGTCGCGGGCGGCGACGCGGTCTTCTCGCCGCGGCTGGCCGGCTTCGTCCTCGACGCCTTCGCCGAGACGCCCGCGAGCGCCGGTCCCAGCGGCGACCCGGCCTACGACCAGCTCACCGCGCGCGAGCGCGAGGTGCTGCGGCTGATCGCCCGCGGCTACATGTACAAGGAGGTCGCGCACCGCCTGGGCATCAGCGCCAAGACCGTCGAGGCCCACGT
>JBBQNQ010000100.1:0-8436 GCA_038330095.1 Solirubrobacterales bacterium
GTAGAAGTCCATGTTGCCGCCGACGTTGAGCTGCGAGGTGCGCAGCATCTTCACGCCGCGGTCGTGGAACAGGCGGGCGAGGTTGCGGTGCACGATCGTCGCGCCGACCTGGGACTTGATGTCGTCGCCGACGATCGGCAGGCCTGCCTTGACGAAGCGGTCGTTCCAGTACTGCTCGCGGGCGATGAACACCGGGATGCAGTTCACGAAACCGCAGCCCGCCTCGAGGACCTGCTCGACGTACCACTTGGTGGCCTGCTCGGAGCCGACGGGCAGGTAGGAGACGACGACGTCGGTCTTGGTGTCGCGCAGGATCCCGACGATGTCGTCGGTCGGGCCCGACGCCTTGGTGATCTTCTCCTTGAGGTACTTGCCCAGGCCGTCGTGGGTCATGCCGCGATGGACCTCGACGCCCAGCTCGGGGACGTCTGAGAACTTGAGCGTGTTGTTCTGCCCCGACCAGATGGCCTGCGACAGATCCTTGCCGACCTTGTCGGCGTCGATGTCGAATGCGGCGGAGAATTCGATGTCGCGGACGTGGTAGCCGCCGAGGTCGACGTGCATCAGCCCGGGCACCGGCTCGGCCGGGTCGGCGTCGCGGTAGTACCGGACGCCCTGCACGAAGGAGGACGCGCAGTTGCCCACCCCGATGATGGCCACGCGGACCTTGTCCGCCTGATAGCGCGGGGCGCCGTTGGCAGACGCCTTCCCGTTGGTCTTTCCGTTGCTCGTCACTCTTGGTTCCTTTCGGACAGTCGACCCGGCGCAGGAAGAACCCCTGCGAAGGCCCCCCGGTTACACCGGCTTACGCGGCGGCGAGGGCCTTGAGCTCGCGGCGGACGTGGAAGATTCGCTGGAAGGTGGTGATGATGGAGAGCCCGGCGAGCACGTAGACCGCCGGTTCCAGCAGCTCGAAGTCGCCCAGCCCCGCTCCCTTGGCGAACAGCAACCCGACGGAGAGGATGACCACCCGGACCGCCCGGTTGGCGATCCCGACCTTGCACTCGACTCCGAGCGCCTCGGCCCGAGCACGAGTGTAGGAGACCATGAGCGAGAACAGGACCGCGGCGACCACGGCGGCGACGGCGGTCTGGTCTCCGCGGTCGGCGAAGTAGGCGCCCACCGCGCACAGGACGATCCCCTCCTCGATGCGGTCCAGCGTGGAGTCCAGGAAGGCCCCGAACGGTGTTCCCTTGCCGGACATGCGCGAGTACCGGCCGTCGAGCGTGTCCATCACCGAACCGACGACGAACGCGACGCCCCCGAGGAAGAAGTACCGCTCCCAGACCAGCACGGCGGCCACCAGGTTCAGCGCGAAGCCGGTGAGCGAGATCGCGTTCGGGGTCAGCCGCGACTCGATGAGCCGCGTGCGCATGAGCGCGGTCACGTCCTGCCCGCCGGCGAGGCCCGACGGCCTGCGCGCGCTGCGGTCTCTCGGCTCCCGCGCCCGGCGCGGGGCGCGGGACGCCATCAGGCCGTTGCCTCGGCCGTTCGTGTGAAGGCCCAGGCCTCCGGCCTGACCCTCGCGAGCAGCCAGTGCGCGGCGACGGCGGAGACTGCGGCGGTGAAGCCGCCGAGGAAAGCGTCGATCCACCAGTGGTTGCCGGTGGCGATGACGACGAAGGTGACGATGAGCGGGTAGGTCGCCCACAGCGCCTTGAGCCACACGGACTCGACGAGGCGCACGAACGAGAGCCCGAGCATCAGCGCGAAGCACACGTGCATCGAGGGCACTGCAGCGAACGGGTTGAAGAGCTCGGAGACCGAGCCGTTGTCGGGCGCGAGGCCGGTGAACTGGGCGACCGAGTCCTGGAAGCCCCACTCCGGGAAGAACCGCGGTGGGGCGGTGGGGAAGGCGAAGTAGCCCACGAGCGCGATCCCCATGGCTATGCAGAACATGTTCCGGATGAAGTAGAAGGACGGGTTGCGGAACAGGTAGATGAACACGAGCGAGGAGATGGTGAGCGTGAAGTGCGAGTTCACGTACATCCAGCTCGCGGAGTCGATGATCCACGACTTGCTGCTCGCCCATGCCTGCACGCTGGGCTCGGCGAAGATGTGCAGCCCGCGCTCGATCGACATGATGTCGCGCGCGTGGGCATAGGCGTCCACCGTCCGTCCGTCGGCGATTCCCCGGACGATCCGGTAGAGGTAGTAGGCACCGGCAAACAGCACGAGCTGGCGGAGAGCGTCTAGCCAGCCACGCGGCAGCATCCGGGCCTGGAGCTTGGCCAGGAGGGGAGGCATGGGGCGCGCATATGCTAACGACTCCTAAAGGGACCGCGAAATGCGGTTATCCCCACTACGTGCAGCGGGCGCCGCGCTGCACCACGCGTCGCGGCGCGAAGCGGATCGCCACGCGCAGAGTCCCGGGGCGGCGTGCCGTCACCCGCAGCCAGTCGCCCTCCCGCGCGACGCAGCCGGCACCCTCGACCACCGCCCAATAGGGCGACGGACGGACGCGAACGACTCCCGACCCGGCGTCGCGTGCGCGCAGCGTGACGCTCGTGCGGGTCAGCTCGAGCGCGCGAAGCGGCCCTGAGGCGAGTGGCCGCGGGCGGCGCACGGCGTACAGGCGCCAGTGGCGGTTGCGCCACACCTCGCGCAGGAAGGAGGGGTTGGCGCGGACGAGCGCGGCCTCACGCCTGGCGGCGCCGTCGAGGGTCGCGTCGGGGAGCGCGACCCAGCGCACTGCGTTGTCGTCGAACCACGCCCGGTAGCGGGCCGGGGTGAGTCCCGGGGCGTAGAAGAGCTCGGCGTAGCGCGTGTCGAGCTGGCGCTCCCAGCCGCGCGCGAGCGGGAACGAGGGCGCCACCCAGCGCGCCTCGCCGTGGTTGCGCAGGGGCGGGACCTCCACGCGGCCGGGTGGTCCGCCGAGCCGGCGCAGCTCGGCGATCAGCGGCTGGTGGTAGGCACGGTGCACGGAAGGATCGTTCGAGGCGCGCGCCGTGTCACGCACCGGCGGGTAGAGCTGCCAGCAGGCGAGCGGGAGTGCGCCCGCGGCGAGCAGCCACGCCGGCCGGCGGCCGGCGAGTGCGCACAGGAGCACGGGGCCGGCGAACAGCGCTCCCAGCCGGGTGACGTTGCCCCCGACCGGCGTGTCGATCGCCGCCGCCGCGATCGCGCCCAGCGCGTAGAGGACGAGCCCGGCGCGCAGCGCCCCCTCCTCGCGGGGCAGAAGCGCGAGCCCGCCCGCGGCGAGGCCGAGGACCGGCAGCAGGTAGCGAACCGGAAACGGATGCGAGCCTCCTTCGGGGAAGGCGAGCGCGAGCAGGAGGATCGGCGCGAAGGCGGCGGCGGCGAGGGCCACGCCCCGGGCCCGGTGCTGTGAATCCACCGTCCACGCGACTCCCCCAAGCGCGAGGAACAGCGCTGCGACAGGGCTGGCCAGAGCGGTCAGGACAGCGAGAACCAGCGCGAGCGCTCTCCGGCCGCGCTGGGCGGCGAGCAGCGCGCCGAGGGCCACCGCAACGCCCAGGAGGAAGGTCAGGCGGCCGGTGAACAGCCACGCTGCGACGCCCGCCCCGAGCCACAGCGAGCCCGCTCGCGCGCTGTCTCCCCACCGGCTCTGCACGAGCAGCGCGAAGAGCCCGGCCGCGGCGACGGCGGCGAGAGCCCCGACCGCGCGTGCCCCGAGCAGCGCGCCCAACGGTGGGAAGAGGACGCTGTAGCCCGGGGTGTGGTGTCCGCCGTACCAGCCGCCGTCCCACACCGACAAGCCGTCGCTGTCCACGAGCGCGACGCGGTACTCCTGGGCGGCGAGGTCGGCGCTGGGCGGCGCGACGAGCAGGTAGGCCACGGCGATCCCCACCGCGACGAGCACGGGCTCGAGCGCGCGTGGGACGCGCCGGGCGCTCACGCCGTCGCGAAGTCGACGATCCGGTCGACGAGCTCTGGCCGGTCGATCCACGGCCAGTGGCCGGCTCCCCCGACCACCTCGTGCTCGGCCTGGCCGCCCAGTGCGCGCGCGTAGGCGGGAGCGAAGCGATGCGCGTCGATGTAGGGATCGTGCTCGCCGTAGAGGACGAGCGCGGGGGCATGGATCGCGCTCAGGTGCTCGCCCGCCCGCGCCAGGACCGCCGGCGGCGCGCTTCGGTAGAGGCGCAGGATCGCCCGCTGGGTCCCCGCGTCGAAGTGCTTCCAGATCTCGTCGACGAGCGCTTCGGGCATCCCGCCGCCGCTGCGCGCGGCGAGTCGCAGGGTGCGCCGGCTCGTCGCCCCCATGAGCACCTCGCCGACCCCCGGCATACGCCACGCCCGTGCGACGCGGTGCCAGCGGAAGCCGGGCAGCAGGGGCACGGCGTCGACCACCACCAGTCGTTCGATGCGTGCGGGGAAGCGCTGGGCGAAGGCGAGCGCCGCCGCACCCCAGTCGTGGATCACCAGGCGCAGTCGGTCCACGCCGACGTGGGCGAGGAAACCCTCGAGGAAGCGGTCGTAGCCCGCGATCGAGAAGTCGAGGTCGCCGCGCTTGGCCGATCGCCCGAAGCCGGGCAGGTCGACCGCCAGGCCGCCGCCGCGCTCGAGGAAGGGCACCCAGGTATCCGAGCTGTCGGGGACCCCGTGTACGTAGAGGACGGGCGCGCCGCTCCCGGGCGCCTGCCACCAGTGGATCGGGATCCCGTCGACGTCCTCGGTGTGGTCGACGATCGCCCGCACGGCTGAGCGAGGGTACTGTCCGCACCGTGTCCGCGCTGTTCCTCGGGGAGGCGATCGTCGACTTCATCTGCGAGCGTCCGGTGCGCGATCTGGAGGAGGCCGACGCGTTCGTGCCGCACTTCGGCGGCGCGGTGGCCAACGCGGCGGTCGCCGCGACGCGGCGCGGTGGCGAGGTGGCGCTGGGCGGTGGCGCGGGCGACGATCCGTGGGGGCGCTGGCTGCGCGCGCGCCTCGAGGCGGAGGGGGTCGACGTGCGCTGGTTCGCGCTCGTCGAGGGCCTGCGGACGCCGATCGCCTTCGTGACGGTCGATCCGGGCGGTGAGCCCGGCTTCCTGATCTACGGCGAGGGCATCGCGGCGACCGTCCGCGCGCTGGCCGGTTCGCTCTCGGAAGCCGTCGACCGCTCCGACGCGTTCTTCTTCTCCTCCAACACGCTGGTGGTCGAGGACGAGCGCGGGCTCACGCTCGCTGCCCGCGAACGCGCCCTCGCGCGCGGCCTGCCGATCGCCTTCGATCCCAACCTGCGCCTGCACCGCTGGCCCTCGGCCGAGGCCGCGGTGGCCGCGTGCCGCGAGTGCCTGCAGGGAGCGCTGCTCGTCCGCACCAACCGCGCGGAGGCCGAGCTGCTCACCGGTCGCTCGGACCCGGCGGCTGCGGCGCAGGCCCTGGTCGCGGCCGGCGCGCGCGCGGCGGTGGTGACCCTCGGCGCCGAGGGCGCCGTCCTGCGCGGAGCCGCCACCGCCGATGTCCCCGGCCGCCGGGCCCAGGTGGTCAACACGACGGGTGCCGGCGACGTGCTCACCGGCACCCTCCTGGCCGCGCTGCAGCGCTCGGGCTATGAGCCGACGGCCCTTGCCGCGGCGCTGCCCGAGGCGGTCGCCGAGTCGGCACGGGCGACGGAGCGGTGGGGAGCGCTGGCGTGAGCGCGGTCCCCTGGACGCGTCCCTCCGCTGCTCGCGTGGGGCGCATCCGCGAGCGCCTTCAGGCGGTCTACGGGGTTCCGCTGCGCCCGCCCCACCACCGGCCGCTGGACGAGCTCGTCCTCACCGTCCTCTCCCAGAGCACCAACGACCGCAACCGCGACGTCGCCTACCTGCGTCTGCGCGAGCGGTTCCCCAGTTGGGAGGCGGTGCGCGACGTGCCCGTCGAGGAGGTCGAGGAGGCGATCCGGCCCGGTGGGATCTCGCGGGTGAAGTCGGTGCGCATCCAGCAGATGCTCCAGGCGATCGACCCACTGGACCTCGACTGGCTCGCCGACGCCCCGGTCGAGGCGGGGCGCGCGTACCTGACCGCGCTCCCCGGCGTCGGGCGCAAGACGGCCGCCTGCGTGCTGCTCTTCGCCTACGGCCTGCGCGACGTGCCCGTCGACACCCATGTCGGACGGGTGGCCGGCCGCCTGCACCTGCTGCGCCCGCGCGCCGGCGCCGAGGAGCTCCACGACGCCATGACCGCTCTGACCCCGCCGGGCGCCGAGCTCGAGCTCCACATCAACCTCCTGCGTCACGGCCGGCGGACCTGCCACGCCCAGCGCCCCCGATGCCGTGCGTGCGCGTTACGCCGCATGTGCCCCGAGCGGCGTGCCTGACCCCCTGGTGCTGCTCGCCACCTGCGCGCTGCTGCCGCGGGGCGACGAGGACGAGCGGCTCCTGCCCTCGGCGCTGGCGCAGCGCGGTATCGAGGCGCGCTTCGAGGTGTGGGACGACCCCGGTGTGGACTGGGAGGCCGCCGCCCTGGTCGTCGTGCGATCGACCTGGGATTACATCGCCAAGCGCGACGCCTTCCTGGCGTGGGCGGATGGCGTACCGCGCTTGCGCAACCCCGGCGCGGTGCTGCGCTGGAACACCGACAAGCGCTACCTGGACGACCTGGCCGAGGCCGGCCTTCCGGTCGTTCCCACCGCCTTCGTGGAGCCCGGCGGGCCTCGCCCGCCTTTGCTCGGCGAGGTGGTCGTCAAGCCGGTGGTCTCGGCGGGATCGCGCGACACGGCACGCTTCGGCCCGGAGGGCCACCGCGCGGCCCACGGGCACCTGACCGCGCTGCTGGAGGCCGGCCGCATGGCCATGGTCCAGCCCTACGTCGCCTCGGTCGACGCGCGCGGTGAGAGCGCGCTGCTCTACCTGGGCGGCGAGTACTCGCACGCGGTCCGCAAGGGCGCGCTCCTGCGCCCTGGCGGCCGCCCGCTCGGCCGCGACGACGTCACCGCGGGACTGTTCGCGACCGAGGACATCTCGCCCCGCGAGCCCACCGGCGCCGAGCGCGCGGCGGCCGACGCGGTGGTCGACCACCTTCACGCGCGCCTCGGCACCCTCCTCTACGCGCGCATCGACCTCGTCGAGGGCGACCGCGGCGCGCCGCAGGTGCTCGAGGTCGAGCTCACCGAGCCCTCGCTGTTCCTGGCCCACGCACCAGGCGCGCCGGCGCAGCTGGCCGAGGCCGTCGAGCGGGCGCTGGGAGAGAACGCGTCACAGCACTAGTCGACCCCATCGTCGCGAGGCGTCGACTCCTCGTTCGAGTCTTCGTGTGGCGAGGGCTCAAAGCCCACGTCGACGGTCTCGAAGCCCTTGTGGCGCTCGGCCTCCGCGTACGACGTGTATGCGCGCTCGTCCGCCGAGGTGAGCTGCACCCGGTCGGTGAAGGGGGTGAGCAGCGAGCGGGGCCACATCCGCCTTCGCGCCACCACATTGATCTCAGCCGCGATCACGGTGACCAGCGCCAGCACGTAGATCCAGGCGATGAGGCCGAGCACCAGGCCGAAGACCCCGTAGCTCTCACGGGTCCCCTTGAGGGCGTGTGTGACCAGGTAGGTGCCCAGGAGCTGCACGAGCTGCCAGCCGATCGCAGCCACGATGGCGCCCAGGCGCAGGTGCCGCGTCGGTACGTCGGGCGCGGTGAGCACGCGGAAGGCGACCAGGAACACGCCGATGTTCGCGACCACCGCCAGCGGGACCGCGCCGATCCGCAGGCCGCCTCCCACGGTCGCGCCCAGCGCGTCCGCTCCCGTCGTGACGGCGGACAGCCCCGTGGTGAGCAGCACGGCGGCCCCGAGCACGACCACCAGAACCAGGCTGCGCAAGCGCGACATGATCGGGTTGGGCCGCACGTTGCGGGGCACCGCCCACACCCTGTTGAGCGCGTTCTGCATCGCCTGGGCGGCGCCGAGGCTGCCGTAAATCGTCACCAAGATGCCGACCGCCAGCCCGGTGTCGCTGCCCGACGGGGCCCGGACGCTGTCGCGCACCTGGGCGCCCACGACCGGGAACTGTGCCAGCGCCGAGTCGAGCAGCTTCGCCTGCAGGGAGGGATCGCCCTGGAGCGCGAAGCCCAGGATGGTCACGAGCAGGAGCAGCAGTGGGAACAGCGACAGGAACCCGTAGTAGGTGATGAGCGCCGCCAGGTAGCCGCCCTGGTCGTCGGCAAACTTGTAGATAACCGCGAGCGGGAACCCCAGCCAGCGATGCCGCCGCTGGTAGGCGTCCAGGGAGGCCACGAAGCCGCTCTGGTCGGCGCGCGCGACGGGCTGGTCGTCTGGCGAGGCTATGGCGCCGGGCTCGAGCTCGCGTCTGCTGGAGCTCGGCCGGCCTCGCGCTGCTCGAGGAGCTCGGCGACGATGACCTGGATCGCCCCGGCGACGGGGATCCCCGCAAGGGCTCCGAGGATGCCGGCGACCTCGGCGCCGAGCAGGATCGCGATTAGCACCGCCAGCGCCGACAGCTTCAGCGCACGTCCGTAGATCAGCGGGCGGAGGCTGTGCCCCTCGATCGCGTGATAGGTGAGCAG
>JBBQNQ010000101.1:0-8426 GCA_038330095.1 Solirubrobacterales bacterium
GCCGTCGTCCGCGCCGGGGCACGAGGCTACGTGACGAAGTCGATCTCCGGGCCGGACCTGGCCGCCGCGGTGGCCCGCGTCCGCGACGGCGACGCGGTCTTCTCGCCCCGGCTGGCCGGCTTCGTCCTCGACGCCTTCGCCGACACGCCCGCGAGCGCCGGTCCCACCGCCGATCCGGCCTACGACCAGCTCACCGAGCGCGAGCGCGAGGTGCTGCGACTCATCGCCCGCGGCTACATGTACAAGGAGGTCGCCCACCGCCTGGGCATCAGCGCCAAGACCGTCGAGGCCCACGTCTCGGCCGTGCTGCGAAAGCTGCAGCTCTCAAGCCGGCACGAGCTTTCGCGCTGGGCGCTCGAGCGCCGTCTGGTCAGCCTGGACGAGGGCTGAGCGCCGCCCCGGTCACCTCGAGCTCGGCTCCCTCGACCGCCATGGTGAGCACTGAGGGGTCGCCACCGTGGTCGCTCCAGTACTCGGCGGCAAGCTCGCCGACAGCGTCGAGCATCTCGTCGGAGTGCAGCGGGTCGTGATGGAAGAGCAGGACGTTGCGGGCCTCTACGCGGCGGCAGAAGTGCAGCGCGTCGGTGATCGAGGAGTGCCCCCAGCCGACGTGCGTGGGGTACTCCTCGTCGCGGTACTGGCAGTCGTGCACGAGCAGGTCGACTCCCTGGGCGAGCTCGAAGCCCGAGATCCACTCGGGGTCGCACTCGTCCAGCGGCCCTCCGAGCACCGGCTCGTGGTCGGGGATGTAGCACAGCGACTCGTCCCCGTCGGTGATGCGGTAGCCGAGCGTCGGCCCGCGGTGGGTCACCGAGGCGGCCTGGATGCGCGCCGGCCCGATCTCCCACTCGGTCGTCGGCGAGTCGCGGAACGAGACGTGGCAGGGCAGCTCGCGCACCTCGACCGGCGACAGCGGCGCCGAGATGTAGCGCGCGATGCGGTCCTCCAGCGAGGCCTCCCCCGCGGAGGGCCCCCAGATCGTCAGGTTGTTCTCGGGCTGGAAGGAGGGGGCGAAGAACAGCAGCCCCTGGATGTGGTCGAGGTGCAGGTGGGTGAGGAGGATCGGGAACTGGTTCATGGGCGCGGGGCACGCGAGCCCCAGCGTGCGGATGCCGGTGCCCGCGTCGAGGATCAGCGGCGTCCCGTCGGAGAGCGTGACCTGCAGGCAGGAGGTGTTGCCGCCGTAGCGCATGGTCTCGGGGCCGGGTGCGGGCACCGAGCCGCGCGCGCCCCACACCTTCACCTTCACGGCGAGCCCCCCTGTCCGTCGGCCACCCGCCAGAAGAAGGCCATCGCGCCACGGAAGCCCTCGGACTCCGAAGCGACGATCGGGACCGCGCTGAGGTCTATCTCGTGCGGCTCGCCGGCGTGGTCGTGGATGCAGAAGCGCGCATGGGCCGGGCGGCCCTGGCGCAGCGTGGCGGTGAGCGGCAGCTCGTCGATCGGGCTGCGACCGCCCCCGGGGTCAACAGGGCCGAACTCCTGCCCCCAGCGGTCGGCGGGAAGTGGCCCGGTCTCCTCGAAGCGCCGGCCCAGGAGCGAGCCGGCCGCGTCGTTGTAGAACACCAGCGTCGCCTCCCCGTCCACCAGGAACGCCGGCGTGGAGATGCTCGCCATCAGGTTGCGAGCGTGAATGAGCTCGATCGGTCTCTGGCTCATGCCCGGCCCGGACTTTACTTCCTGCTCGCAAGCGCCCACTCGATAGTCCCCAGTCCGTTGAAGTCAAGCGCGTCCGCGGTCGCCGGAGTGAGATCGAAGTCACGCCCGGCCACGTAGGGCCCGCGGTCGACGACGGGGGCGGTGGTCGTCCGCCCGGCGAGGCGGAAGGTCACGACGGTGCCGCAGGGCAGCGTCGGGCTCGCGGTGCCCTGCTGCCCGGGCTCCAGCGTGCCGCCGCAGGCCAGCGGCTCGCCGTAGGTCGCGAAGGTGGAGGCGACCGCGGGACGGAAGTGAAGCTTCTCCCCGCCCGCGCGCGCCCCCACGACGACGCCCACGACGAGCGCGACCAGCGCCCCTGCCGCGAGGGCGGCGCGGCGCCGGCGCACCGCGGCGGGGACCAGGGGGCTTCGCGCCACGCGCGGATCATCGAGCACTGGCGCGACCTGCGGGCGCGCGTGCGGCGGACTACACCGCATCCTCGAGAATGAAGCGCTGCCCGGTGTCCCCTCCCTTGTAGGTCATGAGGTCGAGGTCGGCAGCGGCGAGCAGGGCCTCGGCGTCCATGTCCCAGTCCAGCTGCGAGCAGCCGCATCCGAGCTGCAGACCGGTGCCCTCGGGATCGGTGCAGCGCCTTTCGACCGCCTCGCCGACGCGCGCCGCGAGCGCTTCGGCGTCCTCGTGGGTGGCGCTGGGGAGCAGCACCGCGAACTCGTCGCCGCCCCACCGGTACGTGCGGTCCACGCGGCGCGTCGAGTCGCTCAGGGTGGCCGCGACCTCCTGCAGGCAGCGGTCGCCCACGATGTGCCCGAAGCTGTCGTTGATCGTCTTGAAGCGGTGGATGTCGGCGACCAGCACGCTCACCGGCGCGCCCGTGTCGCGCGAGCGGTCGACCATCGACCGCAGCGTCTCGTCGAACGCCCGGCGGTTGCCCAGGCCGGTGAGCTGGTCGACGCGGGCCAGCTCCGCCGCCCCGAGCGAGCTGCGCTCGCGGTCGAGCCGGTCGCGGCGGACGCCGGACATGAAGTTGTTGGCCACTCCGGCCAGGAAGATCCAGGGGACCAGCCGCGCCAGCACCTCCCCCGCGCCCGAGAGAGTGGTGCCGTCATAGGCCAGTGGCGCAGCGGTGGCAAGGGCGGCGACGCCGACGTAGAGGGCCGTTTGGCGCGCCGGGTGCAGCGCCGCGACCGCCACCATCCACAAGACGATCAGCGCGATCTGCGGAGAGTCGCGGCCGCCGGTGAGCCACACCAGGGCCGTGAGCGCCGCCAGCCCGCTCCACTGCAGGACGGCCAGCCGGCGAAAGCTCGTCGTCGTCCCCGGCCGGGTCAGCGCGAGCCCGGGAAGCAACGTGGCGAATACGAGCAGCCCGCCGATCGCCCAGCCCGCGGGTCCCACCCCGTGCGTCGGGGGCGCGAACGCGAACAGCATCAGCGAGAGACCACCCGCGACGATCGCGATCGCGGACGAGCCGCGGCGACCCAGCTCGAGGTCTGCGCCGGAGTAGGCGCCGTCCATCACCACCGCTCGGGCCTCGGTGTGCCGGGCACGCCTTGCCATCTACCGACTATCGACGGCCGGGGCACGACCCTTGAGGTCCACGGGCCCGGCCTCGACAGCTCGGTATAAGTGCCCGGTGCCGCCGCGACGCCTAGGCCCCGACGCGGCCGCACCCCGCGTGCTCATCCTCAGCGCGTCGATCGGCGAAGGTCACGATCTGCCGGCACGGTTCCTCGCGGACGAGTTGCACGATCGCGGCGACGGCACCCGCGCGGTGATCGCCGACGGCCTGCACGCGATGGGCACCATCTGCGAGCGCGTCGTGCTCGGCGGGTCGCTGATCGACGTGGGCTGGCGCGACTGGCTGTTCGACTTCTCGTACATGCTGGTGACCCGGGTGCCGGGGGTACCGCAGCTGTTCGCCGGCCTGGGCACCGCCCTCGGTGGGCCGGGCCTGCTCGAGCTCATCGCCCGCGAGCGACCGGATGTGGTGGTCTCGACCTACCCCGGTAGCACCGAGGTCCTGGGGTGGCTGCGCCGCCGCGGCCGCCTGCAGGTGCCGGTCGTTTCCGCCATCACCGACCTTGCCGGGCTGCGCTACTGGGCCCATCCGGGGATCGACGTCCACCTCATCACCCACCCCGAGTCCGCCCCCGAGGTGCGCGCGATCGGCGGGCCGGGAACGCAGGTCGTCGCGGTGCGCGGCCTGAACGACCCCGCCTTCGCCACGCCGCGCGACCGCGATCAGGGACGGCGCGCGCTCGGCCTGCCGCTCGAGCCCAAGCTCGTGGTCGTCTCGGGCGGCGGCTGGGCGGTGGGAGACCTCACCGGCGCCGTCGAGGAGGCCCTAGCGATCGACGGGACGATCGTCGTGGCGCTCTGCGGTCGCAACGAGGAGAAGCTGGGCCGCATGAGCGCGCGCTTCGCCGCTGAGCCCCGCGTGACGGTGCTCGGCTTCACCACGCAGATGCCCGACCTCTTCGCCGGCGCGGACGCGCTCGTGCACTCGACCGCCGGCCTCACCGTGCTCGAGGCCCTCGTCTACGGCTGCCCGACGATCTCCTTCGGCTGGGGCCGAGGCCACATCCGCGCCAACAACCGCGCGTACACGGAGCTCGGCATGGCGCAGGTCGCCCGCGACCGCCGCGAGCTCGTGGCAGCCCTTCGCCTCGCCCTGAGCCACCGGCGTGCGCCGGACGACTCCTTCGCGCGCCTGCCCTCGGCCGCCGAGATCGTGCTGGCGAGCGCCGCACGGGGTTGCGCTCACTAGTCACCCGGGCGCCGGCCGCTAGCGCACGCGAAGCTGGGCGACGGGGCGCGAGGCGCCGAGCGCGATCGCCCCGCCCGTGACGGTGGCGATCGAGGCGGCGAGCAGCCAGCCGTTGAGCGGCGTGTCGCCCCAGCCCTCGCCGAGCACCAGCGCGGCGGTGACCACCGGGACGACCACCTGCGCGGCGAGCACCACCGGCGCCACGCGGGTGGCGGCAATGCGCTGAAGGGCAGTCATCTCCGAGTTGAGGGCCACCACGCCCGCCAGCCCGGCCCCGATCGCCCACGCCCCGGCCACGACCCAGGCTCCACGCTCGGCGGCGTCGGCGAGCAGCTTCAACGCGATCGCCGCCCACGCGTCGCCGGCCGCCGCCGCCAAGACCTGGGGCCGCGGGTCGGCGAGCCGCCCGCGGAGCACGGTGGGGAGCACGGCGACCGAGCCGAGGCCGATGAGCACGAACGCGAGCCCCTTCCCGGGGGATGAGTGGTCGCCCGCCGGCGGTGAGGCGAGCGCCGTGACCGCCACGCCGGCGACCACCGCGGCGACGCCCGCGAGCTCGAGCCGGCCGGCGTTCTCGTGCAGGAAGATCCGGGCCAGGATCACGAGTAGCACGAGCCCGAGGGCGAGTGTGGGCTGGACCAGGGTCAGCGGCGCGCGGGTCAAGGCCAGCACCTGGAGGCCCGCGCCGGCCAGCGCGAGCGCCGACCCGGCTAGCCAGCGCCGGCGCCGCAGAAGCCGCGACAGCAGCGGGCCGGACTCGGGCTGGCTGCTGTCGATGTCGCGCGCCTCGAAGGCCTGCAGGACGTAGCCGAGCTCGTAGCAGCACGCGGCGGCGAGGGCGATCAGCAGTCCGGCGGTCACGTGCGTCCCGCCGCGTGCGACGATCGTCCCCGTGCGAGCTCAGCGCGCAGCAGCCGTCGCGACCGCCGCCGGGGCCGCGTGGAGCCTTCCCGCGGCGGCGCCGCTCCTCCCCGGGCTCTGCCGTTCACTGGGCATCGCCCGGACGCTGCCGGACGGCCAGCCGGAGGTCGCGCTGACCTTCGACGACGGGCCCCATCCCGAGGGCACGCCCGCCGTCCTGGAGGCGCTCGGTGCCGCGGGCGCGCGTGCCACCTTCTTCTTCGTGGGCGAGCAGGTCCGCCGCTGGCCGCAGCTCGCCGCGCGCACGGCCGCGGCGGGCCATACGATCGCGCTGCACGGCGACCGGCATCGCAATCTGCTGCGGATGCCGCCGCGTGTCCTTGCGCGCGACCTCGACCGCGGCCACGCCACGATCGCCGACGCCACGGGGGCGACGCCGACCCTCTACCGCCCGCCCTACGGGATCTTCAGCCCCGCGGGCCTGGCGATCGCGCGACGGCGAGGCTGGCTCCCGATCCTGTGGTCGCGCTGGGGGCGCGATTGGACGCGCCGGGCCACGCCCGAGGGAATCGCCGCCCTGGCCGGCCGCGGGCTGGCGCCGGGTGACGTGGTCCTGCTGCACGACGCCGACCACTACAGCGTCGCAGGGTCGTGGCGGCGGACGGCCGCCGCGGTTCCGCTGTTGCTCGACGAGCTTGGCCGCCTCGGGTTGCGCAGCACCGGGCTCTGACGGGGGAGAGAGAGGTCAGGCGCCCGCGGTGCGCCGGCGACGCCTGCGGGCAAAGAGCCCGTAGCCCGCGAGGAGCACGAGCACGAGGCTGAGGTTGGGGTGCCGGCTAGTGAGGTGGACGACGTCGAGGCTCCAATCCCAGGTCAGCGCGAAGAGCGCTCCGACCACCAGCGCCGCGCAGACCACCGACGCGTCGCGGCGGTCGCGGTTCCAGTTGATGCCGGCCACGAGCGCGATCGGGATCAAGGTCAGGAGCAACATGCTCAAGAGCTTGGGCGGGTCCTCGAACGCGTCGGTGCGGGTGAAGGCGGCAGTGAGCGCTCCGGCGATCGCGCCCACGGTGGCGAGGGCGAACCGGCGGGCGGTGAGGATGGCGCGAGCGCGCGTGAGAACGGCGGCAGGCTGGAGGGCAAGGGCCGCGCGCGGCTCGGTCGCCCGCGCCGGCGCCGGCGCGGGCGCCGCATCCTGCTCGCGGATCCACGCGACGTACTGGCGCACGCCGTCGCCGAACGAGGTCTCGGGCCGCCAGCCGAGCTCCTCGGCGGCCCGCCGGCCACTGACCTCTGCGCCCCGGAAGTCGCCGTTGCGCCCGTCGACCTCGACGATCTCGGTGTTCCCGACGACCTCGCCGACCGTGGCGGCGACCTCGCGAATCGTCACGTCCTGCTCGCCGACGAGGTTGAAGGTCCGGTTCTCTGCACCCGGCGCAAGTGCCCGGACCACGCCCTCGGCGAGGTCCTCCACGTATACGAAGCGCCGCGCCTGGGTGCCTCCTCCGGCCACGGTCAGCGGCTCGCCGGCCATCGCCTTGCGCACGAAGGTCGGGACGACGGCCGCCTCGCGGGCCCGCGGCCCGTAGGGGATGCCGAAGCGCAGGATGGTCGTGTTGACGCCGTAGAGCTCGCCGTAGGAGCGGCAGTAGAGCTCGCCGGCGAGCTTCGTGGCGGTGTACAGGTGGGCGGGCGCAGGGAGCAGCGTCTCCTCGTCGGCGCTGTCCTCCTTGACGTCTGAGTAGACCCAGATCGTCGAGGCGTAGAGGACGCGGTCCACGCACTCGGAGCGCGCGGCCTCCAGGACGTTCACCGTGCCGCGGCAGTTGAGCTGCTCGGAGGCGATGGGATCCTTCGCGACCTCGCCGACGTCGGCGGCGGCGGCGAGATGGGCGACCGCGTCGACGCGGCGCATCGCCGCCCGGACGGCCTCGGGATCTCGGACGTCGCCGACGATCGTCTCGACGTCGTCGTGGAAGGGGGAGGGGCGCACGTCGAAGATCACCGGTCGGTGGCCGGCGGCCCGCAAGCGGTCGACCACGTGTGAGCCGATGAAGCCGGCGCCGCCGGTGACCAGGACACGGCTCATGCGGACGCCGCCTCGGGGCGGTAGTAGAGCGGGACGCACGAGTGGTTCTGGGCGACCCAGTCGGTGGACGGGAGGTGGTCGTCGGTTTGCATGATCCGGTGGCACGGCTGGTCGTAGACCCGGCCGGTCGAGCGCTCGAGCTGCTCGAAGACGATGTACTTGTACAAGCCTGAGGTCATGCCGTCGGGCAGGCGCAGGCGGCTGGGGTGGGCCGGGTCCAGGACCTCCCGCGCGACCTCATTCTTCCAGGTGACGATGTCGTCAAGCCGATTTGCCTGGATTACGCCCAGTGCAGCGGTGAATTCGCTCATGCGGAAGTTGAGGCCCGCGACACGGTGGTCGGGCTTTCCGTAGTCGCGATAGGCGCGCGCGAAGTCGAGCAACTCACGGTGGCGCGACACCAGCAGCCCGCCCTCGCCGGTGGAGACCGTCTTGGTCGCGTAGAACGAGAACACGCCGGCATCGCCGAACGAGCCCGGCTTGCGGCCGTTCCACGAAGCGCCATGGGCGTGCGCGCAGTCTTCGAGCAGGAAGACGCCCTCGTCGCGGCACAGTTGCGCGATCGCCTCGCTGGCGAAGGCCAGGTGCCCGCCGATGTGCACGAGGAAGCACGCGCGCGGGCGGTGACGGGCAATCTTGGCCTCGATGTCCTGCAGCGATGCGCAGAGGTCCTCGCGGTCACAGTCGACGAACACCGGCTTTCCACCGGCGGCGAGGATGGCCAGCGGGGTGGCCATGAAGGTGTTGGAGGGGCACAGGACCGCCTCTCCGCGGACGCCTGCGAACTCCAGCGCGGCGAGCGCTCCGCCGGTCCAGGAGCCCAGCGCGACCGCTCCAAGCCCGGCCCACTCACCCCACGCCTCCTCGAAGCGCCGGTTCATCTCGCCGTGCGACCACTGCTCGGAGTCGAGCACCTCGTCCCAGAGGGCATGTAGCGCGTCGCGGTCGCGGCGATCGAAGCCGATCGCGAACGTCTGAAAGTCGGTCTGTGAGACCTGCACAGGGATGGAGGCTAGCCAGAGGCCGCGGGGCGGCTGTCGCGCTCCTGTG
>JBBQNQ010000102.1:0-8344 GCA_038330095.1 Solirubrobacterales bacterium
CTGCACGAGCAGGACAACCGCCTCAAGTTCGAGGAGATGCTCCTCGACGAGGCGCTCGCCCAGTCCAAGATCACGGCCGCGCGAGAGGCTGAGGCGAACGGGTCGTCGCGTAACGTCAAGATCTCCCGCGATCAGGTGCACGACATGATCGTCCGCATGGAGCATGAGTGGGTCCGGCCCGCGCAGGTGCGCGATGCCTTCCACGCTGCCGGCATCCCCATCAATATCGAGGCTCTGCGCCAGTCGATGCGGCGACTCGTCAAGGACGAGAGGCTCGTCAACGATCTCAAGCTGGGCTACAAACTTGCCTCCCGTGAGTCCTTGCTGGACCCTAAGGAGGACGCGCTTTAGGCCACAATCGCGTTTGTAAGCGACGGCCGAGTCCGCTGTGCACGGCGGGCGGGGGCGGGATCCAACTCGTGGCGACGGGGGAAGATCTCGCCCTTTACTTGTTTTGGAATGGTACCAGAGCGCCACGGAGTTCCGTCCGGTGGCTCAAGCATAATGGTCAGTATGAACAGGCTGGCCACCGAGCGTCGCGCCCAGATCATCGGCTCGCTGGTCGAGGGCAACTCCATCCGCGCCACCGTCCGCATGACCGGCGCGGCAAAGAACACGGTCACGAAGCTCCTAGTCGATCTCGGGCACGCCTGCACCGACTACCAAGACCAGGCGATGCGCGGCCTTCCGTGCACGACGATCCAGTGCGACGAGATCTGGGCCTACTGCTACTCGAAGGCGAAGAACGTTCCGCAGGAGCACCAGGGCACGTTCGGCTATGGCGACGTGTGGACCTGGACGGCTCTCTGCGCCGACACGAAGATCGTCCCAACGTGGCTCGTCGGCGAGCGCACCGTGGACGACGCGAGCGTGTTCATGCACGACCTCGCGCGCCGGCTCGACCATCGCGTCCAGCTCACCACGGACGGGCACCGGCCCTACCTCACGGCTGTCGATGGTGCGTTCGGGCTCGACGTGGACTACGCGATGCTCCACAAGCTCTACGGACCGCCCGAAGGACAGACGCACCAGGAGCGGAAGTACAGCCCCAACGTCTGCACCGGCATCGAGGCCCGGACGATCACCGGCGACCCCGACCCCGAGCGGATCTCAACTTCCTACGTCGAGCGACAGAACCTCACGATGCGGATGGGGATGCGTCGCTTTACCCGGTTGACCAACGCCTTCTCAAAGAAGGTCGAGAACCTGTCGCACGCCGTGGCGCTCCACTACATGCACTACAACTTCGCGCGGGTCCACCAGACGCTCAAGACCACTCCGGCCGTCGCGGCAGGCGTAGCCGATCACAAGTGGACGCTGCTTGAGATCGCCGCGCTGCTCGATTCAAACTGACCCACTACCGAATTATTCGGCTCACCGTCGATCTCGCGACGGCGGACGCCCTCGCCGCTGGCGCCGGCCCCCTCCTCCCCCGTCGCCCGACGCCGTTCAGGCCTTCACCTCGACTCGGAGCTGATTACCCGCGCGCCGGCTCCAGGCGTAAGCGAAAGCCTCGGACCTCGGTCCCGTCCACCGCCTCGATCACGCGCTCGGCGTCCGCCGCCGGCACCTCGAGGAAGGCGAAGCGCTCGAGCACGCGCACGTTTCGGACGGCTTCGCCGTCGAGGCCGGCGGCGCCGGTTATGGCTTGGACGAGATCGGCGACCTCGAGGCCCTGCGCCCGGCCGCCGCTGACGATGAGCTTGACCTGGCGCTCGTCGCCGTTGCGGGCGACGTGCGGCTTGCCGTGGCGGCGGGGGCGCTCCTGTACGGGAGCCGGCGCGACGTGTGCGCCCTCCGTCCACGGGGCGAGCGTCGTGTTGGCGTTGCTCTCCAGCGCTGCGAGCTCGCGCTGCTGGCGCGGCTCGACGAACGTGATGGCCCGCCCCGAGCGCCCGACGCGACCCGTGCGCCCGATGCGGTGCACGTAGACGTCGGGGGAGGTCGGGACGTCGTAGTTGATGATGTGGGTGACCGTCGAGATATCGAGCCCGCGCGCGGCGACGTCGGTGGCCACCAGCAGCTGCACGCGGCCGTCCTTGAAGGAGATCATCACCCCGTCGCGCGAGCCCTGGCTCATGTCGCCGTGCAGCGCCTTGACGTCCATCCCCTTGTCGCGCAGGACCCGGTAGAGCTGGTCGCAGCGGATCTTCGTGCGCACGAAGACGATCGCCTGGCGCGGGCGCTCGGCCTTGAGCACGCGCACCAGAGCGTCGGTCTTCGCGCGCAGCTCGACCTCCAGCCGGAACTGCTCGACGGTGTCGATGGTCAGGGTCGCGGCCTTGACCTTCACGGTGACGGGGTCGAGCAGGTAGCGGTCGGCCAGGCCGCGGATCTCACGAGGGATCGTGGCCGAGAAGAGCGCGGTCTGACGACTGCCGGGAGTGAGCTGAAGGATGCGCTCGACGTCCTCCAGGAAGCCCAGGTCGAGCATCTCGTCGGCTTCGTCGAGCACCAGGTAGCGGCAGGAGTGCAGCATGAGCGAGTGCCGCGAGATGAGGTCGAGCACGCGGCCGACCGTCCCGACCACGACCTGCGCGCCCTTGAGCTGCGCCTGCTGGGTACGGATCGGCGCGCCGCCGAACACGGCCACGACCTGTACCCCCTTGCGCGCGCCGTAGGCGCGGATCGCCTGGGTGACCTGGATGCACAGCTCGCGCGTCGGGGTGAGCACCAGCGCCTGGACGGAGGGATCGTCCGCGTCGACGTACTGGAGCAGCGGGAGCCCGAAGGCCGCTGTCTTGCCGGTGCCCGTCTGGGCCTGGCCGATGACGTCACGGCCCTCGAGCAGCGACGGGATCGTCTGCACCTGGATGGGGCTGGGCGTCTCGTAGCCCACGTCCTTGAGCGCCTGCAGCAGGGGCTCGGCGAGGCCGAGCTCGGCGAACGCGTTCATGCCGCCGGATCCAGCAGGAGCTTGCCGGTGGTGCGTCGCTCGGCGAGGTCCACCTGCGCTCGGGCAGCATCGGAGAGTGCGTAGGTCGCGCCCACCACCACGCGCAGCGCCCCCGAGCGCACGCGCCCGAAGAGATCCGCGAGCGCCTCGTCGACCATTGCGGGGCGCCCGAGGCAGTGCTGGATCCAGAACCCGACGACAGCGCGCGAGCGGCGCATCAGCGACCCCGTGCGGACCTCGTTCTGCTCGCGGGAGGCGATCCCGTAGGTCACACACCGCCCAAAGGGCGCGAGCGCCTTCATCGACTGCTCGAAGACCTCACCGCCGGCCATCTCGAGCACCACGTCGACGGGCTCGCCGAGGTTGGCCCGGACGAGCCGGTCGGCCATGTCCTCGGGGACCGCGTCGACCGCGGCGTCCGCGCCGAGGTCTAGGGCGAGCGAGCGCTTGTCCTCCGTCGACGCCGTGGCGATCACCCGGCCGGCACCCATCGGCTTGCCCAGCTGCACGGCCAGCGAGCCCACGCCCCCGGCAGCCGCGTGGACGACGACCGACTCCCCCGGGCGGATCTGCGCGGAGGTGCGGTAGAGGTGGAACGCGGTCAGGCCCTGGACGAGCAGCGCGAGGGCCTGGCCGTCGTCGACCTCGTCCGGGATCGGAAAGCTCAGCGCGGCGGGCGCCGTGGCGAACTGCGCGTAGCCACCCGTCCCGCAGAGGGCCACCACGCGCTCGCCGGTGTCCTCCCGCACTCCCGCGACCTCGGTGCCGGGGATCAGCGGCAGCGACGCCTCGGCGATGTAGTTGTTGTGGCGCTGGTGGGTGTCGGCAAAGTTCATCCCCGCGCGCGAGACGCGGATCAGCACCTCGCCCTCCGCCGGCTCGGGCACGGGGAGGTCGACGAGGTCGAGCACCTCGGGCCCGCCGAACTCCTTTATCTGGATCGCGCGCATCGGCGGGTGAGCCTAGCGGTAGGGTCGCTCCAGGCGACGACGAGGGAGGGTGAAGTGTCCCCGGAAGACCTGGCACGGATGGACGCGACGGAGCAGGCCAAGCTGGTGCGGGCCGGGAAGGCGTCGCCGGCCGAGCTGGTCGAGGCGGCGATCGAGCGCATCGAGGCGCTCAACCCGCAGCTCAACGCGGTGATCCACCCGCTGTTCGACAAGGCGCGCGGCGCGGCCGCCGGCGAGCTGCCCGAGGGACCGTTCCGCGGCGTGCCGATGGTGATCAAGGACCTCGGGCCGCACTCGGCGGGCGATCCCTTCCACGAGGGGATGCAGTGGGCCAAGGAGATCGGCTGGACCGAGGACGAGGACACGCTGCTCGTCCGTCGCTTTCGCGAGGCCGGCTTCGTGCTCGTCGGCAAGACCAACACTCCCGAGCTGGGCATCCTGCCGACGACCGAGCCCGAGGCCTACGGCCCTACCCGCAATCCGTGGGACACCGACCACTCGACGGGCGGCTCCAGCGGCGGCTCGGCGGCCGCGGTGGCGAGCGGCATGGTGGCGGTCGGCCACGCCAACGACGGCGGCGGGTCGATCCGCATACCCGCGTCGTCGTGCGGGCTGGTCGGCCTGAAGCCGAGCCGCGGTCGCGTCAGCATGGCGCCCGAGTTCGGGGACATCATGAGCGGGCTGGTGAACGACCACGTGGTGTGCCGCTCCGTGCGCGACAGCGCCGCGATCCTCGACGCGATCGCCGGCCCGGGACCGGGCGACCCCTATGCCGCTCCTCCGGTGGCCCGGCCCTTCGCGGAGGAGTTGGGGGTGGACCCCGGCCGCCTGCGTGTCGGGCTGATGACGACACCGCCGGGCGGCCAGTTCGAGGCGCATCCCGTGGTGGTCGACGCCACGGTCCAGACGGCCGAGCTGCTCGAGTCCCTCGGCCACGGCGTCGAGGAGGACCGCATGAGCGAGATCGACGACCCGGAGTTCGTCCAGACCTTCCTGGTGCGCTGGAGCGCCGGGGTCGCCTGGTCCATCGACTGGTGGGAGCGGCGCACCGGCCGGACCGTCGGTCCGCAGGACGTCGAGGCCTGCACCTGGGCGCTCGCCGAGGTGGGCCGGGGACACTCGGCGGCCACCTACCTGCGCGCGCTGGAGGTCCACCAGCGCGCCGGCCGGGCCGCCGCGGCGTGGCACGAGCGCTTCGACCTGCTCCTGACCCCCACGATGGGCGAGCCCCCGACCCGCATCGGCGAGTATGCGCCCGATCCCGAGAATCCGCTCATGCCCATCGTCCGAGCGACCCCGATCGCGACCTTCACCGCGATGGCGAACCTCACCGGCCAACCGGCGATCTCGCTCCCGCTGCACGTGAGCCCGGACGGCCTGCCGATCGGAGTGCAGCTCATAGCCCCTTACGGTGCCGAAGATCTGCTGCTGCGGGTCGCGGCCCAACTCGAGGAGGCCCATCCGTGGGCCGGCCGCGAACCCGACGTGTGGGCCGGGCGCGCGGCGGCATGAGCGCGCCGCTCAGAGCCCCGCTCGCCGCGGCTGTCGCCGCCGTTGTGACGCTGGCGCCGGCCCCGACCGCGAGCGCCGACCTGGGCCCCACCGGCTGCACGGGGGGCGACGCGATCAAGCCGACGAAGGTGATCTCCGGCGAGTTCGACCAGTCCCGGCAGGGGAGCTACGTGCTCGTGCCCTTCCGCGTCCCGAAGGGGACGACGCAGGTGCGCGTGAAGTACTGCTACGACCAGCCCCCGGCGGCGACGGGCGCCGCCCGCAACACGCTGGACCTCGGGCTCTACACGCCGCTGCGCAAGGGGGATCGCTTCGCGGGCGTGCGGGAGTTCCGCGGCTGGGGCGGCTCCAGCCATCCTGACGTCGCGCTCTCCGAGCAGGGGTTCTCAAGCGAGGCGCGCTACCGCGCCGATCCGAAGGGCTACGTGCCCGGGAGGACCACGCGCGGCTTCCGCCCCGGGCCGATCAGGCCCGGGCGCTGGTCGGCGGAGCTCGGGGTAGCCGGTGTGGTGACACGCGCGCAGGGAAGCCCGGACGGCAAGGTGCGCTGGCGCCTGGAGATCGAGCTACGGCGCAGCGGGGCGTTCACCGCGAAGCCCTACCGGCCCGCGCGCTACGACTCCGCTCCGGCGCGCGCGAAACCCGGGTGGTACGCGGGAGACCTGCACGTCCACGCGGAGAACTCGGCGCTGGGCGACGCGACGATGCGCGAGAGCTTCGACTACGCCTTCCGATCGCTCGCCGCAGGCGGCGCGGGGCTGGACTTCATCACCCTGACCGACTACGTGACCGACGTCGCGTGGGGTGAGATCGGCCGCTACCAGCCCGACTACCGGGGCAAGCTGATCGCGCGGGGCAGCGAGGAGATCACCTACCGCGGCCACACCAATAACCAGGTCTCCGCGCGGCTCGTGGACTACCGCACCGGAACGCTGTACGCGCGCCGGGCCGACGGTTCGCTGGTCAAGGTCCGGCGCGCGCGCCCGGCGAGCGCGATCCTGCGCGACGTCCGCGCCGCGGGCGGCTGGACACAGATCAACCACCCGACGATCTTCCCCTCCTCCAATCCGGCGTTCAGGCTGCTGTGCCGCGGCTGCCCGTGGGACTACAGCGCCAAGGAGACCAACTACGGGCTGGTCGACGCGATCGAGATCGCGACCGGGCCGGCGGCCTTCGGCAGCGGCGACACGCTGGCGCCGAGCCCCTTCGTGTTGACCGCGATCGACTTCTACGAGAGCGCTCTGGCCCGCGGCGAGAAGATCGCTGCTGTGGGATCCAGCGACTCCCACCACGCCGGCACGCCGGAGAGCCCCGGGACCCAGACTCCGATCGGACAGGCGACGACCGTCGTGTACGCCGACGACCTCTCCGAGGACGGGATCAAGGAGGGGGTCAAGGCAGGCCACACCTACGTCAAGCTGCTGGGCAACGACGGACCGGACCTGCGCCTGCAGGCCCGCGCGCCGGGGATCAGGCGCAAGGCGATCATGGGCGACACGCTGCGCGCGGATGCGGCCACCTTCACGGCGAGGGTGCTGGGCGCCGACCCCGCCGACGGGCCGAGGAGCCTGGTCGTCGTCAAGAACGGAAAGGTGCTGCGCTCGTTCCCGGTCGCCCGCGCCGGAGCCAAGTTCAGCTTCCCCGCCACGGGCCCGGGGCGCTATCGCCTCCAGCTCATGCGCGGCGCCGGCGCCGTCGAGGCGCTGTCGAGCCCGATCTACCTCGAACGGCCGACGCCGTCCTTGACAGGCCGCTAGCCTTCCGCGCCGCCATGAGTGTCACGGTCGTCGGCTCCATCGCGTTCGACGCGGTCAAGACCCCCTGGGGGGAGCGCGACCGCATGCTCGGCGGCTCTGCCGTCCACTTCGCGCTGGCCGCGTCGTTCTTCGCCGACGTGCGGGTCGTTGGGCCCGTCGGCGACGACTTCGGCGAGGAGGAGTACGGCGTGCTGCGCAGCCGTGGAGTCAACACCGAGGACATCGAGCACGTGGAGGGGGGCAGGACCTTCTTCTGGTCTGGCGAGTACGAGTACGACGTGAACGTCCGGCACACGCATGACACCCAGCTCAACGTGTTCGGCGACTTCCAGCCCAAGCTGTCGGCGCAATCGCGCGCGGCCGACCTCCTGTTCCTGGCCAACATCCAGCCCGACCTCCAGCGCGAGGTGCGCGAGCAGTGCCCCGGCGCGCGCTTCGTGGCGATGGACTCGATGAACCTCTGGATCGACGTCGCGCGCGAGTCGCTGCTGGAGACCATCAAGGGCGTGGACTGCCTGATGCTCAACGACGACGAGCTGCGGATGCTGACCGGCGAGCCCAGCCTGCTCGTCGCCGCGCGCAAGGTCATGGAGCTCGGCCCGCGCGTGGTGGTCGCCAAACAGGGCCGCTATGGAGCCGCGCTGATCAACGAGGAGGGGTTCTTCGCGCTGCCGGCCTATCCGCTGGAGAGCGTTGTCGACCCGACGGGCGCCGGCGACTCGTTCGCCGGCGGCTTCGTGGGCTACCTCGCCGCCCACCCCGACGAGGAGCCCACCGGTGCGCTCCTGCGCCGGGCGATGGCCTACGGGACGGCGATCGCCTCCTTCAACGTCGAGCAGTTCGGCACCGAGCGCGTCCAGGAGCTGACCCGCGAAGAGATAGTCGACCGGGTCGCCGAGCTCCAGCGCATCACCCACTTCGAAGACGCCCCGATCGAGCTGCGCGCCTAGATTAGTGCCGCGTCAGGCAACGTTTGCGCGCTTGACCACCTCACCCGCGAGCACCTCCTTGGCGGCGCGCCGGCCGGAGCGGATCGCGCCGTCCATGTAGCCGTTCCACACGTCCGCCGTCTCGGTGCCCGCCCAGTGGATGCGGCCAACCGGAGCGCGCAGCGCGCTCCCGAACGACGTCATCACGCCCGGCGGCGCGACGCCGACCGGGCAGCCGCGTGTGTACACCTCGCGCTCCCACGGCTGATCGACATAGCGGCGCGGCTTGCCGGCGGCGGC
>JBBQNQ010000103.1:0-8215 GCA_038330095.1 Solirubrobacterales bacterium
CCACAACCGCCGCAAGACCCCGATGGCCGCCTTCCAGACCCTGCTCGGCCTCAGCACCCAACACCGCCCCAGCACCTACACCGACATCACAACCCACGCCGCCTAGGCAACCTGAGCCAACCGGATACGCACTGCGCCGGCTATTCGACCCACCCCTCCCTCTCCCTCGTCGCTGCCGTTCGAGAGCGCCGCCCGCCTAGTGCCCCGACGGCTCGGCGCGCGTGGCGGCGACGGTTTCCTGGAGGATCTCGCGCGCGTCGTGGCGCGGGCGCCAGCGCAGCTCGCGGCGTGCCTTGGTCGTGTCCATCAGCACGGGGACGCGGACCGCGTGCAGCCACTGCAGGGCGGGCGGCACTCGCGGGGCACGGGCGACCAGCTCGGCCGCGGCCTGGCCGGCGACCTCGGGCAGCGGAAGTGTGTACCAGCCCAGGGTGTCCGCGACGTCGGAGAAGGTGATCTCGCCGCTGGCGGCGAGGTTGTAGGCGCCCGGGTCTCCGCGGCCCAGCACGCCCGCTCGCAGCGCGGTGGCCACGTCGTCGTGGTGGACGAGCTGGAAGGGCACGCCGGGGTCCGGGATCACCGGCTTTAGCACGGGCAGTCCCTCCAGCACGCGGCGCACCGGCGCGGGCATCCGCTCGGAGAGCTGGAGGTAGGGGATCGCGTCGATGAACGTGGTGGCCTGCGGCCCAGCGACGATGCACGGCCGGAACAGGTAGGCGTCCGTATCGCCTTCGCGCAGCAGGTCTGAGAGCAGAGTCTCGAGCTCGGCCTTGTGGGCCGAGTAGTAGAAGCGGTCCGACCCCCGGGGCGGGACGTCCTCGGTGAGCGGCTGCGGGTTGTCGGGGTGAAAGCCGTAGGCCGATACCGAGGAGGCGTACACGAGCCGCTTGGCTCGCGCGGCGATCGCGGCCTCGAACACGTTGCGCGAGCCCTCGAGGTTGATGCGGTGGCTCTCGTCGGCGCTGCCGAGGATGATGAAGGCGAGGTGCACGACGACGTCGGCACCCACGACGAGCTCTTCGACCGACGCGCGGTCCAGGACGTCGCCGCGGCGGTACTCGGTCTTGCGCCAGCCCTCGGCGGCGGGGTCGAAGGGTCGGCGGGCCATGCCGATCACCCGCCGCACGTCACGCGAGCGCTCCAGCGAGCGGATGAACGCCTTGCCGATGTCGCCCGTGGGGCCGGTCACGGCGACGGTGAGCCCCTGTGCCGGCGGCATGGGGTCGAGCCTACCCGCGCTTGGCGCGCGCCGCCATCTCGCGGCGCGCGATGCGCCGGTAGCGCATGACCTTGTTGAGGTTGAGCCGGTAGCGCTGGAGCGCCGAGACCGGCGGGAGCTCGAAGCCGCCTACGTAGCGGTGCGGGTGAAGGACCCACGCGTCGCCCTCGCGCTGCAGGTCGCCGCGGATCTGGAAGTTGCGCTGCCAGCTGAAGTCGGGCGCGTGGTCGTGCGCCGTGAGGCAGGCCAGGCCGGCCTGGAGCGGGGCGCCGAGCGGCTCCTGCTCGAAGCGCACCAGGCGCGACGCGCGATCGACCGCGACGGGCACGCGAACCGAGAACGGGAACCCGTCGGGCGCGACGAAGGACAGGACGCCATGCCGGTAGCGCTCCCCCAGCTCGTCCATGCGCGCGTCCCAGGCCGGCCCGCCGCCCTCGGGTCCGGCATGGCGCGGCTCTGGCTCCTCGGAGTGGCCTGACCGCACCTCCTCGATGTGCGATCCGTAGAGCTCGGGCTCGCGGCTGAGGTCGCCCTCGGGCCACACGTACACGCGCTCGGGGCGCACGTGCACGTATACGCGCGCGAAGTACCAGGAGAAGAAGCGGCGAAGCGGCTTGGGCGGCAGCAGCTCCCTCGTGGCCGGCAGCTTGACGACCGACTCGCGCTCGTAGCGCTCCCGGTTGGCCTGCAGGTCGCGATCGTCCACCTCCGCAGCGCCCTGCACGAGGACCGCGGGCGCGCGCTCGATCCCGCTGCCGGTCGGGTCGGAGAACAGCAGCGCCACATGCGGGTCGGCGCGCGCGTCGTTGGCCTTCTTGGGGTAGCCGATGCCGGTGGTCACGTCGATGCAGGGACCGCCCGGCGTGTAGTAGGGCGTCACCGGCCAGGTGATGGGCCTGCCGCGGGCGTCGAGCGTCGTGTACTCCGTCGTGATGAAACGCTCGAAGACGGCCTGGACGTCGGGCGGGAGCGACCCGGTCACGTCTCGGAGCCCTCGCGCTCGTAGCCGGGCTCACCGGGCAACACGACCCGCGCGGTCTCTCCTCCGCCCACCACGCGGGGCTCGATCGGGTAGACCTCGCGGCCGCGCGCGTGCTCGACCAGCTCGCGGGCGGTGGGGAAGGTCGCCAGCTGCTCCAGGTGCTTGATCGTCGGGAACACGAGCAGGATCTCCCCCCGGCGGTGCAGCTCGAGCGCCTGCTCCGGGGACGCCCAGCGCGCATCGACGCACTCCTGGCCGTCGACCGCGACCTCGGCGCCCTCGGGCAGCTCGGCGAGAAAGAAATGGGTGTCGAAGCGGATCTTCACCTGCTCGGGAGTGATCCACTGCGAGAACTTGACCAGCGCCTCCGGGCCGTCGATCGCCACGCCGGCCTCCTCGGCAAGCTCGCGCACGGCGGCGGCGCGGTGCGACGTGTCGCCATCCCCTTCGGTGGCGTGCACCGCCCCGCCCGGGAAGACCCACGCGCCGCCCATGAAGCGCGCAGCGGGGTTGCGCTGGACCAAGAGGACCTCCAGGGCCTGGTCGCCTCCGCGCAGGACTATGACCGTCGCGGCTTGGCGTGGCACCGTGGGGGCGCCAGGGTTCAGCTCCTCGCCGGGGGCGGGCCTGGGCTGGTCCATCGCGGCGAGCCTACCGGGGTAAGCTCTCGGCGATGAGCACGACGGCCGTGCAGAAGTGGATCTGCGAGTCCTGCGGGTTCATCTATGACCCCGACGACGGCGATCCGGACGGCGGCATCCCGCCCGGCACCGCGTTCGAGGACATCCCGGACACGTGGTTCTGTCCCGTGTGCGGTGCGCGCAAGCGCGACTTCACGATGTACGAGGAGTAGTGAGCGCAGCGCCCAGCGGCCTCGCCGTCGAGGCCGACCCGGCACAACTGGGGTTCGATCCCGCTCGCCTGGACCGCATCGAGCGCCACTTCGCGCGCTACGTCGAGGACGGCCGGCTGCCGGGCTGGCTCGCCCTGGTGGCGCGGGCGGGCGAGGTCGCGCACGTGGCCAGAGCCGGTCACCGGGACGTCGAGGCCGGCCTGCCGGTGGAGCAGGACACGATCTGGCGCATCTACTCGATGACCAAGCCGGTGACCTCGGTGGCGGCGATGATGCTGTGGGAGGAAGGCGCTTTCGAGCTCAAGGACCCGGTGTCGCGCTTCATCCCGTCGTTCGCCGACGCGCGCGTGTGGACCGCAGGCTCGTCGCTCAAGCCGGTCACCGGGCCGCTCACCGAGCCGCTGCTGCTCTGGCACCTGCTCACCCACACCTCGGGCCTGACCTACGGCTTTCACTACTCCCACCCGGTCGACGCGATCTACCGCGCCGGCGGGTTTGAGTGGGGGACGCCGCCGGGGCTCGACCTCGCAGCGTGCTGCGATGCGTGGGCCGCGATGCCACTACTCTTCCAGCCCGGCAGCGAGTGGAACTACGGAGTGTCGACCGACGTCCTCGGGCGGGTCGTCGAGGTGATCTGCGGCCAGCCGCTCGACCGCTTCCTGAGAGAGCGCATCCTCGCGCCGCTCGGGATGCATGACACGGGCTTCGTCGTACCCGCGCAGGACGCTGGCCGCCTCGCCGCCCTGTACACGGCCGATCCGGTCACGGGACGGGCGGTCCGCAACGAGGCCATGGGCGCCGCCGTGCTCTCCGAGCGCGACTGCCTGTCGGGTGGAGGAGGGCTCGTCTCGACGGCTGCGGACTACCTGCGCTTCGCGCGCATGGTGCTGGGCGGAGGCGAGCTCGACGGCGTGCGCCTGCTCGGCAGCCGCACCCTGCGCTACATGGCGGCCAACCACCTGCCCGGAGGCGCCGACCTCGAGGAGGTCGGCCGGCCGCTCTTCTCCGAGACGACGTTCGACGGGGTCGGCTTCGGCCTCGGCTTCTCAGTGCTCATGGACCCCGTTCGCAACCGCGTTCCGGGGTCGCCGGGCGAGCTGGCGTGGGGAGGGGCGGCGAGCACGGCCTTCTGGGTCGACCCTCTAGAGGACCTGTGCGTCCTCTTCTTCACCCAGCTGCTGCCCTCCAGCACCCATCCGCTGCGCTCCCAGCTGCGCCAGCTCGTGTATCAGGCGCTGGTGGATTAGAGAGAGGGCGGGCGAGGAACGGCGAACGGCGAACGGCGTCGGGCGAGGGGGAAGGAGGGGCGGGGCGAGGGGGGCGGGGCGGTTCGAAGCTACGCCGCCGCGGCGCTGTCCGCGCGCACCGCGGCTGGCGGCAGCGCGCGAACCGCCGCCGTCCCCGCCGCCTCGACGATCGCGTCCGCGGTGACCTGCACGAGCCGGCGCAGGTCTGCCTCGGCGATCGAGAGGGGCGGCATGAGGACGACGACGTCTCCCAGCGGCCGCACGATCGCTCCGCGGCGGCGGGCGGCGAGCGTGACCTGGTGGCCCATGCGGGACTCCAGCGGGAAGCCCTCGAGCTCGATGCCGACCATGAAGCCGCAGCGGCGGATCTCGGCCACCGCCGAGAGCGGAGCCACGTAGCGGTCCAGCCAGCGGTGCAGGAGGTCGATCTTGCTCTGCAGGCGGGTGAGGGTGGCCTCACGCTCGAAGACCTCGAGCGTCGCGATCGCCGCGGCGCAAGCCAGCGGGTTGCCCGTGTAGGTGTGGCCGTGGAAGAAGGTGCGGAACTCGTGGAACTCGCCCAGGAAGCCCTCGTAGACGCGCTCGGTGGCGAGCGTCGCGGCGAGCGGCATGTAGCCGCCGGTGAGCCCCTTGGCCAGGCACAGCAGGTCGGGGGTGACCCCCTCCTGCTCGCAGGCGAACATCGTCCCGGTCCGCCCGAAGCCGGTCGCCACCTCGTCGCAGATCAGCAGGACGCCGTGCTCGTCGCACAGCTCGCGCACCGCTCTCAGGTAGCCCGGCGGGTGGACGACCATCCCGGCCGCGCCCTGGACCAGCGGCTCGACGATCACGGCGGCCACCTCGCCGGCGTGCTCGCTGAGCACGCGCTCCATGTCCCGTGCGTCGCCGGGCTCGGCCTGCCAGGCATCGAAGAGCAGCGGGCGGTAGACGCTGTGGAAGAGCGAGATGCCGCCGACCGAGACCGATCCAACGGTGTCGCCGTGGTAGGCGTTGCGCAGCGACACGAAGCCCGTGCGCTCGTTCGCGCCGTGGTGCCGGCACCACTGGAAGGCCATCTTCAGCGCGACCTCGACGGCGGTCGAGCCGCTGTCGGAGTAGAAGACGCGCTGTAGGCCGGGCGGCGCGATCCGCACCAGGCGCTGGGCGAGCTCGATCGCCGGCTGGTGGGTCAGTCCCAGCATCGTGGTGTGCGCGACGCGGTCGAGCTGGCAGCGCACGGCCGCGTCTATCGCCGGGTGGCCGTGCCCGTGGACGTTGCACCACAGCGAGGAGACCCCGTCGACGTAGGCGTTGCCCTCGGTGTCCCACAGCGTCGTGCCGCTCGCCCTGTCGATCACGATCGGCGGCTCGTCGCGCTCCCATCCACGCTGCTGGGTGAAGGGGTGCCACAGGACCTCGCGGTCGAGTGCGGCGAGCTCGGCGGTGGTCACGAAGCGCGAAGCTAGCGCCCGAGGCGGTCGGAACCGGCCGGGCGCCGGCAGTCGAAAGCTCTAAGGTCGGGCGGGTGGCGATCACCGAGCCGCACGGCGGGGTGTCGGCGCAGGCGCCGCCGCGGGACGAGCCGCACGCCGGGCCGGCGCAGGCGCCGCCGGGGAGCGGCCGCCCAAAGGGCCTGGCAGCGATCGTCTTCGTCGTAGGCGCCGCCTCGCTCGGTGCCGAGATCGCTGCCGCGCGCCTGCTCGCGCCGTTCTTCGGCGCCTCCACGGTCATCTGGGCGAACACCATCGCGGTGGTGCTCGTCTCGCTGTCGGTGGGCTACTGGCTCGGCGGCCGCCTCGCCGACCGCGACCCCACCCTCTCCGGGCTGTGCCGGATCGTCCTCGCCGCGGGCGCGGGGCTCGGCGTGGTCCCGTTCGTCGCGACGCCCTTCCTGCGCCTCGCGGTCGATGCACTGGACTCGATCGCCGCGGGAGCCTTCCTGGGCTCGCTGCTCGCGGTGCTGGTCCTCGTCTCGGTGCCGGTGCTGGCCCTCGGCGCCGCTGCGCCCTACGCGATCCGTCTGTCGGTGCGCTCGGTGGAGGAGTCGGGCACCGTAGCCGGCCGGCTGTACGCGATCTCTACCGCCGGCTCGCTGGCCGGGGTGTTCCTTGCCGCGCTCCTGCTGATTCCGCTGGTCGGCACGCGCCGCACCTTCCTGGCCTTCGCGCTCGCCCTCGCCGTGGTCGCGATGCTCGGCCTTCGCCGGCGCGCCGTCGTGGTGCCGGTCGCGCTCGCCGGCCTGCTCGCGGTGCCGGTCGGGACGGTGAAGGCCGTCGACAGCGGACGGGTGATCTATGAGGCCGAGACCGAGTACCAGTACGCCCGCGTGGTCCAGGACACCGACGGCGAGCGGCGCCTGGAGCTCAACGAGGGCCAGGCCGTCCACTCGCTGTGGCGCCCGGGAACGGTGCTCACGGGCGACTACTGGGACCCCTTCCTCGTCCTGCCCTACGCGGCGGGTGGACGGGCGCCGGCGACGCTCGCGATCCTTGGCAACGCGGGTGGCACGACCGCACGTGCCTACGGCCGCTACTTCCCGCGCACCGCGGTCGACGCCGTGGAGATCGACCGCGAGCTCACCGCCATCGGACGGCGCTTCTTCGGCCTCGGCGGCCCGCGCCTGCGGACCTACGCCCAGGACGCGCGACCATGGCTCCAGGCGCGCCGAACGCGTTACGACGCGATCTTCGTCGATGCCTACCGCCAGCCCTACATCCCCTTCTACCTGACGACGCGCGAGTTCTTCGCCCTGGCCCGGAAGCGCCTGGCGCCTGGAGGCGTCGTGGTGGTCAACGTCGGCCACCCCGAGGGCTCCGACCGCCTCGAGCGCGTCCTGGCCGCCACGATGCGCGCCGCGGGCTTCACGACCGTGCTGCGCGACCCCGTCGAGGACACCAACACGCTGCTGCTCGCCACCGACGCCGCCGGCGCCGGAGCGGCCCGCCTGCGTGCGAGCATCGCCGGCCTGCCGGCGGACCTGCGCCCGATCGCGCTCGCCTCTGCTCGCCGCCTGTGTCCCGCCCTAGCGGGCGGCGCGGTCTACACCGACGACCGCGCGCCCGTCGAGTGGCTGGTGGATGCGTCGATCGTCAAGGTCGCCGCGGAGGGGCAGGGCGGAGGCTGAGGCGCCGCTCTAGCCCTGCCGCCGCGTGGCGAGCATCGCCGCATCGGCGTGCTCGATCAGCTCCTCCACAGAGCAGTCCGCTCGGTGCTCGGCGAAGCCGACGCTGAACGAGGACCCCTCGTCGAGCAGGGTCCGTACATGGTCGAAGCGCCGGCGAACGATGTCGAGTCCCGCACCGGTGAAGGAGCACAGGAACTCGTCTCCACCGAGCCGGATGATCAGGTCGTAGGGGCGCAGGCCCTCGCGGATGTGCCGGGTGACCTCGCACAGGAGGCGGTCCCCGGCCGGATGGCCCTGCTCGTCGTTCACGCGCTTCAGGCCGTCGACGTCGATGAACGCGACGACCAGGCTCTCCTTGGTGCGCTCGACGCGATCGATCTCTCGCTGCAGGGCGGACAGGCCGGCCCGGCGGGTCAGCGTGTCCGTCAGCTCGTCGAGCCCCGCGCCCGCGAGCTCGCGCTCCGCCGCTTCGCGATCGCGCGCGGCCTGCTCGCGCTCCCGCGCGGCCTGCTCGCGCTCGCGCGCCGCAGCGGACCGGTGCTCAGCGGCCCGCACCCGGTCTTCGGCTGCCCGGCTGCGATCGTAGGCCGCCCTGCTCACGATCTCCTGGCCCGTCGCCGGCCGCTCGCCGAGCCCTCTGGAGCGCTCCCAGCGTTCGATCTCCGCATCACGGGCGTCGGCGAGGCGATCGCGCTCGCGCGCCATCTCGTCGCGCTCCCGCGCCGCCGCATCGCGCCGCGCCGCCGTCGCGTCGCGGATGCGGGCGGTCTCCCCGCGTGCGTGCGTGGCCAGGTCGCGTGCGTGAGTGGTC
>JBBQNQ010000104.1:0-8062 GCA_038330095.1 Solirubrobacterales bacterium
TACAACGAGCCCTACCAGTTCGGAGGGCCGGCGACCCCGCCCGGCGCCGGCTGGTGGCGCGAGAGGCTGCAGGCGAACGCGCTGGCCGATGGCGATCTCTCGAAGTTCCGGGCCTTCGTGAGCTTCGACCGCCTGGTACGCCGGCTCGACACCGAGCTGCGGGGGCGGTCCGTGGGCGCACCGACCAGCGGCCCGGTCAACCGCATCCTCTCCAGCCGCTTCGTCCTCGGAAGCGGGGGCTTGAACTTCCGCGACAGCGGTGAGCAGCTTCGCGGGCGGCTCCAGCCGTACTCGCTGTACATCCCGAAGGCGAAGCCGAAGGGAGGGCGCTACCAGCTCACGCTGCTGCTGCACTCGCTGACCGGCAACTACAACCAGATGTCGGGCTCTAACAACCAGCGGCAGTTCGGCGACCGCAAGCGGCCGTCGCTGGTCATCACGCCCGAGGGCCGCGGGCCCGACGGCTTCTATCGCGACCTTGCCGGAGCGGACACCTACGAGGTGTGGGCAGACGTCGCCGCGCGCTACCCGCTGGAGCCGCGACGGACGACAATCGCCGGCTACTCGATGGGCGGCTTCGGCACGTACAGGCTCGCGAGCCAGTTCCCTGACCTGTTCGCACGCGCGCAGCCGACCGTGGGCACAACGGACTTCCCGCGCGCGAAGCTCGCTTCCGTGCGCTGGGTGCCGTTCCGGATGTGGAACGCGACGAAGGACGAGCTGGTCGGGCCGGGCAGCTACCGGCCCGTCGCGGATGAGCTCCAGAGGCTCGGCTATCGCTACGAGCTCGACGAGTTCACCGGCCTAAGTCACATCGCGCTGGCCGGCAACGACGAATACGGGCCCGCGGCGCGCTTCCTGGACGCCGCGCAGGTGGTGCGCAACCCGCCGCGCGTGACCTTCGTGCGGGAGACCGCGATGGACTTCCCGAGCCGCGGAACGACGGCCGACCACGCCTACTGGATATCGAGGATCCGGCTGCTGAAGGGCGCGACCACCGGCAGCATCGACGTGCGCTCGCGCGGCTTCGGCCGAGGCGACCCCGCTGCGGTGGAGTCGACCGGGAGCGGCAGGCTCGTCGGCGGGCCCTCCCCGCTGGCCTTCACCTACCGCAAGACGAGGTGGGGCCCGACCCCGGGTCTCTCGGTGAGAGACCGGCTCGACGTCAGCGCCACGAACGTGAGGTCGATCACCGTCGACGCGGAGCGCGCTCGGGTGAGCTGCGGCGCCGACGTCCGCGTCACCTCGAAGGACCCGGTCGAGGTCCGGTTGCGCAACTGCCCAGGACCCGGCCGGTGAAAGGCGGGCTGGCGCTCGCGACGGTCGCGGCTTGCCTGGGCGCGATCGTCCTCGGGGCCTCGAGCGCAGCGGCCGACGACGCCTCGCTGTTCTCGGCCCCGGGACAGCGCCCGGGCCCGTCGATCCTCTACAAGCGCATCAAGCCCGCTCCCCAGCTGACCAACACGGGGCCGTGGCGCGCGAAGCCGATCCTGATCTCGGGGGCGAGCGCCTACCGCGCCGGGGAGTTCCTGTACCAGGACTTCCTCTACGACGATCACGGGGCCCGCTTCGCGAAGGGCGCCGGCAACTCGCTCCCGGGCAGCGCGAGCGGCACCTACAGCTACCCGACCGCCTCAAAGTACGCGAACAACGCCGCCGACCTTGTTGAGCTGCGCATCAAGCCGCTCGCCTCGGCGACCGCCTTTCGCCTGACCCTCAACACGCTGATCGACCCCGAGCTGACGGCGGCGACGGTCGCTATCGGCAGCTCGTCGGCCGCGCGCGCCTTCCCGCACGGGGCGAACGCCACGGCCCCGGCCCAGCTCTTCCTGACGTGGCACGGCGACACCGCCGATCTGATCGACGCCGCGAGCGGGGACGAGGTGAGCACGGACATCGGCGTGGATGTCGACCTGGACCGCCGGCAGGTGACGCTGACGCTCCCCCACAGCGCCTACGACCCCGGACGGAGCACCGTCCGCATCGCGGCGGGCGCGGGCCTCTGGGACCGCGCGAACGACCGCTACCTGGTCCCCGGCGCGGACGCGACTAAGGACCGTCCCGGGGGCGCAGGCGTCAAGGCCGCCCCGACCGCCTTCTTCAACGTCGCCTTCCGGTCCGCCGAGCCGCTGCCTTTCGCTGCGTCCTGGCGCGATCAGCTCCAGGCCACCGAGCTCGCCGACGGCGACCTCTCCCGATTCTCCGCGCGGGTCGACTTCGACCGGCTCGTCCGCGGGGTCGACGACAACCTCTCCGGGCGGCCCGACGGCGTACCGCGTTCCGGGCAGATGAACCGCATCCTGTCCAGCCGCTTCCAGACCGGGAACGGAGGGACGGACTTCGCCACCCCCTGCGGCGGCTTGGCGGAGGCGTGCAGGGGCGAGCTGCGTGGGCGCCTACAGCCCTACGCGCTCTACGTGCCCCCTAACTCGCCGGCCGACGGGCGCTACCAGCTCACGCTGCTGCTGCACTCGCTCGGGCAGAACTACAACCAGTACTCCAACTCGCGCAACCGGCGCCAGTTCGGCGACCGGACGCGCCCGTCGCTGGTGATCACGCCCGAGGGCCGCGGGCCGGACGGTTTCTACCGCGACGTTCCCGGCGCCGACACCTTCGAGGTCTGGGCCGACGTCGCCGCGCGCTACCCGCTCGATCCGGTCAGGACGACGATCACCGGCTACTCGATGGGGGGCATCGGAACCTTCCAGTTCGCCGCGAAGTTCCCCGACCTGTTCGCGCGCGCCCAGCCTACGGTCGGAGCGATGCTGTTCCCCCTCCAGCAGCTCGCGTCCGTGCGCTGGGTGCCGTTCCTCATGTGGAATGCGGGCGAGGACGAGCTGGTCGTGCCGGGTCTGTACCGGCCCGACGCGGAGAAGCTCGCCGAGCTGGGCTACCGCTACGAGCTCGACGTGTTCCTCGGCCAGAGGCATGTGAGCCTGGCCATCAACGACCAGTACGCGCCGGCCGCGACGTTCCTCGACAGCGCGCGCGTGATCCGCAACCCGCCACGCGTGACCTTCGTGCGCAACGCTGCGGTCGACTTTCCAAAGGTGGGCACGACGGCCGACCACGCTTACTGGCTCTCGCGCATCACGCTGCGCGACCCCGACGAGCTGGCCACCGTGGACGTTCGCTCGCGAGGCTTCGGCCGCGGCGACCCGGACCCGGTGAGCGCGACAGGCAGCGGGATGCTGGAAGGCGGAAGGCTCGGCTCCTTGCCGTTCACGATCGCCCGCACGAGATGGCGCTCGGCGCCGCGGATCGCTGTGCGCGACCGGCTCGACGTCACCGCGACCAACGTGAGTTCGATCATGGTCGACGCAACTCGCGCGCGGGTGACCTGCGGCGCCAAGGTCCGCGTCACTTCGGAGGACCCGGTCGAGGTCGTGCTGCGCAACTGCCCAGCCGTCGCGCGCGCCGGCGGCGCGCGGGCGCCCGCGAGCGGGTAGCTTTCCGCGCGGGCTACGGAGGAGGAGCTGGTGATGCGCAGGTTCGCGGTGGGGATGGTCGTCGCTTGCCTTTCGTCGATCGCGCTCGGCGCCTCGAGCGCCGCGGCCGACGAGGCTTCGCTGTTCTCCGGCCCGGGACAGCTGCCCGGGCCGTCCATCCTCTACAAGCGCCCCAAGCTCGCGCCCCAGCTGACCAACGCACCCGCCGGCGTCTGGAAGGCGCCCCCGATCCTCATCTCGGGTGCCAGCGCTTATCGCGGCGGCGAGTTCCTCTACCAGGACTTCCTCTACGACGACGTGGGGGCAAAGGGCAAGCGGGAGTCCGGCGACCCGCGGCAGTCCTCGCTCTTCTCGCTCACCAACGGGACCTACACCTATCCCAAGGCCTCGGGCTATGCCAACAACGCGGCCGACCTCGTCGAGTTCCGGGTCAAGCCGCTGAGCTCCGAAACGGCGTTCCGGCTGACCTTCAACACCCTGGTGGATCCCGACCTCACGGGAGCGACGATCGCAATCGGCTCCTCGTCCTCGCCGCGTCCCTTCCCGCACGGCGCCAACGCCTCGGCTCCGGCGCAGCTCTTCCTCACCTGGCACGGCGACACGGCGGACCTGATCGACGCGGCCACGGGCGACACCGTCTACACCGGCACCAAGGTCGACGTGGACCTCGTGCGCCGCCAGGTCACGCTGCGCGTGGCCCACAGCGCATGGGATCCGGGTCAGCGCACGATCCGGTTCGCCGTCGCCGCCGGACTGTGGGACGGCGCCAATGGTCGCTACCTGACCCCTGCGGCGTCCTCGACGGCCGACCGTCCCGGGGGCGCCGGAGGCCTCACCAAGCCGACCGCCTTCTTCAACGTCGCCTTCCGCAATGCCGAGCCCTTCCAGTCGGTCACCGACACCGCCGCCCTGACCGATCCCGGGTGGTGGCGAGAGAAGCTCCAGGCGGTCGCGCTCGCCGACGGGAACATCGCGCGCTTCCGCGCCAAGGTGAGCTTCAAGCGCCTGAGCCGCGGGACCGACGACGATCTGAGCGACCGCCCCGAGGGCGTGCCGGCCAGCGGCCGCATGAACCGCATCCTCTCCAGCCGCTACCAGACGGGCTCGGGAGGCGCCGACTTCAGCGACACCTGCGGCGGCTCGGGGGCATGCAGCGGCGAGCTTCGCGGGCGCCTTCAGCCCTACTCGATCTACGTGCCGAAGGACGCGCCGACCGACGGGCGCTACCAGCTCACGCTGCTGCTGCACTCGCTCACCGCAAACTACAACCAGTTCTCGGGCACGCGCAACCAGACACAGTTCGGTGACCGCTCGCGGCCGTCCATCGTCATCACGCCGGAGGGCCGCGGGCCCGACGGCTTCTACGTCGATCGCGCCGGCGCAGACACGTTCGAGGTCTGGGCCGACGTCGCCGCGCGCTTCCCGCTGGACCCACGACGCACCACCGTCGCCGGCTACTCGATGGGCGGCTTTGGCACCTTCAAGTTCGCCAGCCAGTTTCCCGACCTGTTCGCCCGCGCCCAGCCGACGGTCGGCGCACTTACCATCCCCGCCGACATGCTCGCGTCCGTGCGCTGGATCCCGTTCCTGATGTGGAATGCGACCAAGGACGAGCTCGTGCCGCCCGGCCAGTACCTCGCGGCGGCGGACAAGCTCAAGGCGCTGCGCTACCGCTACCAGCTCGACCAGTTCGAGCCGTTCACGGGCGCGCTGCCGGTGCCCACGCCGAACCACATCATGCTCGCGGCCAACGACCAGTTCGCCCCGGCCGCGAAGTTCCTCGACGCCGCGCGGGTCGTGCGCGACCCCCCGCGCGTCACCTACGTGCGCAACGCCGCGCTTGACTTCGCCAAGGCGGGAACGCGAGCAGACCACGCGTACTGGGTGTCCCGCATCAAGCTGCGCGACCCGGCCTCCCTGGGCACGGTCGACGTGCGCTCGCGCGGCTTCGGCCGGGGCGACCCGAAGGCGGTCGACTCGACAGGCAGCGGCAAGCTCAAGGGAGGCAACCTGGGCACGCGGCCGTTCACCCTGCGCAGGACGAAGTGGGGCAGCGCGCCCACGACCGCGCGGCGCGACGTCCTAGACGTGGCCGCGAGCAACGTCAGCTCGATCACCGTCGACGCGACCCGCGCGCGCGTGACCTGCGACGCGAAGGTAGCGATCGTCTCCAAAGACCCGGTCGCCGTGCGGCTGCGAAACTGCCCGCGGGCGCTCCCCGCCCAGACCTCACCGACGTTCGCCGGCAGGTAAGGGGCGAGCGGCGCGGGCCACGCGCCGCGCGCCGCGTCAGCCGGGAATCGGCATCGGCCCGCTGCCCGACACCTCGTGCACCGAGATCTCCGGCCGGCCGGAGACGAGCCCGGGCAGCGCCGCCACGAGACGCGCGACGTGGGGCTCGCGCAGGTGGGCCTGGAGCGCCTCCATGTCGCGCCACTCCTCGACCGCGATGAAGCTCATGGCGTCGGCGACCTCGGAGTAGTAGCCGTAGTTCAGGCAACCGTCGTCGGCGCGCGACGCTTCCTGGACCTCCTTGAGCAGCGCCACGAACTCGTCGTGGCGGTCGGGTCGCGGGCGTACGCGGGCGATGACGATGACACCGGGGCTCATCGCACGAACGGTACCTCAGCCGCCTGGGGCGACGCCACTGCGACGCTCGATGGAGACCGAGTAGGCAGGGCTCCTGAAGCGCAGGATGGGATCGTCGGTCAGCTCGATCCCGTCCGTCACGCGGGTCGGGTCAAAGACGAGCACGTCGCCGCCGGTTTCGCGTCCGGTCTCCAAGCCCGTCAGCTCGAGCGTCCCTCCCACGACCGTCTCGCGGTCATCGCGCCAGGGAGCCGTCGGGTCGTCAACGGGGTCGCCGTCGGCGGCGATCTGTAGCTCGAGCGCAAGGCGCGCCGGTCCACGCTCGAGGCGCACGCTGATCTCCTCCTGGAGATAGTCGCGGCCGGCGCTCTTGGCCTTGTCGCCCGAGAGCGGCTCGGCGGCCTCGCCCGGAACCCACCGGTAGCGGACATGGCGTACGGAGTCATCGCCGCCGAGCCAGCGGAACGCGTGGATCGCGTAGTAGCTGCAGGTGGCGTAGCTGGCCGGCGGCTTGAGCGTGACGGCGTTCGCCCTGAGCCCGGGGAGCGCCTCCGGGTGCCGGGCCAGGAACAGCGGAAGCCGCCACAGCTGTGAGGGTCCGCGCTCCATCGCGCGCACGAACTCGATGAAGCCTCCGGGGGTGCGGGCCGGGAAGCGCGGCGCGGTCTGGGCCACGATGTCGGTCCGCGACCCGTCCGGCAGGTAGAGCTTGGTCGCCATGCCGCGGACGTCGGGCGCATAGTCCGGCGAGTCGGGGTCGCCGGAGCCGTTGGAGAAGCGCACCGTCGCCTGCACCGGCTCGCCCTGCATGTGGGCGGCGCGGGTGAGGCGGGCGCCCTCCGGCGTCGCGGTGAAGGTCCCCGTACAGAGGATTCCCTTCGCGTGTAGCGCCCGATAGCCGGCGTGGCGGCCGAAGCGCTCGTTGATGACGTCGAGGGCCTGCTCGGGCGTGAGCACGGACAGACCCTATCGGCGCGATGATGTAGCACGCCAGCCCGGGTCCATCGAGAGGAGACCAGACGTGAGCCTCACCAACCACCAGTTCCGGCTCGCCGCACGACCGACGGGGTTGCCCGACCGCTCGAGCTGGGACTACACCGAGGAGCCCGTTCCGGAGCCCAGCGACGGAGAGGTGGTCGTCAAGGTCCTCTACATCTCGCTGGACCCGGCGATGCGCGGGTGGATGAACGAGGGCCGCTCCTACGTTCCGCCGGTCGGGATCGGCGAGGTCATGCGCGCGATCGGGGTGGGGCAGGTGGTCTCCAGCCGCCACCCGAAGCTCGCGGAGGACGACTACGTCACCGGGCTCTTCGGGGTGCAGGAGTACGCGGTGTTCGGCGGCGACGGGCTGACGCAGGTGGACCCGGGCCTGGCCCCGCTGCCGGTGTACCTCAACACGCTGGGCATGCCGGGCATGACCGCCTACTTCGGCCTGCTCGACGTCGGCGAGCCCAAGGAGGGCGACACGGTTGTCGTCTCCGGTGCCGCGGGCGCGGTGGGCACCACGGTCGGGCAGATCGCGAAGATCAAGGGCTGCCGGGCGGTCGGGATCGCCGGCGGGCCCGAGAAGTGCAGGCTGCTGATCGACGAGTTCGGCTTCGACGCGGCCATCGACTACAAGAGCGAAGACGTCGGCGCCGCCCTCAGGGAGCACTGCCCCGATCGCATCGACGTCTACTTCGACAACGTCGGCGGCGACATCCTCGACGCGGCGCTCGCCCGCCTGGCCCGCGGCGCCCGCGTCCCCATCTGCGGGGCGGTGTCCCAGTACAACAACAAGGTGATGGAGGGCCCGAGCAACTACATGTCGCTACTCGTCAACCGCGCGCGGATGCAGGGCTTCGTGGTCTTCGACTACGCCGACCGCTACGCGGACGCCGCTCGCGAGATGGGGGGCTGGATGGCCGAGGGCAAGCTCAAGTCCCGCGAGGACGTCGTCGAGGGCCTCGACACCTTCCCCGAGACGCTGCTCAAGCTGTTCAAGGGCGAGAACACGGGCAAGCTGGTGCTGCAGGCGGCGCAGG
>JBBQNQ010000105.1:0-8052 GCA_038330095.1 Solirubrobacterales bacterium
CTCGACGGTCGGCGGCAGCCAGCGGGTGTCGCCGGCCAGCACCACGCCCGCGCGGTTGCGAACGAGGCCCGGGCCGGTGCCGTGCAGCAGCGCGAGGTCGGTGGTGAGGTCGTAGCGCTCCTTCGCCCGGTCAAGGAAGGCGAGCAGCGCCCCCTCGCGGCGGAAGAAGCCCTCGGGCAGGCCCTGCGCCAGCGGACGCGTGGTGTCCGCGGCCTCGCCGTCGTCGAGTGTGTTGGGCAGCCCGTCGCCGTCGTCGTCGACCCGGTTTCGGCCTTGCCAGGTGATCGCTGGGAGGACAACGAGGACCTTCGCGGGAGTGGCAGCCTGGACGAGGAAGGGCGCGACCCGCATGCGGCCGGCCGAGCGTACGGTCAGCAGGTAGCCGCCCGAGCGGCCGAAGGGCGCGCGAATGGTGAGCGTGCGGCCGCTGTCACGCCCGCCGTCGACCGTCCGGCGCCCGCCCACGCGCCGCACGCTCCAGCGGTAGGGCCGCCCGCCGGCATCGACGCCGAAGGTGGTGCGCTCGCCGGTCACCACCGGCTGCAGGGGCGCCTGCACGGCCAGCGCGCGCACGGTCACGCCGGCGCGGCCCGGCAGCGGCCCCCGCAGCGGACGGGCGGTGCCGATCCCCTGGGGGATCGAGCCCACGTTCCCGGCCCCGTCGCGCACACGGGCCACCACTATGTAGGTGCCCTCGGGGGCGGGGCGGCCGCCGCGCACCCGGCCGTTCCACGCACCGGTAGCGATTCCCTGCCGGCCGGGGATCGAGGCGACCAGCCGCGGCGGGATCACGTCTGTGCGGTAGACCTGGAAGCTGGGCGGGCCGACAGCCGGGCCGTCGAAGCGGAAGCTGATGGGGTCGGCGGCTCCAGCCGGGACGACCGCCGGGCCCGCCCGCTCGCCGAAGCCCAGCACGGTGACCACCGGGCGCGGCGGGGTGCGGTCCAGGCGCAGCTCCACGGGCAAGAGGATCGTGCGGCCCTGCCGGCGCAGCTTGATCCGCGGGCGGTAGACGCCGTCCGGGGCGACGCGGCCGTTGTCCTCGCGCCCGTTCCAGACGAAGGTCTGCGCGACGCCGGCGCTCAGGGGGCGGTCGTCGACCAGGCTCCGGACGGAGTCGCCCTGGTCGTTGACCATGTCGAGGGTCACGTTGTCGCTGCGCTTCTTCAGGCGGAAGGAGATGCGTGCGCCATCGCGCACGCCATCGCCGTTGGGCGAGAAGACGCGGTCGGTCGTGCCGCTCAGCGCGCGCACCGGCGGGGCCTGGCTCTTGAGCCGCTGGGCGACCAGGAAGCCGCCCACCGTGGCACACACCAGCAGGGCGAAGAGCGGCTGCGCGAGCCGAGTCACACGCGCGTCAGGGCGACGTTGGGAACCTCCCACTCGTGGAAGGCACTCAACCCCCGGGGGTCCCGTGCGCACAGGGCCACGCGGATCGAGCCCCCGTGGCAGATCACCAGGGCCGGGAGGCGACGCGAGGCCCGTACCTCCGCCAGCGCGGCCAGGACCCTCCGCTGCTGCTCGAGCAGCGATTCTCCCTCGGGAAAGCGAAACTGATCGCCGGCCGCGCGCCATGCCGCATAGATGTTCGGCTCCGACCGTGCCACCTCCTCCCACAACCTTCCCTCCAGCCGTCCGCGATCGCCCTCCGCCAGCCGTTCGTCCACCTGGGGCTCGAGGCCGATCCGCCCGCCGACGATCTCGGCGGTCTCGCGGGCGCGCTGCAGCTGGCTGCACCACAGCGAGCGCACGCCCTCGCCCGCCACGCGCTCGGCGAGCTGTGCCGCCTGCGCGCGGCCGCGGTCGTTCAGCGGCGTGTCGCGCCTCCCCTGGATGCGGATCGGTGCGATGTTGTCGTCGGTCTCTCCGTGGCGGGCGAGAAGGACCGTCACGTGCCCGCGGCCATGGTGTCCGACCGCAGCCCCAGCCGCAGGGTCTCCAGCGAGAGCACGTCCGCCGGGGTGATGTTGCCGAGGTTGACGTTCGGGCCGAAGCGCTTGAGGAACCAGACCTGCTGCTCCTTGCGCGGCGCCTCGAAGACCAGGCGGCTGGGGTCGATGGCGTGGGCAATCTCGTCGATCAGGCCCTGACGCACCTCGCCGTCGTGCCGGTAGATGCCGACGCTTCCCGACTCGCGCGCCTCGGCGATCACCTTCCAGGCCCCGGCCTCGAGCTCCTGCCCGATCTGCTCGACCCACCGGTAAGGAGCCATGATGCGCTCGTCGTCCTTTGAGCCGACCTCCGAGAAGACCGTGAAATCGCGCGCAAGGCGCTCGATCAGCTCGAGCTTGCGGTCGTGGTCGAGGTCGATCGTGCCGTCCGAGACCTCGACGTGGGTCAGGCCGAGCTCCCCCAGCCAGGACACCATCTCCTCGACGCGCCCCTGCGCAATGGCGAGCTCGGTGAGGGTGCCGCCGCACACCACCGGGATGCGATAGTCGTCGTAGCGCTCGAGCTTGGAGCGCAGGTTGCCGGTGGCGAGGGCGGTGCCCCATCCGAGCTTGACGAAGTCCACGGCGTCGCCGGCGACCTCGACCATCCCGTCGACCTCGGCCAGCGAGAGCCCGCGGTCAAGGACGTGGGTGATCCCGTCGTCGCGGGGCTTGGACGAGCGGACTGGGAGGTCGAGGAAGGGCGACATGGTCGCGGCTCGCGAGCGCCGTCGGGCGCTAGGACGTGCGGTCCGCGCCCACGATGACGACCACGCCCGCGTTGGCCCCGGCGAGGGATTGGGTGCCTGCGTCGAGGGCCCGGACCGAGCGCACGTTGAGCAGCTTGGCGACGTCACGTCCGGCCGCCTTCTGCCCCGGCCCGTAGAGGACCGACGTGGCCTGGACCTGCTGGTCGGCGTTGTTCGCATCGGGCCCCCGGATATAGCCCGCCTGCTCGACCTTGTCGGCCGTGGTGGCGGCGAGGCCGGGGACGGTCGTCCCGTTGAGGACCACGACGGTTACCTTCGAGCGCACGACCGGCTTGGCCTTGCGCGGCGCCTTGTTGCTGCTCTGGCTGTCGCTCTGGGACGAGGGCTGGCCCTGAACCCGGTTGGGGGACGGATTCCCGCCTCCGCCGCTATCGCCGCCGCTGAGCTGGGTGATGCCGATGACGATGGCGGCGAGCAGGATCAGCGCCCCGGCGGCCATCACGGCGAGGGGGCGCCGCGCCGGCTGGCCTGGAGCTCCGCGGACCGCGCGCGGGCCAGGCGGAGAGCCGCGGCCGGCGGCGGTCGCGGCGGCGCGACCCCGCGCGGCAGGGGGGCGGGACCCCGGACGGGCGATGCCGGGACGCGGAGGGCCGGCACCGGCTGCGGAGCGGTCGGACGAGGGAGGAGCGGTCGAGGGCGCCCGCTCGGCCGCAGGCGGAGCGCCGGGCGGACCGTTGACCGACTCTTCGCGGCGAAAGGCAGTGGTGGCCGCGGCGGTCGCCAGCGCCCCCTCGCCGGCCGCGGCGGCCTTGGCTGCAGCCGCCGGGGTGGCGGCGGGGGCGACGCGCGGCTCCTTCTCCGCCTGCGCCGGAGCGGCGGGGCGCGCCGGCTCCTGAGGCTGCTGGGGCTCGGGCGTCCGTTCGGGCTCGGGCGTCCGTTCGGGCTCGGGCGGCCGCTCGGGCTCAGCCGGGCGCTCCTGAGGCCCGGGAGACACTGTCGCCTGCGCAGGTCGCGACGCCGCTGCGGCGCCGGCTGCCGCCGCGACGGTTCCCGCCGCCGCCGCCGGCCGCGCTGCGCCGCTGGCCGCCGGGGGGGCGCTGCCGGCCGGTCTGACCGCGCCGGCGGGACGGGCCGCGCCCGCCGTGGCCGGGGCACCCGCCGGGCGCACGCGGCCTGCGCGGGGAGCCTCGGTCTGGGCGGCGGCGGGGCGCTGGCCAGGCTCCAGCTCGCGCTCCGGGGCGCCGCCCGTCAGCTCCTGCAGCCGCCGAACCTCCCTGGCCTGCGCGAAGTACAGCAGCGCGAGCACGGCGAGCCCGGGGATCGCTGCGAAGCCGGCGTAGGCGCCGTACTTCTCTACCACGTGCTGACCGACGAAGGCGAAGAGACCGAACACGATCGCGAGATGTTATTGAGGGACGCGCATGGTCCGGTCGGCACGCTCGCGGCTCAGCTCGGCGACCTTGGCGGCCAGCCCCGCGGCGTCTCCCTCGAGCACCAGCAGGTTGATCTGGTCGAAGCTGCGGTCCACCCACCCCGGATCCAGCGGTTCGCGCGCGGCGAGCAGGATCCTCTCGGCGGGAGTGGGCTGGGCGCGCTCGTAGGGATTGAAGAGGTCCTCGTGCAGCTTCTCCCCGGGGCGGATGCCGACGACCTCGATCGCTATGTCGCGCTCGGGCTCGAGGCCCGACAGACGGATCATCTGCCGTGCGAGGTCCATGATCCCGACGGGTTCGCCCATGTCGAGCACAAAGATCTCACCCCCGTCGGTCAGCGACCCGGAGCGGATGATGAGCTGGACCGCCTCGGGGATGGTCATGAAGTAGCGCGTCATCCGCGGGTCGGTGACCGTCACCGGGCCGCCCGTCGAGATCTGGCGGCGGAAGATCGGCACCACAGACCCTGACGAGCCGAGCACGTTGCCGAAGCGGACGATCGCGAAGCGCGTCCCGGGGGAGCGCACGGCCGCGGCGTCGAGCGTCCACTCGGCCAGCGCCTTGGATGCCCCCATCACAGTCGCGGGGGACACCGCCTTGTCCGTGGAGACCAGGACGAAGGTGTCCACGCCGGCGGCGCCGGCGACGCGCGCGAGCAGTCGCGTGGCCAGCGTGTTGTTGCGCACCGCCTCGACCGGGTTGGTCTCCATGAGGCCGACGTGCTTGTAGGCGGCGGCGTGGAACACGACCTGCGGGCGGTGCTCCTCGAACACCTCGCGCATTCGCTCCTCCTCGCGGCAGTCGGCGAGCACCGCCGTCGCTGAGCGCACGTGGCGCTCCTCCTCCAGCTCGCGGGTGATCTCGAACAGGTTGTCCTCGGCGTGATCGACGAGGATCAGGCGCGCGGGGCCCACGCGCGCGATCTGCCGGCACAGCTCCCCGCCGATGGAGCCTCCGGCGCCGGTGACCATCACCACCTGGTTGGCGAGATACCCCCCGACCCGCTCGAGCTCCATGCGCACCGGCTCGCGCCCCAGCACGTCCTCCACTTGCACCTCGCGCGCCTGACGCACCACGCTCGCGCCGCCGTCGACCAGCAGCTCGAAGACGGTGGGAAGGGTCCGGACGGGAATACCGCGCGCCCGGCACGCGGTCACGACGCGGGCGCGCAGGGTGCCCGGCGCCGAGGGGATCGCGATGAGCACCTCCTCGGGGTCGGCCTCCTCGAGGATGCGGTCGAGCTCTCCCGTGGTCCCGAGGACCTTGAGCCCGCTCGCCACCCGCATGCCCCGCTTGCGCGGGTCATCGTCGACGAAGCCGATCGGGCGGTAGCCGAGTGCGGGGCTGCGAACGATCTCGCGCAGGAGCAGCTGGCCCGCGTCGCCCGCCCCGACGATCAGCACGTCGCGCGCGTCATGGCGGGCGCGGAAGCCCTGTATGCGGCGCTCGAGCACCACCCGCACCGCGAAGCGGGCACCGCACAGCATGGCCAGCGAGAGCAGGAAGTAGAGCGCGATGACCCCGGTGGGAATGCTCACCGCGAGCCGGCCGCTCTCCGAGGAGGTCTCGACGGGCTTGACGAGCGCGATCGCGCCCACGAGCGCCAGGGTCGAGACCACCACGCCCTTGAGCACCTGCTCGTAGTCGCGCGCGGTGAGGTAGCGCCACCATTTCTGGTAGAGCCCGAAGAGCGCGAAGATCACGGGGCTGCCGAGCACCGCCCACAGCACCGTGCGCTCGAGCAGGTGGTCGTAGCGCTCGGGCACGCCGCGGTCGAAGCGGAGCTTGAACGCGAGCCAGTACGCGAGCGCGACCAAGCCGGCGTCCACCGCGAGCTGCGGGAGGGAATGACGATGGACGGGGAAGGCCGCGGACCTGATCCGTCGGCGCATTCGCAGGATTGTAGGCGCGCCCGCGGCCTATTCCCTGAACGCCGCGACGACCTCCGCCGCCTGCGCTTGGCTCAGCACCGGGCTCATGGGAATCGCGAGGTGAGTGCGGGCCGCCTCATCGGTTCCCGGAAGCTCGACATCGATGCGCAGCGCGGGCTGGCGGTGGACGGGAACCCGGTAGTAGGCGCGTGCCCCGATCCCGGCCTGCCCCAGCGTGGCCGCGAGGCGGTCGGGCTCGGGATGGCGGATGACGTACAGGTGCCAGGCCGGCCGGGTTCCGGGCGTCGCGTTCGGCAGGGCGACGAGCTCGCCGAGGCCCGCGCGCTCGTAGTGGCCGGCGGCGGCGCGGCGGCCGTCGGACCAGCCGTCCAGGTGGGGCAGCAGGACCCTAAGCAGGGCCGCCTGCAGCTCGTCGAGGCGGCTGTTGTACCCGACCTGGTCGAAGGTCACCTTGTCGCGCGAGCCGTGGAAGCGCAGCATCCGCGCCTCCTCCGCGATCGCAGCGTCGTCGGTGACGATCGCCCCGCCGTCGCCGAAGCACGGCAGGTTCTTGGAGGGGAAGAAGCTGAAGGTCGCCGCGCTCCCGAGGGCGCCGGCGCGGCGCTCGCCGACCGTGGAGCCGGCCGCCTGGGCGGCATCCTCGAGCACCGGCACGCCCAGCGCCTCGATCTCCTGCACCGGGGCGACGTTGCCGAAGAGGTCGACGGCGATCACCGCCTTGGTGCGCGGGGTCATGACGGCCTTCACGGTCTCGGCGGTGACCAGGAAGCTCTCGGGGTCGACGTCGCAGAACACGGGCCGCGCGCCGGTGGGCGGGACCGCCTCGGCCGACGCGTAGAAGGTGAACGAGGGCACGACGACCTCGTCCCCGGGCCCGACCCCCATCGCCCGTAGCGCGATGGTCAGCGCGTCGGTGCCGTTGGCGACGCCCACCGCGTGGCGCACGCCGAGGTAGGCGGCGAACTCGGCCTCGAAGGCCTCCACCTCGGGCCCGAGGATGTAGCGGCCCTCGTCGAGGACCGCGCCCATGCGCTCGTGAAGCTGCCCGCGCAGGGGGGCCAGCGGCGTCGCGGTGTCGAAGAGAGGGACGGCCAAGAGATCCGGAACGCTAACCTCCCCGGCCGCGTGTCGACCCTCCTAGTCGCCGCCTCCATCACCGACGCCCTCGCGACCTTCGCCCAGAACGTCGTGAAGGACCTCGGCCTGCCCGGGGTCTTCGTACTCATGGTGCTGGAGAGCGCTTGCATCCCGATCCCCTCCGAGGCCACGATGCTCTTCACGGGCTTCAACGTCTCCAAGGGCGAGTACAGCCTGGTCGCGGCGACGCTCGTCGGGTCGACGGCCAACCTCGTCGGATCGTGGCTGGCTTACGGCGTCGGCTACTACGGGCGCGTCGACCTGCTCGAGAAGCACGGCAGCAAGCTGCACATCTCGCCCCGGCAGCTTCAGCGGGCAGACCGCTGGTTCGAGCGCTGGGGGGCGCCCACCGTGCTCGTCACGCGCATGCTCCCGATCATCCGCACCTTCATCTCGCTGCCCGCAGGGGTGGCTCGAATGCCCTTCTGGCGCTTTTCGCTGCTCACCTTCGTGGGGTGTGTGCCGTGGGTCTTCATGCTCACGTTCATCGGCAAGCAGGCCGGGGACAACTGGGAGAGCTGGAAGAACAGCCTGCATTACGTCGACTACGCGATCGCCGCACTGATCGTCGTCGCGGCGGTCGTGCTCTTCCTGCGCTGGCGTTCGCGGCGGGGCGCGGGCACGGAGCCCGCCGCTGACGCGCCAGACTAGCCCTCGCCCGGCGCCGGCGCTTGCCCTCCGTCACGCGCTGGCGCTGGGGCTCCTACACGGCCCGGCCGAGCTGCTGCCCGTCTCCTCCTCCGGCCACACGACCCTGATCCCGTGGCTGGCCGGCTGGCCCTACGGGCGCATGGACTCCGAGTACCGCAAGGCCTTCGAGGTCGCCCTGCACGCCGGCACCGCGGCCGGGCTGCTGCTCGCGCTGCGTGACGAGGTCGGCGACGCGGCGCGTGGGCTCGACCGCCGGCGCGCGCTCCTCCTGGCCGGATCCTTCCTGCCCCCGGCGATC
>JBBQNQ010000106.1:0-8002 GCA_038330095.1 Solirubrobacterales bacterium
GAAGGAAGGCGTTCCCGCCGAAGATGTCGCCGAAGGCAAGCTTGTAGTCGCCCTGGCGAACGGCGGTCAGGCCTCTGCTGAGCTCGGGCAGCGACGTCACTGCCGCGAGCACGGTGGCGCCGAAGATGACGCCCGACAGCCCGACATGGTCAGCAGCGGCCTTTCCGCTTTCCTCAGCCAGTGCTCCGGCAACGAGCGTGACAGCCGCCGCGACCCCGAACACCAGACCCGCCTTGGCTGTACTTACGCCGTGTCGCTTGGCGGCCTGGGCGCGCTTGGCTCGTGAGTGGCCGCGCGGCTCTGGCTGACTGTCCGGGGCCTCGCCGCTGTTTGACCATGGCAGGCTACGCCCGGCGCGTTGCGTGAGTACGAGCCCGGCGACCCAGATGACGGCGATCAGGACCACATCGGGTGTTAGCCGGAAGTGGATGAGGTCCTTGGGCAGCTGCGTGCCCATTACCACGACCACGAGGACGGCCAAGACCACGGCACCTTCGATCACCAGCGTAAGGCTGGCCGCCTGGTAGGTCAGCGCCCGGCGCTCTCGCACACCGAAGGCGTCAAGCGCGACGAGCACGACCGTCTGAATCGCGATTCCGCCCAGAATGTTGCTCACGGCGACGTCGAGTTGCCCGCTTGCCGCCGCGCTGTAGGTGATCGCGATCTCGGGCAAGTTCGTCGCGACGGCCAGCAGGATGAGGCCTCCCAGGGCTTGGCCCAGGTGCATCCGGTCGGCGAGGATGTCGGTGTAGTTCGAAAGGAAGATCCCTGCGACCCAGATCGCGACCGCGCACGCGACGAAGACCACCAATTCAGCCCCGAACGGCAGGTGCGGCAAGATGCTCACCCGCGATCCACTACCCACAATGGCCGCCGGAGCACAATGGGCCGCGACAGTGTCATCCTGCGAACCTCCTGAGGTGGAGAAGGTTTGGGCGCGCACGCGGGAACGCGTCCCGGCGAGCAACCGGAGATCGCGGTACGCGTGTCAAGGGGCCTATCGTGGGCCGGCTTTCCTTTCCTGGGCCGGACTCGCGAGCGCGAGGTGCTCGACCGGCTGCTCGCGAACGTCCGGTGCTCAAAGAGCGCCGTCCTGGTCGTCCGTGGCGAGGCGGGCATCGGAAAGACGGCGTTGCTGCAGTACCTGATCGAGTCGGCGCCGGACGTGACCGTCGCGCGGGCGGTGGGCGTGGAGTCCGAGACGGAGCTGGCCTTCGCGACCCTGCATCAGCTGTACGCTCCAATCCTCGATCGGCGGGATCGGCTTCCAGGTCCGCAGCGCCAGGCGCTGGAGATCGTGTTCGGCTTGAGCGCCGGTTCGCCCCCGGATCGGTTCCTTGTCGGTTTGGCGGTGCTGAGCTTGTTCTCCGAGGTGGCCGAGAAGCGTGCGCTGCTCTGCGTCGTCGATGACGCGCCGTGGCTGGATCACGCTTCAGCTCTGACGGCTCGCTCGCGACGGGCCGACGAATCCCGAGATCGGCGCGGGGCTGTTCCTCAGCCCGCGCACCGTGGAGTGGCACCTGCGCAAGGTGTTCACCAAGCTCGCGATCAGCTCCCGCCGGGAGCTGGCGAACGCGCTGCCCGTCACCGACTCCGAGCTGGTCCCGGCCTGAGCTCACGCGAGCGCTCAACGACTCCATCACCCCCCAGACACCAGCGGCTGATTCGTGGCGTTGCGGGAGAGCGTTCCGAGGGCGCGAGCTAGGTGAGCTTGGGTGCTGCGGAGGTTGTCAAGGTGCTCGCTTGCCAGCGCCGCGCCGAGCGCCGCGCGGGTCCGGTTCGTGGCGCCCTGTGCGACGGCCTCGTCGAGGTGGCGCAGCACCTCGCTGCCGCCTGTGCCCTCGACACCCTCCGGCTCGGGGCCGGGCACCGAGCGTCTGATGGCGTCGGCGAACGCGAGATACCACGCGCGGAGCGCCGCCGCCTCGTGGTCGAGAGCGGCGACGCCATCCCACGGCCCTGTTTCGCCGGCGATCGTCGTGAGCGAGTGCGCGGCGAGCCGTAGCCGTGTCGCACCCGTGACCAGCGCTCCGATGCTGTCCATGTCGAGGAGCTCGTGCCCGGGCTCGTCGAGGAACTGCCGGTACGCGTCGTCGAGTCGGTGGGCTGCGGCTACGGCCGCAGCCCTCACGTCGCGCACGTCGCGCGGAGCGATTGCCGCCGCAGCAAGGTATTCGGCGCTCGTGGCGTAGGCGTCCGAAGCGCTCTTGCGCAGGACCGCCCTGGCCCCACGCGGCCAGAAGAGCAGCCCGACCGTGAGGCTGATCGCGAAGCCGATCGCCACGTCCTCGACACGCACCAGTCCGACGCTCCACCCGGTCGGCTGGATGATGTTGAAGAGGATGAGCAGCACGACGGTGAAGCCGGCCTGTCCGGTGGCGAAGGAGATCGCGCGGGGAGCGTAGGCGGCGACCAGCACCGCTACCGGAAGCACGGCCCACAGCAGGGCGTGTGTCGTGCCGATGGCAACGATCAGGGCACTACCGACCACGATGCCGGCGGCGGTCCCCGCGACCGCCTGAAGGATCGTCGAGCCTGTCCCCAATGCGTTCGAGCGCAGCACGGACAGCGTGCCCAGCACGGCCCAGAACGCGTGCTGAAGCGAAGCCCGCTGAGCGACATAGACGGCGATCGTCAGTCCCACCGTCCCCCTCACGCTGTTCCGGAACCAGACCGACCGCAGGCGGGCGTGCTCGGCGAGGAGCCTTACGACCTCCCGTGGGGCGGACGCCCCACGGCGCGGCCCCCATTCGACTTCCGGCGCGGTCGAGCCCGTCGCGAGGAGTGCGTTGGCGCCGACCTCCCACGTCGCGTAGGAGAGCGCGCGGGCCCTGAACGAGGACTCGAGCGGCGAGGTTTCGTCACGATCAGGTGGCAGGTTGCGGATGTCGCGCAGCAAAGCCCGGGCGCCGGCTTCGCGCGCCTGGACCAACCGCTCCAGATCGGGGCGCTCGTCGCCTCCGCTCAGCCTCGCAGCGCTCGCGCGCAGCACGGCGATCCCAGCGGCCAGCGCCTCGCGGTTCTCCTCGCGGCAGATGTCGTAGCCGGCCTGGGCCGGCAGGACGGCGATCGATCGGAGCCAGTCGAGCTCGTCGACGAGGAACGCGAGAGCCTTGGTCGCGCCCGTGGCTCCAGTCGGGCGAAACGGCGTGCCGACGAAGCGCTCACGCAGAGACGCAACGGCTTCACCGGCCTCGGCGACGCGGTCCGCGCGTGAGGGGTCCCTGTCCAGCTCGGCCTGAAGCAGGTCGGCGATCGCGGTGCGCGCGCGCGCTGCACCGGGCCGGAGCGCCGGTCGCGGCCGCGGCGGCCAGAGCAGCATCGCCGCGGTGATAGCCACGGCCGACGCCAGGACCCATCCCTCGAGTCGCTCCGGGATCGCCGACGGCGCCGCTGGGACGTTCACCGAAATGATGAAGCTGAGCAGGGCTGCAAATGACCCGGCAGCGAAGTAACGGTTGATCAGCCCTGAGAAGAGGATCGCAAAGCCGACGAGCGCCGTGGCGATCGCACCGGCGGCGATGCTCCGGGAGCACAGAGTGCCGAGCGAGACGAGAGCAGCGCCGATGGCGGCGAGTGACAGGTACGCCTTGAGCCGGTTGCGCGGGGGCCCCTCGAAGTCCGCCAGTACGAGCATGGCGAACGACCCGAACGCGGAGAAGATCGTGGTCTGCGGCTGCCCGATGACGTTGTCGGTGAATGCGAACACGGCCGGCATGACGATCGCGGCGCGCGCGGCAGTCTTCAGCGCCACGTGCTCGGGATCGTGAGGCCGGAGGCGTCGTGCGAGCTGCCCAAGCGGCCCGGCCCGTGGCTTGGATTCAGTTGGCACTGCGGACCATCGTCGCCGATCTGCTCACCATGGCGTCAGGGTCACCGCAATCGGCGCAGCAGGTGAGTCTCCTCGGCAACGACTTCACCGTGAACGGCGAGATTTCACCACAACACCTAAGTAACTTGGCGAACGGCGGCGACGAGGGGAAGGGAGCTGGCGACTGTGGCCGAGTGCCCTCGAGCGGGTCCGGTCGACGCGAGGGCGGTTGCGTCCTGTCTGGCGTGGTCAATCGACCGATGGGCTGATCCCGGTCGACGAGAGGGCGGTTGACCACATCGCCGACCACCCGAAGTCACCCCTCCCTCTCTCTCGTCGCCGCCGTTTGCCGGGGCGACGACGCCGCCGCGGCTAGCCCGCTAGACCTCGGCGTCGGACTCGACCACCAGCGCGCTTGGAGTTGCCCTCAGCCAGAGGCCGCCCGCGAGAGCCGTTTTGCCAGAATGTGGGCCTCCTCGAGGGAGTCCAGGGCCAGCTCGGCCCGGTAGCGGCCTCCGCGCCGAGTGACGGTGACCTCCGCGCCCAGGGCCGCACCCAGGGCGTCGGCTGCAGCGATCGTCGCGGCGGCTTCGTCGGGGTGCGATCCGCGGGCGCGGCGGGCGCGGCGGGGCTTCTCGCGGCCGGCGGCGGCACGTGCGCGGTCCTCGAGCTCGCGCACCGACCACCCGCGGTCGGCCGCCTCGCGGGCCAGGCGGCGGCGGTCGTCGTGGTCGGGGCAGAGCAGCAACGCGCGCCCGTGGCCCTCGGTGAGCCTGCTCTGCGCCAGCAGCTCGAGGACCTCGTCGGGCAGGTCGAGCAGGCGCAGGAGGTTCGAGACCGCGACGCGGCTGCGTCCCACGCGCCGGCCGACCTCCTCGCGCGTGAAACCGAGCTCCTCGACCAGCGCCGCGCAGGCGCGGGCCTCCTCGAGCGGGTTGAGGTCCTCGCGGGCCATGTTCTCGATCAGCGCCAGCTCCAGCGACGCGGCGTCGTCGTTCGGGCGCACCACGGCGGGGACCGTGTCCAGCCCCGCGATCCGCGCTGCGCGCCAGCGGCGCTCGCCGGCGACCAGCTCGTAGCTCCCGCCGGGGCGCGGGCGCACGAGCACGGGCTGCAGGACGCCCCGCTCCCTGAGCGAGCCGGCCAGGGCGACGAGCGCGTCCTCGTCGAAGCGCTCGCGCGGCTGGCGCGGATTGGGCTCGATCAGCTCGATGGCGAGCTCGCGCAGCTCGGACTCGGGCTCGTCTCCGGGGGCGACCGAGAGGATCGCCGCGAGGCCGCGGCCCATGCCGCGCCGCTCAGCCACGGGCCGTGACCTCCTGCGCGAGCGCGAAGTAGGCGTCCGCGCCGGGGCAGTGCGGGTCATAGTGGATGACCGGCTGGCCGTAGCTCGGGGCCTCGCCGAGGCGCACGTTGCGCGGGACGACCGTGTCGAACACGAGCTGGGGGAAGTGCTCGCGTACCTCGCGCTCGACGTCCTGGGCCAGGCGCGTGCGCCCGTCGTGCATGGTCAGCAGCATCCCGGCGACCGCGAGGCGGGGGTTGAGCTCTCGCTGGATCAGCCCCAGGGTGTCGAGCAGGCCGGCAAGGCCCTCGAGCGCGAAGTACTCGGTCTGAACCGGAACGATGACCCGGTCGGCGGCGACGAGCGCGTTGACCGTCAGCGGGCCCAGCGACGGGGGACAGTCGAGAAACGTGAAGTCATAGCGGTCGCGAACCGGGGCGAGCGCCTCGTGGAGCCGGTTCTCGGAGCCCTCCAGACGTGGCAGCTCCACGTTGGCGCCGGCGAGGTCGGGGGTTGACGTAACAATGTCCAGCCGCTCGACGCTCGTGGAGCGGATGGTCTCCTCCAGCGGTGCGTTACCCGCGAGCGCGTCGTACAGGCTGGGCCTCTCGTCCTTTCCCAGGCCGAGGTTCACCGTCGCGTTGCCCTGCGGGTCGACGTCGATGAGCAGGGTCGCGAAACCCGCCTCGGCCACGCAGGCGCCGAGATTGACGGCGGTCGTCGTCTTACCCACGCCGCCCTTCTGGTTGGCCACCGCGTAGACAGTTCCCATGAGGCGCCTGAACGCTAGCGCGCGGTCCCGATGGGCCGTTTCCGGGCGCGCCCGGGCGCCCGCGGGAAGCCCTCGGGGGTCGGGGCGACCTTCTCATAGACGTGGAGGTGGCGATCGCGCGAGGCCGGATACGGGACGACCGGCCGCACCTCGACCAGCCTCATCGCGAGCCGCCCGGCGGCCGCGGCCCCGTCGGCCTCCTCGGCGGGGTCGCGGCTGCCCTTCCAGGCGACCAGGACGCCGCCGACGCGCAGCAGAGGCGCCGCGTATTCGACGAGCACGGGAAGTGCGTCGAGGGCCCGTGCGGTCACCACGTCATGGCGTCCCAGCCCCGCCGGCCACGCCTCGGCTCGCGCGGCGACCACGTCGACGTTCTCGAGCCCCAGTGCCGCTACCGCCCGCGACAACCACGCCGCCTTGCGGCCCACGCTCTCCACCAGCGACGCGTGCGCCCCGGGCAGCGACATGGCGAGCGGAAGGCCCGGAAACCCTGCCCCAGAGCCAAGATCGGCGAGCGTGTCTGCCTCCTGCACCGCATCGATCTCCAGCGCTACGAGCGAGTCCGCAACGTGGACGTCGGCCGCTTCCTGGGGGTCCCTGACCCCCGTTGGCGCGTGGGGGTCCGCAACGAGGAGTGAGAGGAGCGCGTCGAGCTTGCTTATACGTGAAACGGTCGCGCTCAGTCCACGACCGGCGCCACGACGAGGTGGCGGTCCGGCTCTTCGCCCTCGCTGTAGGTCTCGACCTCGTGACGGTCGCGCAGGTGCTCGTGGACGAGACGGCGCTCGATCGCGCTCATGGCCGGCAGCGCGACGGGACGAGCGCTTGCCGCTGCCTCGTCGGCGGCGCGATCGGCCTGGCCGCGCAGCGCCTCGGCGCGGCGCTCGCGGTAGCCGCCCGCGTCCACCACCACGCGCTTGTCGCCGCGGCGATCCAGGAACGCCGCGCGGTAGGCGAGGTGCTGAACCGCATCGATGACCTGGCCGTGGCGCCCGATCAGGCGGCCGACCTCATCGGCGTCCACCGCCACCAGCAGCTCGTCGTCATTCTCCTCGACGCTCACCTCACCCTCCACGCCCAGTGCGGAGGCGACGCGCTCGACGACCTCTCGCGCGCGCGCCTGCGGGTCGTCGCCGCCGGGCGCGCTCACCTGCGCCGCCCCGAGCGCTGCTTGCGCTTCTTCCGTGGCGGAGGCGGGGGCTTGGCCTTCGGCTTGCCGCCGTTGCCCTCACCCGCGGCTGCCTTGGCACCGACCTTCGCCGGCTCGGGGACCGGCTTGCCGTCGGTCTTGGCCTTGTCGGAGCGTGCGGAGCCGCCGCCGCCGCCGAGCAGACCCGCCAACAGGCCGCCCGGCCCTCCGCCTCCCTTGCCGTCCCCGGCGCCCGCAGCGGCGAGCGCCGGCGGTTGGATCGGGCCCACGGTGCGGCGCACGATGTACTGCTGGGCGATCGTCCACGTGTTGGTCGTGATCCAGTAGACGATCAGGCCCGCAGGGAAGCGCAGGATGAAGGTCACGAACAGGAAGGGCAGCAGAAGGAAGATCCGGCGCTGCGTCTTGTCGGCGGTCACCGACATCATCAGCGTCGAGGCCACCTGCGTGCCGATGTAGAGGATGATCAGCACCACCAGCACCGAGCCGGTCGCCTTGTTGGTCAGGTAGGGGATGAAGAGGAAGCTGCCCGCTTCGCCGCAATGGACGTTGGCGAGCTTCACGCCGTGGGCCAGCGCCTCCGTGGTCCTCGTCGGGCAGATGTCGTGCTTGAGGTCGGTGCGCAGCATGTAGAACAGCGCGATGAAGACCGGGAACTGGGCGACGAGCGGCAGGCAGGAGGACAGCGGGTTGACGTTGTTCTCCTTGTAGAACTTCATCATCTCCTGGTTCATGCGCTGCTTGTCGTCCTTGTACTTCGCCTGAAGCTCCTTGATCTTCGGCGCGAGCCGCTGCATGTTCTGCATCGACTTCAGCTGCTTGAAGGTCAGGGGAAGGAGCGCGGCGCGCACCACCACGGTCAGGGCGATGATCGACAGCCCCCAGCTCGGGATGACCGAGTGGATCGCGATCAGGAGCGCCTCGAAGACGTCGATGAGGGGCTGGATGACGTTGGCTAGGACGAACATGGATCAGCTCTGCCCT
>JBBQNQ010000107.1:0-7815 GCA_038330095.1 Solirubrobacterales bacterium
CGGGCCACGGCCAACCCGACCAGGGACACCGGCTGCGGCCGTGCGGCGCGGTAGCGGATGAGCTCGTAGGTGCTCGTGCGCCGCCGCTGGGTCTCGACGAAGCCCGGAGCGAAGGGTGGCGGCTTGCCGCGGGGAAGCGCACGCAGACCGTACGCGGCCTCGCCGCTGGAGCGCACGCTCAACAGCGCGACCTCGCTGACGACGATGGTCGGGGCCTTGAGCAACCGGGCCTTCGGCAGGTAGACCTCGAAGGGCTTGCGGCCCGCCGAGGGAGTGAGCACGATGGCGCGGCCGCCGGGCGGCACCGGCCCGAGCGCGTGCGCCGCAGCGCGCCAGGCGGCACGGGTCTGCAGCAGGGGGTCGTTGGCCACCGCCACGACGACCCCGAGCCAGATCGCGCACAGAGCGACGGCGATCGCCGGCCCGAGCCGCCGCGCCCGGGGCGTCGCGCAGCCTGCCGCCACGCACAGGGCCAGCGGCACGAGGCCCGCGACCTCGTAGCGAGCGCTGACGAAGTCGAAGCCCGCGAGCGCGAGAACGATCGGGATCAGGACCACCGCGCCGCCGACCACCGCGGCCGGAGCGAGACGCTCGCGCTCGGCCTCCGGGCGCGAGCGCAGAAGGGCAGCGCCCGCGACGGCGAGGACGAGGCAGACGACGGCCAGCGGCACCTCGAGCGGGGCGTCGAAGCCGACCGCGAACTGCTTGGGCACCTGCAGGGTGCGCAGCACCGTCGAGGACTCCTCCGCGAGCGGCACCGCGAGCCGGTTGGACCGCTGGGCGAGGGCGAGCGGCACCAGCGCCACCCCCGCGGCCGCCACCGGCGCGGCCGCGAGGAGCACGCGCCTGCGCGCATCCTTGGCCGCAAAGAGCATCCAACCCAGCTCCGCCCCGACCATCAGCGCCGAGTAGTAGTGGGTGGCCAGAGCGAGCGCGGAGACCACCGCCCAGCCCGCGAGCGCACCGGTGCGGCGGTCCTGCAGCCACACCAGGAACAGGCACAGGCCCGCGGTGCAGAGCAGGACCATCAGCGCGTAGGCGCGTGCCTCCTGGGCGAACCACACCAGGAAGGGGTTGAAGGCCAGGAAGGCGGCGCCGATCAGCCCCGTGCGCCGGTCGGCGAGACGCGCGCCGGCCACATACCCGAGGGGGATCGTGGCCGCACCGAACAGCGCAGAGAGGGAGCGCACGCCCTCCTCGCCGGTTCCGAAGACCTTGGCCCACCCCCACGCCAGCACGTAGTACAGCGGCGGAGTGGACTCCGTGTCCGGGATCAGGCCCAGGGCGTGCGAGAGCGAGCTCTTGAGGATGAGGATCGTGAACGCCTCGTCGAGCCAGTAGCTCGGGATCCCCGCCACCGCCAGTCGCAGGGCCAGGCCGCCGACGGTGATGACCGCGACCCAGAGCAGGGTCCGATCGCGCGCCACGCGCGTCGCGACCGAAGTCACTACCTCACCACGAAGCCGGCTCGACGCCCGCTCGCCAGAAGGGTCGCGCGCAGCAGCGGCGGGCCGCCGAGGGTCTCGAGCTCGAGCTCCTCGAAGCCGAAGTCCTGCAGCAGCTCGGCGAGCGCGCGGCGGGTGTAGAAGCGCAGGTGGCCTCCGCGTGGGTCGAAGTGACGCTCGTGGGCGAGCAGGGCGAGCGCCGCGGTCTTCACCCGCCCGTGGTAGGGGGTGGAGAGCAGCAGGCGCCCTCCTGAGCGCAGCACGCGGCGGACCTCCGAGAGCCAAGCAGCGGTGTCGGCGACGTGCTCGACGATCTCCCCCGCCCACACCGCGTCGACGCTTGCGTCAGCGAGTGGCAGCGGCTGCGAAGGATCGACCTGGCGCACCTCGAAGCGCCCGCATCCGCGCTCGCGCAGGGCGCGGGCGGCCACCGTTGAAGCCTCGAGCGCGACGACCTCGCAGCCCGCCGCGGCAAGCGCGCACGCGAAGTGGCCGAGGCCCGCGCCGAGGTCGGCCACCCGCTCGCCGGGTCGCACGCGCGCCAGCAGCCAGTCGCGCCGCGCCTGGAAGCGCTCGGGCCGGGCCTGCGCGCCGGCGGCCTCCCAGGCCGCGTCGTCCAATGTGCTGGCGGTGAGCTGGGCCACGATCCGCGCAACCTACTGACCGCCGGGAGAGCGCCCGGACGCCGGACCCCGAGCGCTATCTTCCTGGAGGATGGGGGAGAGATGACTTGGTGAGGGGCGCCCGCGCACCGGAGCACGCGGGGCTGCGGGTCGCCTTCGACAGCCGGCCTGAGGCCGACCGGCGTGGAATCGGCCGCTATGTCCGTCACCTGCTCGCCGCGCTTCGCCGCGTAGGTCCCGGCGAGGTCGTGGAGACCCACCGGCCGAGACGCGCCGATGTCTACCACTCGCCGTGGGTCGACGGGGCGCTCCTGCGGTCCCCCTGCCCCATGGTGGTCACCATCCACGACTTGTCCGCGCTCAAGCGCCGCGGGGAGTCCCTGCGTACGGCGTCGCGCTTTCGCCTCCGCTACCTCGCGGTGCAGCGCGCGGTCCGCGTGGTCGTCCCCACCGAGGCGGTGGCGGCGGACGTCGAGGAGCACCTGGGCACGCACCGCGACCGCATCGCGGTGATCCCGAGTGCAGGGGCGGAGTTCTTGAACCGGCGCTCACCGGGCGAGGTGGCGCGGGTCCGCGAACGCTTCGGGCTGCCCGAGCGCTACCTGCTGTGGGTCGGCAGCCTCGAGCACCCCGACCCGCGCAAGCGCGTTGCCGAGCTGGCACGCGTCGAGCGGCGGATGCCGCTCGTTCTGGTCGGCAGCTCGGGGCCATGGGCCCGCGAGCTGCCCGACGTGAAGCTCACGGGCCACGTTTCTGACGAGGACCTCGCGGCCATCTACACGGGCGCGCACGCCCTCACCTTCCCGAGCGAGGAAGAGGGCTTCGGCTTGCCGGCGGTCGAGGCGCTGGCCTGCGGAACCCCGGTCGCCGCCTGCGACCTTCCGGCGCTGCGCGAGGTGCTGGGCGACCGTGCCACCTTCGTGCCCCGCGACGATCTCCACGGCCTGATCGAGGCCGCCGAAGGGGCACGGCGCCCCGCGCCGGCGCCTTCGGCCTGGACCTGGGACGACGCGGCGCGCGCCACCTGGGACGTGTACGAGCGCGCCGCGGCGGCCCGTGGCCCCGCGGTCCCTCGCGGGCCCGCCTAGAAGGCGCCCCGCCGCGAGAGCACGGCGGGGATGGTCTTGAGGATGATGCTGAGGTCCAGGAAGACGGACCACCGCTCGAGGTAGATGAAGTCCAGGCGCACGAGGTCGTCGAAGTCGAGCTCAGCGCGCCCGGAGACCTGCCACAGGCCGGTGATCCCCGGAAGCACGAGGTAGCGCTTCTTGTGCCAGTCCTCGAGCTTCTCGAAGTCGCGCATCGGCAGCGGCCGCGGCCCCACGAGCGACATCTCGCCGCGCACGACGTTGACCAGCTGGGGCAGCTCGTCGAGCGAGAAGCGCCGCAGCAGACGCCCGATCGGGGTCAGGCGCGGATCGTCGCGAATCTTGAACAGGGCGCCCGACGCCTCGTTCTCGGACTCGAGATTCGCTTGGACCTCTTCGGCGTCGGAGTACATGGTGCGGAACTTCAGGCACGAGAAGGGCAGCCCGCCGATGCCCGGGCGCGGCGAGCGGAAAAGAACCCCACCGCGCGAGCTGAGGGCCACGGCTGCCGAGATCAGCGACATGATCGGCGCAAGCAAGACGAGCAGCAGGCCTGCCACCACGATGTCGAAGGTGCGCTTTATCGCGTAGTCGACCCCCTCGAACACCGGCGGCTTGAGCTCGAACAGCGGCACGGACTGGCCGGGGACGAATTCGGCGCTCTGGACGAGGATGGCCATCGTCGAGGGGGCTATGCGGACGATGACCCCCCGCTGGTGGCAGCGGTCCACCAGGTCGACCGCCTGCTCCTCGGGGAAGTCGGGATCCGCGATGATGACCTCCTGGATCTTCTGCTCGCCCAGGATCTCCGGCAGGTCCTCCAGGCGGCCCAACGAGCGTAGGCCGTTGTCGGGCCGCGGGGAGAGCGAGATGTACCCGACCACCTCGACGGGGTCCCCTTCCCGCCCGGCCAGCGCGTGGGCGACTCCGTCGATGTGCGCACCAGAACCGACGAGCACCGCGCGGCGCCGGTAGCCCGCCGCTCGTAGTAGCCAGCCCGTCAGGCGCTCATAGGCATGGCGCGCCGCCGACACGTACACCGCGGTGACGAACAGGCCGCCGTAGAAGATGTAATAGCTCTGGAACCGCTCGCCCGAGGCCAGCGCGTAGACCACCGCGACCAGCGTCACCTGGAACAGGCACGCGATGATCCGCGACAGCCCGGGCCGCTGCTCGCGCTGCGCATACAGCGAGGAGCGTGCGAACAGGAGCGCGGTCACCAGATAGACGAACGGGAAGTAGTAGTTGGTGATCTCCCGCGCAGCGTGGACGCCGGGCTCCCCGCGGATGATGAACTTGAGGTAGAGCGCGCTGAAGATCGCCAGGTAGACGGCCGCGCCGTCGAGCGCCAGCAGCGACGCGACGCGCGAGACGCGCCGCAGGGTCTCCATGCGCAGCAGGAAGGAGAGAGCCGGCGGGCGCTTGCGGCGAACGTCGCGGCCGTTCAGAGCAGCACTCGTCAGGACCGCCCGGCCACGCGGCCGCGCAGTCGGGGGCCCGGCGGGGCCGGTGCCCACCCCGTCATCGGTTTTGGCGAGCCCTTCTCGCAATCGCACTCCTCGGACGCATGTAACAACGTCGGCGGCCGTCCGTTGTCGCGCCTTAGCCTGCGTCGGCCTAACGCCCGGCACTGCGTGTCCCCCCGGGCGACCGCGCCTAACCCTAGCGAGCGGATGGCCACCTGTGGCCCATTTTGCGATAAATCAGCCGCCGGCTGCGCCGATGAGCGTTTCCACGCCCGCCGCGTCGATCGTGCTGCGCAGGCCATCGCTGAGGCTGACCGTCGGCTCCCAGGCCAGGACCTCGCGGGCGAGGTTGATGTCGGGCTGGCGCACCTGAGGGTCATCGGTGGGCAGCGCCTCAAAGAGGATCTCGGACTTCGAGTTGGTGACCTCGACCACCGTCTCGGCCAGCTCGACCAGCGAGAACTCGTTGGGGTTGCCGACGTTGACCGGATGGTGGTAACCGGACTCGGCGAGGGCGATCATGCCGCTGATCAGGTCGTCGACGTAGCAGAAGGAGCGGGTCTGAGAGCCGTCGCCGAACACGGTGAGCGGACGGTCCTGTAGGGCTTGGCGCAGGAAGGTGGGGATCGCGCGCCCGTCGTGAGGGCGCATGCGCGGGCCGTAGGTGTTGAAGATGCGGATGATCGCCGTGTCCACGCCTTGCTGGCGGTGGTAGGCCATGGTCAGGGCCTCGGCGTAGCGCTTGGCCTCGTCGTAGACTCCCCGCGGCCCGATGGGGTTGACGTGGCCCCAGTAGGACTCGGGCTGGGGATGGACCTGGGGGTCGCCGTAGACCTCGCTGGTAGAGGCCAGCAGGAAGCGCGCGCGATGGTGCTTGGCAAGGCCCAGGGTGTGGTGGGTCCCGTAGGAGCCGACCTTGAGCGTGTGCAGGGGAAGGCGCAGGTAGTCGATCGGGGAAGCCGGCGACGCGAGGTGGTAGACCAGGTCGACCGGCTCATCGACCGCGTAGGGCTGGATTATGTCCGCGTGCTTCAGCACGAAGTCCGGCGTGCGGATGTGCTCGATGTTGCCCAGCGAGCCGGTCTCGAAGTTGTCCACGCAGATGACGCGGTGCCCGCGGCTCAGCAGCTCGTCGCACAGATGCGATCCGAGGAACCCCGCTCCGCCGGTGACCAGGCAGGTTGCCATGCTGAGGACAATAACGGCGCCCTAAGCTCTGAGGTTGAGCGCAACTCCGGGCCGTGGACTACGTTTTATGGCCAGCAGGGGCCGCGTTCAGTGCGGCGTTACGCTACCCTGGAAATCTGACAACTAGCGAGCGTGCGGCTTCACGGAGAGATAGCAACTCGGTGGTCGGCAGGGGGTATATCTCTTCGGCTTCGCGACGCTGCTCGTCGATACATGAAGGATCAACCCTTTTGAAGAGCGAACTCAAAGACCCACCCTCCCGGCGCGCGTATCGCGCGGTTGCTCCTGCGCTCCGGCGTCAGCTGCTGGACCGCTCGCGCGACGCGCCCGCCGAGCTTCCCGAGGAGGCACAACCGCGGCGCGAGTTGGCGTTCCGGGCGGCCGGGACCCGGTCCACGACCGACCTCACGCGCGCGCTCATCGTCCTTGTCACCGACGCCGTCATGCTCGGGGCCGCCACGTGCGTCGTGCTGCTCGCCGCCATGCCCACCGCCACCGCCACCGCCGCGGCCTATCCGCCCGTCGTACTGCTGCTGCTCTCGACCACGCGGCGGTATCGCCCTCGCTCGACGCGCCTCCCCGCCGCGGGTCTCCGCGATGCACTCGCTGCCGCGGCCGTCGGCGCGCTGGTGATAACTGCCGGCGCGACGGCGCTCGGTCGGCCCGACCTCTCGAGCGCCGAGCTGCTTCGGCTCTGGGCAGCCGCCTCGATCGCCTTGTCCGTCGGGCATGGTGCGGTCGTGATCGCGCTCAGGTCGCTGCGCCGCAGGGGGAGACTGACAAGTCCAACCTTGATCGTCGGCGCAGGACGGGTCGGGCATATCGTGGCGCGCCGGCTGCTGGAGCGCCCCGAGCTCGGCTTTCGGCCCGTCGGCTTCCTCGACAAGGATCCGCTAGGCCGCCCCGAACGGGCAGTCGACCTGCCCGTGCTGGGCTCCAGCTACGACCTCGAGCGCGTGGTGCGCGAGGAGGGGATCGTGAACGTCGTGATCGCCTTCTCCACCGCCCCCAGCCACGTGCTGCTCTCCCTCGCACGGCGCTGCGGCGCGCTTGGAGTCTCCGTATCGGCCATTCCGCGCCTGTTCGAGGTCGAGGGCGCCCGCTCCGGCAGCATGCGCCTCGGCGGCGTCCCCCTGGTCGAGCTTCCCTTCAACGATCCCGACCGCCTCGCGCTGCGCACCAAGTACGCCATCGACCGCGCTGTCGGCGGTCTGGTGTGGCTCGCCCTTCTTCCCCTCCTGGGGACGATCGCGCTCGCCGTCTACGTCGCTATGGGCCGGCCTGTGCTTCACCGCCAGGCGCGTGTCGGGCGCAACGGGCGGGTGTTCCAGATGCTGAAGTTCCGCTCCATGACCGGCCGCCCCGAGAGCGACGGCGAGAGCGACGCCGGATGGCTCGAAACCGCCCTGGGCGCTGAGGTGACCTCGAGCGGCAAGTCATCCGGCGAGGATCGGACCACCCCCTTCGGCCGCTTTCTGCGGCGGACAAGCCTGGACGAGCTTCCTCAGTTGTGGAACGTGGTTCGCGGGGACATGTCGCTGATCGGGCCGCGGCCCGAGCGGGTTGACTATGTCGACCGCCTCGCGCCGGTGGTCTACCGCTATCCCGAGCGACATCGCGTCAAGCCCGGCATCACGGGCTGGGCGCAGGTGAACGGTCTGCGCGGCCAGACCTCGCTGGAGGATCGCATCGAATGGGACAACTACTACGTCGAGAACTGGTCCTGGGGTCTCGAGCTCGCGATCCTCGCGCGCACGGTCGCCACCGTCGCACGGGGAAGCACGGAGGACCGCGTGAGCGAGGGCAGGACCCACCGGCCGACAAGCCGCCGCGGCCTTCACATGGGCGTGGCCGGCGTGGTGTTGGTTCTCGTGCTGGCGCTCGCGGCTCTTGCGTCGCCTGCGGTGGCCGCGATCGGCACAGGTGCCCCGTCGGCCGCGGACCAGTACGTCGAGGACATCCCGACTCCCGACGGCAGTCTGCCGATCGTCCCGGGCCAGCTCGG
>JBBQNQ010000108.1:0-7778 GCA_038330095.1 Solirubrobacterales bacterium
CCTGACCCACACGCAGGCCGACCTGCGCCCCGACCCGCGCAACACGGCCGCGGTGGTGCGGACGCTGGCCGGGATCACCCGCGGGGCCGGAGCCCCGCGACGCAGAGCGCTGACGCAGTTCACCCGTGGCCTGTTCCGCTACGGCCCGAAGTCCGGGGGCGAGCCGGAGCTGCGCCCCGACACTCCGAGCCTCGCGAGCGTATTGCGCGAGCGCGGCTACGAGGTCGCCTACAAGGGCAAGTGGCACCTCACCCATCCCTCCGGCGGCCCGCTGCTCGGGGGCTGGAACGAGGCCGACGCCGAGCGGCTGCGGCGCGACTACGGCTTCGCCGACTGGGAGCCGCCCGACGCGGGCGAGAACGCGAAGGCCGAGCACTTCGGCGCCGGCAACGCCGGCCCGCTCGGTGAAGGGTGGGACGAGGTCTACACGCGCCAGGTCGAGCGCTGGCTCGGCCGCGACGCGCTGCCGGAGCCGTTCTGTCTCGTCGTCTCGCTGGTCAATCCCCACGACGTGCTCGGCTATCCGGCCTCCTACGCGGCCGGCGGGTACGCGACATCGGAGTTTCGCGACCTGGGAGTGGAATTACCGCCGACCGTGGACGAGGACCTGTCCGGCAAGCCGACCGTGCACACCCTGATGCAGATGGGCATGACCGCCTACCTCGGTGCGCTGCACGGCCGCCGCCGCCAGCTTGACTACGTCAACTTCTACGCCCACCTGCACCGGGTGGTGGACGAGAAGATCGGACGCGTGCTGGGGGCGCTAGGCGACCCCGGCGACCCCGGCTCGCTTCGCGCCCGCACGGTGATCGTGCGCTGCTCGGACCACGGCGAGATGGGGCTCGCGCACGGAGGCCTGCGGCAAAAGGCGTTCAACGCCTACGAGGAGACGATCCACGTGCCGCTGGTCGTCTCCAACCCGGCGCTGTACCCGCGCCCGGTCGAGACGGAGGCGCTGGCCTCGCTGGTCGACCTGCTGCCCACCGTAGCCACGCTTGCCGGCGCCGAGCCACCACGGGAAACGCGGGGGCGCGACCTGGCGCCGGTCCTGGCCGCCGCCGCCGCGCCCGACGCCGACTTTCTGCGGCGCTGCGGGGCCGACTTCTCCTCGCTGGTCGAGCACGCATGCCCCTCGAACTCCATTCAGGAGACGATCCACTTCACCTACGATGACCATCAGGCGGCGACCGCGATGGCCGATGCTCCCGGCCAGCCGAACCGCGTGCGCTGCGTGCGAAACCATCGCGCCAAGTACGCGTTCTACTTCGACCCGGCCGGCCAGGCGCCCAGCGAGTTCGAACTCTACGACCTGCAGAGGGACCCCGAGGAGCGCGCCAACCTCGTCGACCACACCTGCGGTGAGCCGAGGTCGAGCGCGGATCGCGCCCTTCGCGACGAGATGGTCGAGCAGCTGGACGCACTGATGGCCGAGCACGGCACCGCGCCGCCCGCCTGAGACCGGTGAGCACATCCGTTGTAGCGGTCGGTGCCGTCACCGTCCAGGGCCGGTCTCGCCTAGTAGCTGATCCGTCCCTGTGTAGTGAAGGTGTTGTGGTTCGTGACGGTCGACCCGACGACCGAGACGGTCGTGCCCGTGACCGCGGACGTCAACGTCCCGCTGGCGTCGGCGAAGCGGCCCGTGCCGCCGGTGACCGTCTGGACGGCCGTTATCTCGCTGGTGTTGGACGACGTAAACGTCCCGCTGCCCGTGAAGGTCGAGAACAACTTGTCGCCGTTCGCCGCCACGTCGGTTTCCGTGCCCGCAAAGCTGAACGTGTTCCCGGTGATTGCGAACGAGGTGAACTCGTCGTGGGAGGTGAACTTCCCGAGGTGGCTGACCTGGCCGGTCCCTTCGTTGGTCCCCAATCCCGTGGCGATGTTGATGGTCGCGGTCGATGAGCTACGACCGCTCACCGGGCGGTCGGTGCCCTTTGCCTTCCCCAGCGCCGCTGCCGGGCTTACAGCAGCGACAGCGAGCAGCAAGCTTGAGAGGAGAATACGCCGGCGTAATGTCAAGCCACGCCATGGGCTTCGCCCGCCAATCACCGCCGCAGCTTACCGAGGCTAGGTCACGACGACTCGGATGATCGTGGTGAGCGACTGGTAGTAGACATCGCGTTCGAAGCCCGGGGCGGGGAACAAGAATGCTTGCGAGGGGGACGGGACCGCGACCCGGGCGTTCTCCTTGCCGGTGTCGAGGTCCAGCACGACGAGCTGGTCCCTGCAGGTGGCCAGTGACGCACGGCGGGCGGGCGCGAACCGCGCCAGCACCTGGAAGGCCGGCCGCAGCACGCGCCGCACGAATGGCCGGCGCAGCGCCTCGGTGTCCCGCCAGTCCTGGGCGATGAGCTCCCGGGTATCCGGATAGAGGATCAGGTGACCAGCGTGGGCGAACCCGTCGCGGCGCCAAAGCGGCTCGAGGTCGTCGCCGTGCATGCGCCAAGCGCGCAGGACGGCGTTGCCCGCGTCGTAGGCGACGACGATCTTCCCGTCCCGGTCCCAGGCCGGCGGGTTGGACTCGGTCCCGTACGGCAGCCCGCTGATCTCGACCGAACGCGCGATGCCGTCGTCGTGGCGGGCCCACCACAGCCGCACCGGCCCCGCCTGCTCGCCTGAGCCCAGCATCGTCCGGTCAGGGCGATTGCGCCCGTTGTCCATCCAGAGGACGTGTTCGTCGGTGATGACCGGGTCCCACCCGTAGCTGCGGTCGGGCGCCGGCCCGTAGCGGGGGCGCCACCGCTCGTCGATTTCGATTCGCCCGGCATCCCGGTCCAGGCGTAGCCGGAAGACGACGGTCGTGCCGACGGCGATCACGCTGTCGCCGTCGGAACCAAGCCGGGCGATGGAGGGCTCCGGGAGCCGCAGCGACGGCGCCACCGGCAGCAGCGTCTCGGGATCCAGGGCCGAGACCGTCGACGGCTCGCGGCCCGCCGGCGCATCGCAGTCCTTGGTGACGAGCTCGCCACTGTCGAGCACCACGAACGAGTTGTGCGGCCGCTCGACCGGCAACCGGTGCGAGGCGAGGACGTCCAGGTCGGGGCTCAGGCGGTGCGCCCAGCGGCCGAAGACCATATGCAGGTCGCCGTTGGCATGCGCCGCGATCCCGCCGGGCCAGTACGCCCCGCCCGGCAGTCGCGGGGTGGACGCGGTGACCGAGAGGCTCTTGGGATCGAGGCGCTCCACCCACCCCTCGACTGGCGTGGACTGCGGCCCGCGGACGGGGATGTCATGGCGCAGCGCATATAGCTCCCCCGGCTCCCGGCACACCAGCGCATCGGTCGCAAAGGCGTCGTAGACGGCGGCGACCTCGAGCCGATCGCCCGGCCGCATGCCGAGCCCCGTCTGGCCGGTCGCGCAGCCCCATCGTCGCGGCCCGCCGTCCTCGCAGGTCCAAGGCCGGGGCCAGTAAGCGCCGGCCACGACTCAGGCGCCCGTGAGAACCGGCTCGGCGCCCGACTCACAGCAGATGAGCGCCGCGCGCTGAAGGCCCGCGACGCGATGGACCCGGGCCGCCATGACCTCTGGGTCGGTCGCAAGCGCTGCGAAGGCCGCGACGCTCGGGTACCACACGGCGATCACCTCGTCGTAGCGGTCGGTCTCGTCGCCGATCACGGTTTGCCTCGACTGCGTGTGCCAAAGGATCCTCCCGCCAAGCTGCGCGAGCACGGCCTCCGCCACGACGCCGTAGCGGATGTAGGCCTCATGCCCCGACACGTCGCTCGATGCGCCGCTCGGCACCTCGCCCTCGTACTCCGCCCGCTCCCGGTAGTGGTTGAGGTTCAGCATCACCACGGGGCCGTCGGCCTCGCCGCCGGCAAGCGCCGCGACCTTGGCGAACTGCTGCTCGTCGGGTTCGATCGGCATGCGGTCTTCCTCCTTCAGCGGCGGATGACCGCGTCCCAGATCTCGGTCAGGGTCTGCATGGCGGTCTCGCGCGACACCTGCGGCTTGCGGCCAAACGCGTCGAGCAGGTAGCTCTCGTTCATGCGGTTCAGGGCCCTCGCGGTTTCGGCCAGATTGGCGGGCGGGGTATGGGCGAGGTCGGCGACGCCGCGCAGGGACTGCTCGGCGAAGTCGTCGAAGCGCTTGCGCATCGCGACGTGGCCCTGCGCGATCTGCTCGTCGCTGGCGGCCGCCTCGGCCACCGCGCGCAACAGCGGCCCGTGGCGGTGGTACACCTCGACCGCCGCCCGCAGCGCCCGGCGCACCGCGTCGGGGTCCTCATCTGGCCGCGCCTGCCCGAGGTCGCGCTGCGCCTCGTAGAGCTCGTCGATCGCCTCTTGGCTGGCGCGCTGGAGCAGATCGCCGAGGTCGTCGAAGTGGCGGTAGAAGATCGTACGTCCGAGCCCGGCCTCCCGCATGACCTCCTCGACGCTGAGCTCCGCATAGGCCCGCCGGCGGACGAGCTCCGTTGCCGCCGCGACGATCCGCTCACGGCTCTGCCGCCGGGTCTCGCGGGCCCGAACCTGACGCCTGGCGGGCGCAGGCAGGGTCGCGGTCTCTTGCGGTTTTTCAGGCGCCACAACGAATTTGAACGGCTCGGCCATCGGCACTCCTCGGTGGGGATGCGTGGCGCCGGGCGTGCCAAGCACCGGCCTGGTGATGATACAGAGAGTTGACACAGTGTGACACGTTGTGTAGGCTCGCCTTCCATCCAGTGTCCACGAATGGAGGTGTTGGAATTCTCGCCAGAGCCCTGAAGGGACGACCCACCTCTTGGACGCTGGCCGCATTCGCGGCGCTCGCCGTGCTGGCTCTGCCGGGTGCCGCTCAGGCGCGCCCGGCCACGGCGGCGAAAGACGGGCGCCCGAACATCCTCGTCATCATGACCGACGACCAGGCACTCACCGACGTCGCGAAGATGCCGAACGTCCAGCGCCTGCTTGCCGCGCAGGGCACTACGTTCGCCGACGCGATCGACTCCTTCCCGCTGTGCTGCCCGGCCCGTGCGACCTTCATCACCGGCCAGTACGCCCACAACCACGGCGTGGGCGGCAACTTTTACCCCTACGGCTGGTACGGGATGAAGGACCGCGGCAACATCCTCCCGGCCTGGCTTCAGAAGGCCGGCTACCGCACCGCGCTGATCGGCAAGTGGCTCAACGGCTACGGCGCCGTCGACGCCCACGGCGAGGTCCCGACCGGCTTCGACATCTGGCGCGGCCTGCTCGACGTCTCTGCCTACGACTACTACAACTTCGTGATGAACCTCAACGGCGCGCTCAAGACCTGGGGCGACGCCAACTTCGCCCGCAAGCTGGTCGAGTTCGCAAACGTCGAGGTCATCCCCATCGATCCCAATAACGCTCTCGCCACGGTCCTCGGCAAGCTGAGGGAGGTCTTCGGCCCGCCCCCCTACACCTACTTCGGAGCGCAGAACCCGCAGGACTACTCCCCGGACGTGACCGGAAAGATCACCGAGGACCTCGTCCAGGCCGAGAGGAACTCGACCAAGCCGTTCTTCATCTGGTGGGCGCCGGCGGCGCCGCACCGCGAGGACGTCGCGACAACGCTGCTGGGCCGCACGGGGCGTGACCCGCGCCCGGCGCCGCGCTACGCCGACAAGCTCTCGGGCTACACCCTGCCGCGGCCGCCGAACTTCAACGAGGCCGACTTCGCCGGCAAGCCGTCCAACATGCGCGACTTCGCGCCCCTGCTGGCCGACGCCCAGATCCAGCAGCTCCAGCTCGACTATGAGGGTCGGATCGGCTCGCTGCTTGCCGTCGACGACCACGTAGCGCAACTGGTCAAGATCCTGCGCGACACCAACCAGCTGGACAACACGCTCATCGTCTTCGTCTCCGACAACGGCTGGCTGCAGGGCGAGCATCGCATCCCGGGCGACAAGTTCTTGCCCTACGAGGAGTCGGTCCGGGTCCCGTTCATCCTGCGCGGCCCCGGCGTGCCGGCCAACAAGACCGTGCACGGCCAGGTCTCCAACATCGATTTCGCCCCGACCCTGGTCGACGTCGCCAAGGCGAAGGCCGGGCGCACCATGGACGGCGTCTCGCTGATGGCGACGATCCGCCATCCCAAGCCGCCCCCTCACCGAGCATACGAGCTCGAGGCCCTGGCGCCGCTCTTCGCCGGCAACAACATCCCGATCAATGCGTGGGACCGGCCGTACAAGGGCGTGCGTACCGACCGCTACAAATACGTCGTGTACACGGAGACCGGCGATCAGGAGCTCTACGACCTCCGCAACGACCCGTACGAGCTCCACAACGTCATCAACGACCGGTCCTACGCGAAGATCAAGGCGAGCCTCGCGGCGAAGCTGGCCAAGCTGGACCGCTGCAAGGGCCGCTCCTGCGAGGTCCCGCCCAACGTCCCGCGCAACGTCCGCTGAGGCGGGCGGTCGCGGGTTTCTGTTGTCATCCGGCAGCGGCGGGCGCGGGCTGGCGGCGAGTCCCGCCGGGCTCGTCGGCGCACCCCGAGCGGTCGCGGCCTGGGCCGCCGGCGGCGAGCTGCGGACGCTCGCCGGGCGGCGGGTATTCGTCCGCGCCCGCGCGGGCGCGGGGACCCCGGTGCTGCTATTGCACGGCTTCCCGACGAGCAGCTTCGACTTCCACGCGCTTTGGGAGCTGCTCGGCGACCGTGCGCTCGTAACGCTCGACCTGCCTGGATTCGGGCTCTCCGAGAAGCCCCCCGTGGCGAACTCGCTACTGCGGCAGGCGGACGTGGTCGAGGCGGCGCTCGTCGACCTGGGGATCGGCGAGGCGGCGCTCGTCGCCCACGACATGGGCACGTCGGTCGCGACAGAGCTGCTCGCCCGGGCGCTCGACGGCCGGGCGACGTTCTCCACGCGCGGGGCGCTGCTGTTCAACGGCTCGATCGTCATCGAGCGCGCCTCGCTCACCGCCGGACAGCGGCTGCTGAGCTCGCCGCTCGGGCCGCTCGCCGCGCGGCTCACGAGCGGCCTGTCGTTCCGTCGGGCGCTTGCACGCACCTTCTCGCCCTGGCATCCGATGCAGGCGGAGGAGGCCGACGCGGCCTGGTGGCTCATGCATCGTGGCCGCGGGGAGCGGCACCTCCACCGCCTCGTGCACTACCTCGGCGAGCGCACCCGCTACGCGGACCGCTGGCACGGAGCGATCTGCGATTGGCCTGGCCACCTCGAGCTGCTTTGGGGACTTCAGGATCCGGTGGCGACGACGGCCGTGCTCGGTGCCGTTCGGTCGCTGCGGCCGCAGGCGCCCGTCCACGAGCTCGCGGACCTTGGTCACTACCCGCACATCGAGGACCCGCCGCGCGTCGCCGCTATCGCCCGCGGGCTCGCCGCCTGAGAAACCGGCCGACTCTTGCCACGCCTCCTGCCAGGCCCCCCCGCGGTGCCCTACCGGCCTGTACCGGCGCCAACCACGGCAACGGCTTCGAAAACACAGGCGAGCTCGAGACCGACCCGCACACGTCGCTGCCGGCACGCGCGCGATCGGACGATTGGCTGAGGTGATTGAGCTCTGACCGTGTGTTGCCAAACAGCACCGCCCCTGGGCCGAAACTTTGTCCCGAAATTTGTCCCCGCCTCCAGCGAACTCCTTGGACAGGATCGAATTAGATTCGCCTCCTCAGACACAATCGAACTCCTTGGACGGGACCCTGGCTAACTCATAATCCGTCGGTCGGAGGTTCGAATCCTCCCCGGCCCATGGGAATCCGCTCTGTAGGGCGGTTTCCTCGTTTGTGGGCCACGGGAGAGGTCATGGTTTGGCATCCGCCGGGGGACGCTCTAACCTGTTTATTGGGGCTGCCCGAGACTTTCGGTCGCTAGCAGCGCC
>JBBQNQ010000109.1:0-7676 GCA_038330095.1 Solirubrobacterales bacterium
TCGCAATGAGGGGTCGTTGCAGGGGTTGGTGGTCAGTTTCAATCGCACGTTGGCGGCGTTCGCCAGTCAGGAGGGCAACTTGCGCACAACGTTGCGTGAGCTGCCTCCGACGTTGGCTATCGCCGATACGACGTTCGATTCCTTGAATCGGGCGTTTCCCCCGACGCGGGCGTTCGCACGGGAGGTGTTGCCGGGGGTGCGGTTGAGCGCGGCAACGATCGACGCGTCGTTCCCGTTCGTGACCCAGGTGAGGCGGCTGGTGTCTGAGCCCGAGCTGCGCGGCCTGGTCCAGGATCTGCGCCCGGCCACGAGTGATCTGGCCTCGCTGGTCCAGGCGACGACAGGGCTGCTGCCCCAGGTCAACGCTGTCAACGAGTGCGTCATCGGCAACGTCCTCCCCACGATCAAGACCACCCTCCAGGACGGCGACCTGACCACCGGCGTCCCCATCTACAAGGAGCTCTCGCAAGGGCTGGTCCCCGCCGCGGGCGAGAGCCAGAACCTCGACGGCAACGGGCAGTACGTGCGCTTCGGCGTCCAGGGCGGCGCGAACCAGATCTCGACCGGCACCAGTAACTTCGGTGGCAAGCAGCTCTTCGCCAACGTCAACCTGAGGCCTCTCGGGACACGGCCGATCTACCCGGGCAAGAAGCCCCCCTACCGTCCCGACGTCCGCTGCGCCTCCCAGAAGGCTCCTGACCTCTCCTCGGCCGCGGGACCGCCGTCGGAGACGGTGATCGCCCGTTCGACCAGCGCCACGATCGGCGGCGCGGCGGCGAGGCGCGCCCCGGCGACGCCCACCACCGCGACCCCGCGCACACCGAGCACGGACAACAGCCCGCCAGCCACCACCGGCAAGGGCGCCCGATGAAGAGAGCCATCAGCAAGCACCTCGTGGACTTCGTCGCGATCCTCGTGCTGCTCGTCATCGCGCTCGGCGTCGCGGGCTTCGTCCTCACCAACCAGCGTCTCTACGCTCCCGGGTGGGTCCCGCTGATCGGCAAGGACTTCTTCACGCTGAAGGCCGAGTTCCAGACGGCGCAGGCGGTCAGCCCGGGCCAGGGGCAGACCGTGGACATCGCGGGGGTGAAGGTCGGCGAGATCTCCAACGTCGAGCTCAAGAACGGCCGCGCGGTCGTCACGATGAAGATCCAGCCCAAGTACGCGGAGGGCAAGGATGGGCGGCCGGCGATCTACCGCGACGCACAGATGCTCCTGCGGCCCAAGACCGGGCTCAAGGACATGATCATCGAGATGACGCCCGGGACGCCGAAGGCCGGCAAGGTGAAGGACGGCGAGACCATCCCGGTCGGCCAGACGCTGCCCGACATCAACTTCGACGAGGTGCTCGCCTCACTCGACGCCGACAGCCGTCGCTACCTCGTCGTGCTGCTCAACGGCGCCAGCCAGGGATTGGACAAGAACGGCGCCAACCTCAGCGACACCCTGCGCCGCTTCGAGCCCACGGCCCGAGACGGCGAGAGGCTCACCTCCCAGCTGCAGGTGCGGGGCCAGAACCTGCGGCGCGTGATCAGCAACTTCCGCAAGCTGTCGGAGGCGCTCGCCGGCAAGGACGACCAGCTCTCGCAGTTCGTCGACGCCAACAACGCGGTGTTCCAGTCCTTCGCGGCGCAGGAGGCGAACATCCGGGCGACGCTCCAGGAGCTGCCGCCCTCCCTGACCCAGACCCAGTCGACCCTGGCCAAGGTGAACACGCTCGCCAACGCGCTCGGGCCCGCCTTCCAGGCGCTTCGCCCGGGAGCGCGCGCGCTCGCGCCGGCGCAGCTGGCGATCAGGCCGTTCGTGACGAAGGCGACGCCGATCATCCGGGATCAGATCCGTCCGTTCACGCGCCTCGCCCAGCCCATCGTCCAGGAGCTTCGTCCGGCGGCCAGGGACCTCACGGCCCTCACCCCGGACCTGGTCCAGACCTTCAAGGTGCTCAACTACGCGGTCAACGAGCTGGGCTACAACCCGTCGGGCAGCGAAGAGGGCTTCCTGTACTGGCTGGGGTGGCTCCCCCACGTGCTCGGCGGCCTCTATACCACGGGCGACACGCACGGCACGATCCGCCGCGGTGAGATCCTGCTCTCCTGCACCAGCCTCGCACTGGTCGAGGGCGTCGGAGCGGGAATCCCGGCGGTCGGCCTGATCTCCGGCCTGAGCCACATCCCCACCCTGGCCGAGGTATGCAAGCCTCCCGCCGGGGCGGCGGCGCGCAAGGCCACTCCCGGCTCGGGCAAGGACAAGCCCGACGAGAGCGGGCTGGGGCCGGCGGGCGAGGGTCCCAATGCCTCCGGCGGGAACGCCCAGGGCACCGGCTCCGGCGCGACCGGCCAGGGCACAGGCTCCGGCGCGAACGGCCAGGGCACGACCACCCAGCCGCGCACCCAGTCACCGGTGCTCACCGACAAGCCTGCGCCGAGCGCCGCGGCCCCGTCGCCGCGCGAATCGGCGTCGTCCACCACGCCGGCCTCGGGGGGTGGACGCTAGCGATGCAGAAGCAGGCTCCGACCCTGGGGAAGCTGCTCGTCATGGTGGCCTTCGCGCTCTCCTGCGTCGGTTTGATCCTCTTCCTGTGGCTGACCTTCGGCGGCTCGATCCCGCTCGCCGCGAAGGGCTACCGGGTCACGATCCCGCTCAGAGAGGCGAGCCAGCTGGCGACGGAGGCCGACGTCCGCATCTCCGGCGTCAGCGTCGGCAAGGTCAAGCAGATCAAGCTCGACGCCGACGGCAAGACCACCGACGCGGTCGTCGAGATGGACGAGCGCTACGCGCCGCTTCCGAAGGACACCGTCGCGACCACGCGCGCCAAGACGCTGCTCGGCGAGACCTACGTCGAGCTGACCCCGGGTACCAAGCGCAAGGGCAACATGATCCCCGAGGGCGGCACGCTCGCCAAGTCGAGGGTCGCACCGAGCGTCGAGCTCGACGAGATCCTGCAGACCTTCGACCCGCGTACCCGGCGCGACTTCCAGCTCTGGATGCAGGGCCTCGCGACCGCGGTACGCGGTCGCGGACAGGACCTCTCAAACGCGCTGGGCAACCTCACTCCCACCGCCGAGGACGCGACCGACCTGATCGACGTGCTCAACCAGCAGCAGACCGCGGTCTCCCGGCTCGTCTCCAACACCGGAGTGGTGTTCAACGCCCTGGGCGAGCGCGACGGGCAGCTGCGCTCGCTGATCGACAACTCCAACCGGCTGTTCGCCACCACGGCCCAGCGCGATGAGCAGCTGCGCCAGATCTTCCAGATCCTGCCGACCTTCCAGATCGAGTCGCGCACCACCCTGCGCCGCCTGGACGCCTTCACCCGCAACGCCGACCCGCTGGTCACCCAGCTGCGCCCTGCGGTGAGGGAGCTCTCGCCGACCCTGCGCAGCCTCCAGCGCCTGTCGCCTGACCTGCGGGGCCTGTTCGAGGACCTCAATCCGCTGATCGACGCCTCCGCAGCCGGGCTGCCGGCCACCGACAAGTTCCTGCGCCTCGCCCAGCCGGTGTTCGCACAGCTCGATCCCTTCCTGCGCAACATCAACCCGGACCTGGCGGGGCTGTCCTTCTACCGGAGCGAGCTCGTCGCGTTCGCCGCGAACTCCGCTGCCGCGACCCAGGCGACCGAGGGGGCGGACGGCAGCCCCAGCACCAGGCTGCACTACCTGCGCACCACGAATCCGGTCGGCCCGGAGAGCCTCGCGCAGTACTCGCAACGCCTGGGCACCAACCGGCCCAACGCCTACCAGGCACCTCTCAATTTCAACAAGCTCGCCACCGGCCTGCCGGTGTTCGAGAATCGGCAGTGCGGTCGCGACAACGTCCCGACGACCATCAACCAGCTGCTCACGGACGCAGGGATAGATCCCACCACGGTTACCGCGTCGACAGTTATCCCCGGCGTGGGGCCGGTGAGCAGCCTGCTCGCTCCCGGCGAGACCGTGCAGCAGATGATCAACGCGCTACCGCCCGCGACGCCCGGCCTCCTGGACAAGATCGTCTTCCGCGACGGCGCCGGCGTTGTGGCGCCCGGGTGCACGAAGCAGGGCCCGCAGCCCAATCTCGGCGGAATCCCGGCCGGGCTGTCGCCGCTGACCGACTTCCCGCGCCTCTTCGAGGAGGCGCGGCCCGACCCCAACGCCCCGGTCACGGCGGCGCGCACCGCGTCGCGGAAGCCCTAGGCGGTCGGCGCGGGGCGCGATCGGCGCCGGTAGCCTGAGATTGACGTGAACGCTGCCGGGTCGTTCGAGCGCATCGTGCGCGCCGCCGTGCGCCGGCCGCTCCTTGTGGTGGCGGCGATCGGCCTGCTCGCGCTTGCCGGTGGCCTGGCCGCGCTGCGCCTCGAGCCCCGCGCCGGCACCGACACGCTGGTCGGGCGCGGGTCGGACACCTTTCGGGCGACCGACGACCTGCACCAGCGCTTCGGCGACGACGCGGTCTACGTGCTCGTCCGCGGCGACCTGACGAAGATCATGCTCACCACCGACCTGCAGCGCCTCGTCGGGCTCGAGGGCTGCATCTCGGGCAACATCCCGCGCGGGGCGGTCGCACCGGGCGGGCGCAGCGGACCCTGCGCCGCACTCGCCAGGAGCAAGCCGGTGAAGGTTGTGTACGGCCCGGGCACCTTCGTCAACGAGTCGGTGCGCCAGATCCAGGTGCAGCTCGCGGGCCGCCAGCAGGTGAGCGTCGCCCAAGCGGACGCGGCGGCGACCGCCGCGCGCAAGCTGGGCGCCGAGCGCGGGTACTCGAAGGCGCGTCAGGAGAAGGTCGCCGCGCAGGCGCGCCAGCTCGTACAGACGCAGTTCGCGATCAGCCTCTTCCAGCAGGCGGCTCGCTATGGCCTCTCGGCCACGGACCTTCCGCGGCTCGACAACCCCGGGTTCGTGTCGCAGCTCGTCTTCGACCCGGCGCGGGGCTACAACCAGCCCAAGGCACGCTTCGCCTACCTGTTCCCGAGCAAGGACTCGGCGCTCGTGCAGGTCCGCCTGCGACCGGACCTCACCGAGCGCGAGCGCCGCGAAGCCATCTCGCTCGTGCGCAGGGCGAGCGAGATGCCGCAGTGGCGCCTGCGCGCCAGCCGCGCGAGCTACGCCGTTACGGGCGCCCCCGTGGTCGTTTCCGATCTCACGCAGAGCATCACGCGCGCGATCGTCGTGCTCCTGGTCGCCGCGCTGCTCATCATGGCCGCGACGCTGGCGCTGGTCTTTCGCGTGCGCGCGCGGCTGCTGCCGCTGGGGGTCGCCCTGGCCACGGCCGGGTTGACCTTTGGGGGAATGGCGCTCGTCGGGGCGCCTCTGACCATGGCCTCGATCGCGGTGCTGCCGATCCTGATCGGGCTGGCCGTCGACTACGCGATCCAGCTCCAGGCCCGCTTCGAGGAGGAAGGGCCGGACGGCGATCCGGCTCGGGCGGCGCTGCGCGCCGCCCGAGCCGGGGCGCCGACGATCGCCACCGCGGCGGGCGCGACGGTCGCCGGCTTCCTGGTGCTCGAGCTCTCACCGGTGCCGATGGTCCGGGGGTTTGGGCTGCTCCTCGTCGCGGGCGTGGTGGTGGCCTTCCTGTGCGCGCTCACGGCCGGCTTCGCCGCGCTGGTGCTCTCCCGCCGCAGCGCCAGATCGCTGCCCGCGCCGTTCGGGGCGGCTGCCGGAGCGCTCGCACCCGCCGTTCGCGGCGCCGGCGAGCTGCTGGGAGGGATGGCGCGGGCGGTGCGTGAGCTGCTGCTCAGTCTCGGACCGGCGCGGCGGGCGGCGGAGCGGGTTCGGGCAGCGGGCCGCGGAGCGCTGTCGGCTTCCTTGCGCCGGCCGGGACGGGTGGTCGGCATCGCGGTCGCGCTCGCGGTCGTCGGCTGGGCGCTGGACACCCAGACCAAGGTGGTCTCCGACCTTCCCAAGCTGGTGCCTCAGGACTCGCGCTCGCTGCGCGACCTGCAGGCGCTCCAGGCGGCGACGGGTGTCTCGGGGGAAGTCGACGTGCTGGTCCAGGCGCGTGACATCACCGACCCGGAGGTCGTCGGCTGGATGGCCGACTACCAGCGCCAGATCCTGCAGCGCTACGGCTACAGCGACACGCGGCCGTGCGGCAAGGCCGCTTTGTGTCCCGGGTTCTCGCTCTCGGACCTCCTGGGCAGCGCCGTCTCCAACGGCGCCGGCCAGCAGCGCATCCGGGCGATCCTCGACGCGGTGCCACCGTACTTCTCGCGCGCCGTGGTCTCGCCCGACCGCCGGACGGCGACGCTCGCCTTCGGGATCAGGCTCATGCCCCTGGACGAACAGCAGCGGATCATCGAGGACATGCGCTCGCGCCTCGACGCGCCTCCGGGGGTGACCGCGCGGCTCGCGGGCCTGCCCGTCATCGCCGCCCAGGCCAACAAGGGCGTGTCGGCCGACTGGCGCCGCATGCTCACCCTGGTCGCCGGCCTGCTCGCCGTGCTTGCCGTGCTGCTCGCAGTCTGGCGGCGCCTGGATCGCGCTCTGGTTCCGCTCGTTCCCATCGCGCTCGCCACGGGCTGGTCGGCGCTGCTGCTCTTCCTGGTTCGCATCCCGCTCAACCCGATGAGCGTGAGCCTCGGGGCGCTGGTCATCGCCATCTCCACCGAGTTCAGCGTGCTGCTCTCCGAGCGCTACCGCCAGGAGCGCGCGGCGGGCCACGACCTCGAGGCGGCACTGCGGCGCACCTACCGCTCCACCGGCACCGCCGTGCTGGCCTCCGGTACGACCGCGGTCGCGGGGTTCGCAGTGCTCGTATTGTCGGACATCCGCATGCTGCGTGACTTCGGCCTGGTCACCGTCGTGGACTTGTCGCTGTCGCTGCTCGGCGTGATGGTGGTCCTGCCCGCGGTGATCGTCCTCGCCGAGCGCGGCGAGCTGCTTGCGCTGCCGGCCGACGCCGCGCGGCGGGCGTGGGGTGCGCGAAGGCGCCTGCGCCGTGCGCGCGCGACGGCGTGAGCGAGGATCGCGGCCCGCTCGACTTCGGCCTCGACGATGACGGCGAGGAGCCCGACGAGCGTCCGCCCCGCCGCCCTCGGGTCCGCGCGGGTGAGCGGCTCGCGGAGGCCGACGCCCGCGAGCAGCGGCCTGCCGCTGCATCCGCGCGCGCCCCGCGCGGGCGCTACGCGTGGTTCTTCGGGGTCGTCGTGGTCCTGGTGCTCGCCTACGCCAGCCTCAACATCCTGCGCACCAACGGCACGGGCGCGCGCGGGGTGCCGGCGGGCGACCGGCTGCCGCCCTTCGCCGCGCCGCTGGCGCTCAGCCCGCTGGACTACGACGCCAACGTCGCGACGCGCCCCGACCAGGGCGGCCGCGGGAACCGGCCCGCATGCGCGGTCCGCGGGGCTCAGATCCTCAACGTCTGCCAGCTCGCCGAGCGCGGCCCGGTGGTGCTGGCCTTCCTCGCCACCCGCGGTGGCAAGTGCGAGCGCCAGCTCGACCTGCTCGAGCGCGTGCGCGCGGGCCGGGGGGCACGCGGAGTGCAGGTGGCCGCGGTGGCGATCCGCGGCGACCGCGACAAGCTTCGCCGGGACATCGTGGGCCGGGCCTGGCGCTTCCCGGTCGGCTATGACCGTGACGGGCTGGTGGCCACCGTCGACGGGGTGTCGGTGTGTCCGACCATCACCTTCGCCTACCCCGGAGGGATAGTCATGCGCACCACCATCGGCCTCCTCGGCGAGCCTGCGCTGCGCGCTCGCG
>JBBQNQ010000110.1:0-7604 GCA_038330095.1 Solirubrobacterales bacterium
GAGCTTGATCGCCGCCTCGACCGCCTCGGTGCCCGAGTTGGTGAAGAACACCTTCCCGCCGAGCGAGCGCTCGGCGAGCCGCTGCGCGAGGCGCATGGGTCCCTCGGTGTAGAAGAGGTTGCCGACGTGCATTAGTCGGCCGGCCTGCTCGCGGACCGCTTGCACCACCGCGGGATGACAGTGCCCCACGCTGGACACCGAGATGCCGGCGAGAAAGTCCAGGTACTCGTTGCCCTCGACGTCCCACACCCGCGCCCCCTCCCCACGCACGAACTCGACCGGCATGCGCGCGTAGGAGGGCACGAGCCACTCGCTCTCGAGGGCCTGGAGCTCGGCGAGGCTCACGCGGCGCGGACCATGGTCCCGATGCCGGCGTCGGTGAACAGCTCGATGAGCAGCGAGTGGGGCAGGCGGCCGTCGACGATATGGGCGAAGGTGACCCCGCCGTCGATCGCGTCTGCGCAGGCCTTCAGCTTGGGTCGCATTCCCCCGGTCACGCCGTCCACGGCCGCGTCGACCTCCTGCGAGGTCGCCTCGCTGACGACCGTGGCCGGGTCGGCCGGGTCGCGGCGCCAGCCCTCGACGTCGGTGAGGAACATCAGCTTGTAGGCGCCCAGGGCGGCGGCGACCGCGCCTGCCGCCTCGTCGGCGTTGACGTTGTAGGAGTTGCCGTCGCGGTCCGCGCCCACCGACGCGATCACCGGGATGTAGTCGCTGGCGATGTGTCGCAAGACGTTCACGTCGACGCGCTCGATCCGCCCGACGAAGCCGATGTCCTCGCCGCCCGGCGCAGACCGGCGGGCGACCCGGAACAGCAGCCCGTCGTCGCCGCACAGGCCGACGGCGGGCTGACCGTGGCGGTTGATGCGCAGCACGATGTCCTTGTTGACCTTGCCGACCAGGACCATCTTCGCCACCTCGACCGTGTCCGCGTCGGACACCCGCAGGCCGGCGACGAACTGCACCGGAAGGTCCAGGCGCTCCATGTAGGCGGTGATGTCGGGCCCGCCGCCGTGCACGACGATCGGGTTCAGGCCGACGTACTTGAGCAGCACGACGTCGCGCGCGAACTCCTCCCGTAGCGCCGGGTCGTTCATCGCCGCGCCGCCGTACTTGATGACGATGGTCTTGCCGTGGAACTCCCGGATGTACGGAAGCGCCTCGAGCAGCGTCTGGATATCGGTCGGGAGAGTGCCGCTCCCGGCCCGTGGCTCACGTGGCTCAGGGGTCACGTCGTGTACTCCGCGTTGATCGTCACGTACTCGTGGGACAAGTCGGAGAAGAAGAGCTCGGTCTCGTGCCCCTCGCCGGGCAGGCCGACCTCGTACTCGACCTCCTCGCGCTGGACGGCGCGCGCGAGCGCGGGCGCGTCGAACGGAACCGCCGCGCCCGCCGAGCACACCGGCACGCCCTCGATCAAGACGTCCACGGGCAGGGGCGCCGTCCCGGGCAGGGCCATTCCGACGGCCGCCACGATCCGCCCCCAGTTGGGATCGCCGCCGTGCAGCGCAGCCTTGACCAGCGGTGAGTCGGCGACCGCCCGGGCGACTCGCTCCACGCCTTGCTCGTGCCCGCCCCGCACCACCACCCGGCCGACGCGCCGTGCGCCCTCCCCATCGCCCACTACGAGCAGGGCGAGCCGGCGCAGCAGCGCGTCCAGGGCCTCGCCCAGGCGCAGCTCATCCTCGCTCTCGGGCTCGATCCGGACGCCGCTCGCCCCGCCGGCCATGAGAATCGCTGTGTCGTTGGTCGAGAGCTGGCCATCCACGGAGATCCGGTCGAAGGAGCGCTTGACGCACACGCCCAGCAGAAGGTCGGCCGTCTCGGGCTCCAGGGCGGCGTCGGTCTGCACGAAGCACAGCAGCGTCGCGAAGTTCGGGGCCATCATCCCGGCGCCCTTGGCCTGGCCGGCGACGCGCACGCGCTCCCCGCCGGGCAGCATGACCTCCAGCGACGCCCGTTTGGCAAACGCGTCGGTGGTCCGGATCGCCTCGGAGAAGGCCTCGTCGCCCTCGCTCGCCAGCGCCGCGGCGACCACCGGCGCGGCCTGCTCCACACGCTCCACGGGGAGCGGAACGCCGATCACACCGGTCGACGCGACCGCGACCGATCGCGCCGGGACGCCGAGCGCCCGCGCCCCCGCTGCCTGCATCCGTTCAGCGTCCTGGTAGCCCTGCGCGCCAGTCGCGGCGTTCGCATTGCCGGCGTTCGCGATCACCACGCGCAGGCCGGCGAGGTCGCAGCCCTCCCGGCAGAGCAGCACGGGCGCAGCGGCGGCGCCCGAGCGCGTGAAGCGCGCGGCGCTCGTCGCGCCCTCCGAGTCGCAGACCAGCAGCCCGAGGTCGGGCGCCCCGCTGGGCTTGATCTGGGCCTTGCCGCCGGCGGCGCGAAAGCCGGCGGGCAGGCCCCCGGGGAGCTCGCGGACGTGGTCGGGCTTCTCGACCCACCGCGACGAGAAGAAGAGGCCAGGGGTCGCGCCGGTCACGAGATCCCCTCCTCCTCGGGACGGCCGAACATCAGGTTCAGGTTCTGGACGGCCTGGGACGAGGTCCCCTTCCAGAGGTTGTCGGTGGCCCCGAAGACGAGCGCCTTGCCCGTGCGCTGGTCGTGGTGCACGGAGACCCGGCACAGGTTGGTCTCGCGCACCTCGCGCACCCCGGGCGGCCGGTCGGCGAGCTCGACGAACCGCTCCGCCGCGTAGGCCTCCTCGTATAGCGAGCGCAGCTCGCCCTCGTCGGTCTCGCGCGCGGGGGTGACGTAGCAGCTGACGAGCTCGCCCTGGTCGAGGGGCAGCAGGTGCGGGACGAAGGTGGCGGTCACGCCGGTGGCGCCCAGCGCGGCGAGCTCCTGGTCGATCTCCGGTGAGTGGCGATGGCCGGTCACCCCGTAGGGCGAGACGTTCTCGTCGACGGAGACGAAGTGGGTCTGCTCAGTCGCCGCGCGACCGGCGCCGGAGACGCCGGTCTTGGCGTCGACTATCACGTCGCCGATCAGCCCCGCGCGGGCGATCGGCGCCAGCGCCAGAACCGCCGCCGTCGGGAAGCAGCCGGGGTTGGCCACGAGCCGCGCTCCAGGCACGCCCTCGCGGTACAGCTCGGTGAGCCCGTAGACCGCCTCCTCGATCAGCGCGGGCGCGGGGTGTGAGCCGTACCAGCGCTCGTAGGTGTCCAGATCGCGTAAACGGAAGTCGGCGGACAGGTCGACCACGCGCACGCCGCGCCCGACGAGCTCGGCCACCACCCCGGCGGAGGCGCCATGCGGATAGGCGACCACCGCCGCGTCGACCTCAGCGTGGCGGTCGAGGTCCAGCTTCTCGAGCTCGAGCGGCACGCGGTGGCGCGGGTAGAGGTCATCCAGGCGCCGGCCGGCGTCGCTGCGGCTGGTCACCGCCCTCAGGTCGAACGCAGGGTGGCGCCAGAGGATCTGGGCGGCAAGCGCGCCGGCGAAGCCCGAAGCGCCCAGTACCGAGACGCTAGGCACGGAAGGCACCCCCCAGCCGTTGCTCGACCGCCCGCGTGACCCGCTCCTCGATCTCGGCGGCCTCGCTGTCGGTCAGCGTCCGGTCGGGAGCCCGGAACTGGAGGTGCATGGCGATCGAGACCTTGCCCTCGCCGGCCTGCGCGCCCTCGTAGCGGTCGAAGATCTTCACGGCGGCGAGCCGCTCGCCCGCGACCTCTCGGACCAGTGCGACGAGGTCCGCCGCCCGGGTCTCGAGCGGGACGGAGTAGGCGACGTCGCGGCGCACTGCCGGGAAGCTCGTGACGTCCTCGTAGCGCTCGACGCGGCCCTCGACCAGCGCGGCCACCGTGTCGAGGTCGATCTCGAACGCCGCTGCGTCCTCCAGGTCCCAGGCGCGCGCGACGAGCGGGTGCAGCTCGCCGAGCCACCCCACCCGCCGATCCCCGGCGAGCACCGCGGCGCCGCGGCCCGGGTGAAGGAAGGGCTCATTGGATGGCGCCACCGACCACGGCACGCGCAGCTCGTCGAGCAGGGCGCCCAGGACGCCCTTGGCAGCGAACAGGTCGGCGTGCGGGGGCGACGGGTCGCGCCAGGTCGGCGGCCGCGACGGGCCTAGGAGCAGCGCGCCCGCGTGGAACGGCTCGTCGGGCTGGAGCTCGGGCCGGGTCGGCAGGTACACGGTGGCGGTCTCGAAGAGGCGGACCTCGCCGGCCCCACGCGCGACGTTGTGGCGCGCCGCGTCAAGCAGCGAGCCCAGCAGCATCGTGCGAAGTACCGACTGCTCGGCCGACATCGGGTTGGCCAGCGTGACCACCCGGCGGCGCGGATCGTCCTCGGGCAGCCGCAGGCGCTCGACGCGCTCGGGGTCGGCGAACGCCCAGCCCAGGATCTCGTGCAGGCCGCGCCCGGCGAGCCCGTCCTGCGCGCGGCGCCGCAGGCGCTGGCGCGCGGTCAGCCCGGCCGGGCGTGGTTCGGCGGACGGCGCCGAGCGCGTGGCGGGGATGGTCGCGGGGAGCTTGTCCAACCCGTCGATCCGCGACACCTCCTCGATGAGGTCGGCCTCGCGCGTGACGTCGTTGCTACGAAAGTGCGGCGGGCGGGCCTCCAGGCCATCGTCGGTGTCCCCCACCTCGAACTCCAGCGCGCGGAGGATCTCCGCGCTGCGCTCCCGCGGAATCGCCTTCCCCACCAGCGCAGCGAGCTTGGCGTCGCGCAGACGGATCGCAGGCGGGGGCGGGGGAGCGCCGCCCACGTCGATCGTCCCGGGCACCAGGCGCGCTCCGCACAGCTCCACCATCAGCCGTGCGGCCACCGCTTGGGCCTCCATCGTGCTCTCCGGCGAGATGCCCTTCTCAAAGCGCGCCGAGGCCTCGCTGCGCAGGCCCAGGCGCTGGGAGGTGCGGAGGATGTTGGGGCCGTCCCAGCTCGCCACCTCCATCAGGACGCGGGTGGTCTGCGGCGCGACCTCGCTGCGCGCGCCTCCCATGATCCCGGCGAGGCTCGTCGGCCCGTTGCCGTCCAGGATGAGCACCATGTCCCCGTTGAGGAGCCGGCGCTCGCCGTCGAGCGTCTCGAGCTCCTCGCCGTCGTGCGCGCGGCGCACGACGAGCCGGCCGCCCGCCACGCGGTCGAGGTCGAAGGCGTGCAGCGGCTGGCCGGTGAGGAGCATCACGAAGTTGGTGATGTCGACGACGTTTGAGATCGGGCGCTGGCCGGCGGCGGTGAGCCGTGCTTTCAGCCACTCCGGCGACGGGCCCACGCGCACGCCCTCGAACGCGCGGGCGGTGAAGCGCGGGCACAGGTCGGGGTCCTCGACGACGACCTCCACGCCCTCGATCGGGCCGGCGCTGCCGGGATCCTCGCGCCAGGGCGCGGGCCCGAGCGGGGCGCCGGTCACCGCGTGGACCTCGCGCGCGACCCCGTAGACCCCCAGGCAGTCCGGCCGGTTGGGGGTGATCTCGAGCTCGAGGACGTCGGTGGCGATCGGCAGCACCTCGTCCAGCGGCGTGCCGGGCGCGGGTCCGTCGTCGAGGACCACGATCCCCTGGTGGTCCGTGCCGAGCGCAAGCTCGTCCTCGGCGAGGATCATCCCCCGCGACTCGACCCCGCGGAGCTTCGCCGGGCGCAGCTCGGTGCCGTCGGGCATCACCGCGCCGGGGAGCGCGACGGACACGGTCTGGCCCGCCGCGACGTTGGGCGCGCCGCAGACGATCTGCTGGCGGTTGCCGTCGCCGACGTCGACGGTGCAAACGCGCAGGCGCTCGGCGTCGGGGTGCGGCTCGGCCTCGATCACGCGGCCCACGACGAAGCGCTCGAGGTTGCCCACCCCGTGGCGGTAGGTCCGCTCGACGGCGGTGCCCGAGAGGTCCAGGCGCTCGACGAGCTGAGGCGTCGTGAGCTCCGGGCGGACGTGGTCCTCCAGCCAGAAGCGGGGAAGCAGCATCAGAACTGCTCCAGGAAGCGAACGTCGTTGTCGAAGAACAGCCGCAGGTCGGGGACCTCGTGCTTGAGCATCGCGATGCGCTCGACGCCCATCCCGAACGCGAAACCCTGAACGCGGTCGGGGTCATAGCCGTGCTCGCGCACGTAGCCGAACACGTTGGGGTCGACCATCCCTGCGCCGAGGATCTCGATCCACGTCGAGCCCTTGCACAGCGGGCAGCGCGAGCCGTCGGCCAGCACGCCGCCCTCGCAGCGAAAGCACGAGACGTCGACCTCGACGCTCGGCTCGGTGAACGGGAAGAAGTGCGGGCGCAGGCGCAGCTCGCGCTCCGGGCCGAAGATCGCCCGTGCGAAGGCCAGCAGCGTGCCCTTGAGGTCGGCGAGCGTGATGTCCTGGGAGACCGCGAGGCCCTCGACCTGGTGGAACTGCGGCGTGTGGGTGGCGTCTGAGTCGCGGCGGAACGTCGTCCCGGGGATGACGATGAACAGCGGCGGCGGATGGGCCTCCATCGCGCGCACCTGCACCGGCGAGGTGTGGGTCCGCAGCAGCAGCGAGTCCGGGCGGTCCACCGCATCGGGCCCGGACACGTAGAAGCTGTCCGACCACAGCCTCGACGGGTGCGTCGGGCTGTGGTTGAGCGCGTCGAAGTTGTAGTAGACGGTCTCGACGTGGGGTCCGTCGGCGACGTCGAAGCCCAGGCCGACGAAGACGTCCTCGATCTCACGGCGGGTCCGCGACAGCAGGTGCAGCCGCCCGGCGGCCGGTGCGGGATCGCCGGGCAGCGTCACGTCGACGCGGTCGCGCGCGAGCCTCGCGTCGAGCTCCCCCGCCTCGAGCTCGGCCGCGCGCGCCGCGAGCAGCCCCTCGAGCGCCTGGCGAGCCTCGTTGGCGGCCTTCCCCACCGCTCCGCGCTGGTCGGACGGGAGGTCGCGCACGCCTCGCAGCAGCTGGGGAAGCTCCGCCTTGCGGCCCAGCATTCCCACCCGGAGCCGCTCGAGCTCCACGCTGGCGTCCGCCGCGGCGATCGCCGCCTCGCCCTGCGCCCGGATCTCGGCGATGCGGTCGATCATGGGCGCGCCATCCTACGTGTCGCCTCGTAGAGCGCCACGGTCGCCGCCATGGCAGCATTCAGCGACTCTGAGCGGATCGGGATGTGGACGATCCGGTCCGCCGCCGCGACGACCCGGTCGGGCAGCCCCTCGCGCTCGGCGCCGACCACGAGCGTCGCCTCGGTCCCGAGCGGGCCGGCCAGCGGCTCGCCCGCGCCGGCCACGAGCGCCACCCGCTCGCCGGGCAGCTCCTCGAGGACGGCGGCATGGGCCACGGGCACAGCGAAGATCGCCCCCATGCTGGCCCGGACGGCCTTGGGCCCGTAGGGGTCGGCGCACCCGGGGCCCAGCGCGACGCTGCTCGCACCGAAGGCGAGCGCGGAGCGCAGCACGGCGCCGACGTTGCCCGGGTCGCGCACGCCCCACAGCGCGAGGCACAGCGGCCCCGCCGGTCGCGACCAGCGCTGCTCGTAGATCGCCAGGGCACGGGTGCCCGAGCCCAGCGAGGAAGCCTGCGCCAGCAGTCGCGGCTCGACCTCGGTGCCCGCGAGCCCCTCCCCCGCCGCCACCAGCCGCTCGACCGCCGGCCAGCCGGCCGCCTGCGCCGCGGCGAGCAGGTCCTCGCCCTCGGCGACGAAGCGGCCCTCCTTCTC
>JBBQNQ010000111.1:0-7480 GCA_038330095.1 Solirubrobacterales bacterium
GCATAAGTCGTCGCAGAATGGGGCGAGGGCGTTCTGGGAACGCGCACAGGCCGGGACAGCGGCCCCTCCCTCTCCCTCGTCGCCCCAGACCACGCACCGCACGCCCAACCTGGCGTCGAGCCGAGCGCCGCGCGACCGCCCCCGGGGCCCGCTGCGTCACGCCGCTTGCCGCCACTAGGGTGCGGGCGTGCGCTTCGGTCTGCACGTGCCGATCTTCGAGCCCTACAGCGACGCCGAGACGCTAGTCGGGCTCGCGGTCGCGGCCGAGCGACACGGGTGGGACGGGGTGTTCGTCTGGGATCACCTCTGGTTCCCGCGCAGCCTCCCGACCGCCGACCCGTGGATCGCGCTGGCCGCCATCGCCCAAGCCACCGAGTCGATCGAGCTCGGCCCGCTGGTGACGCCGCTCCCTCGGCGGCGCCCGTGGAAGCTCGCCCGGGAGACGGTCACCCTCGACCGCCTGTCCCACGGGCGCCTGGTGCTTGGCGTAGGCCTGGGGGTAGCGCGCGACTACGAGCTGTTCGGCGAGTCGGGCGACGCCCGCAGCCGCGGCGATGCCACCGACGAGGCGGTCGCGCTCCTGCGAGCGTTCTGGTCGCAGGAGCCCGTCGAGCACCACGGCGAGCACTTCACCGTGCGCCGCGACGCCGACGAGGCAGTGGCCTTCAGGCCCGGCCCCCACGGCCGCGATGCGATCCCGATGTGGGGCGCGGCGCGCCTCGGCAGCCCTGAGCGCCCGTTTCGCCGCGCGGCGACGCTCGACGGGGTGGCGCCGGTTCCCGATCGCCACGACCCCGTGCGCGCCGTGACGCCCGAGCGCCTGCGCTCGGTGGTGGAGCGCATCGCCCGCCACCGCAAGAGCCTCGAGGGCTTCGAGGTGGTCGCGATCGGCACCGCCGCTCGGGACGACGGGCCCGGGGCCTACGCCGACGCGGGCGCTACCTGGTTCCTGGAAGACCTTCACCCGGATCTCTGCAGCCTCGAGCGAGCCGAGGAGATCGTGGCCGCCGGCCCGCCGTCCCGGTAAGGAACGCAAAGAGTCCCACTCGCTTCCCGGACGCGGTTAGCATGGCCACGTGACCGTTCGCCTGCCGTTCCCGGCAGCGCTCGTGGGGGCCGCGCTCCTGCTCCTGGCGCCCCCCGCCGGGGCCGTCACCGTAGGGACCGAGGGACAGCTGCGGGCGGCCTTCGCGGATGCGGGCCAGAACAGCGTCTCGCTCTCGGGCAACATCTCGCTCTCCAACTGCGCAGCGGGGGCGGGTGACCTCGACCGCAGCAGCGCCACGGCGCTGACCCTCCACGGCAACGAGTTCACGATCACGCAAACCTGTCCGCAGGAGCGGGTCGTGCAGCAGTCGGGCTCGGGCAAGCTGACGCTCGACGAGGTCACCATCACCGGCGGAGAGGCGCAGAACGGCGCTGGGGTGTATGTCGACAGCAACCGCACGGCCGAGATCACCGACTCCACGGTCGAGGGCAACGACGCGTTCACGGGCGGGGGAGGGATGGTGGTGGACACCGGAGCGGTGGTAACGGTCCGCCGGACGACCTTCGAGGGCAACACCGCGGTCGGGGCGTTCGGTGGCGCCATCTCTAACGTCGGCACGCTGCTCGTCCACGACTCGCTGGTGACCGGGAACGACTCCAACCGGGCCGGCGGGATCGACAACGGCTCGTCCAGCGCCGTCCTCAACCTCCGCAACACCACGCTCAGCGGCAACACCGCGCATTCGGATCAGGCGGGGACGGGCGGCATGCGAAACAACGGCTTCGCCTTCCTCAACAACGTGACGATCACCAAGAACGTCGGCGTCGGGAACGACCCAGCCTCCTTCCGCGGCGGCGGGCTGCTGACCCCGGCCGGGGCGACCAGCGTGGTGAAGAACAGCATCATCGCCGAGAACGACGGCGGCACCGGCCCGGACGACTGCGTCGGGCCGCTGACCTCCGACAGCCGGTACGTGCTGATCGGCGACACCACGGGGTGCGACCTGCCCGGGGCCACCGGCACCTTCGTCCTCAACGAGGACCCGCAGCTCGGCTCGCTGACCTCCAACGGCGGCCCTACCCGCTCCCACCTGCCCTCCTTCAACAGCCCGGCCGTGGACGCGGGCTTCCCGTTCCAGCCCGGGGGCCCCGCCGCCGATGCGTGCGAGGCCGCCGACCAGCGCGGCATCCCCCGCCTGCTTTGCGACATGGGCGCGGTCGAGCGCGAGGTCACCGTCCCCACCCAGATCAACGTGACGACCACGACCGACAAGCCCGACACGCTGCCCGGCAACGCGACCTGCGCGGTCAGCGGCGGCGGCTGCTCGCTGCGCGCCGCGGTGCAGGAGTCAAACCGGTTGCCGGGCACCCAGACGATCAACGTGCCTTCCGGCACCTACAACCTCGCCATCCCGCCCACCGGGGAGAGCGGGATCGATCCGGCGGCAGCGGGTGACCTCGACCTGCGCGACGACGTCGTGCTGGCGGGTTCGGGAGCCACCAGGCCCATCGTCGACGGCAACGACCTCAGCCGGATCTTCGACGTGGCGCCCGGGGTGGTCGCCGCGGCACTCACGATGACGATCCGCGACGGCACCGACTCGAGCGGGGGCGGCGTGCGCGTCCTCTCGGCGTCGCTGTGGCTCAACGACGTGATCGTGAACCTCAACACCTCGACCTCCGCCGGCGGGGGGATCTCGGTCGGCGGTCTCGGTTCAGGGCTCGTGGTCTCCAACTCGGACGTCCGCAGCAACCGCGCGCCGTTCTTCGGGGGCGACGGCGGCGGCATCGACGCGACCGGCGAAGTGACGATCTCGGACTCGCGGATCCGGCTGAACGACGCCACGGGCGCCGGCGGCGGCCTGCGGACGAGCGGACACGCGACCGTGCGGCGGACCACGATCTCCGGCAACGACGCCTCGGGCTCGGTGCTGGCCAACGGGGGCGGCCTCAGCGGATCGGGCTTCGTCCTGCTCAGGACGACGGTCTCCGGCAACTCCGCCGCCGCCCAGGGAGGCGGCGTGTTCGGAAGCGGAGCGATCCTGAACTCGACGATCTCGGGCAACACGACGGCCACCAACGGAGGCGGGCTGTCTACCAGCGGCACGCTCTCGCTCCTCCACGTCACGGTGGCCGGCAACACCGCCACGGTCGCCGGCAACGGCCTGCACCGCTTCGGCTCGGGCTCGTCGCTGAAGCTCCAGAGCACGATCCTCGCCAACGGGCCCGGAGCGGAGTGCGCCACGCTGCTTCCGACCTCGACCGGCTCGAATCTCTCCAGCGACGCGTCGTGCGGCCTCACCGCCGCCGGCGACCTGCAGTCAAAGGCCGCCCTCCTCGGCCCCCTCGCGCTCAACGGGGGCACCACCCGGACGCGCGTCCCGTCGGCCACCAGCCCGGCGCTCAACGCCTCCACTCTGAGCCTCACGCGTGACCAGCGCGGCGTGACCCGGCCGCAGGGCTCGGGCTCGGACATCGGCGCGGTGGAGCGGGAGTAGGACTGACAAATCCGGGGTGCAGGCGTAGCATCAGGCGCTCGCACGACATCACGGAGGAGGATCCCGATGCAGATCGAGGTGAAGGGACGCAACCGACTCGTCACCGAGGATCTCCGCAGGCGGGTCGCGAAGCGCTTCGACAAGATCGGACGCCAGGTCTCCCCGCAGGCGCGTCTGGAGATCGAGCTGCGCGAGGAGCGAAACCCGGCGATCGCCGACTCCCAGATCGCCGAGGCCACGCTGCACCTCAAGGGCGTGACGCTGCGCGCGCGTGACGCGTCGCCCGACATCCAGCACTCGCTCAACGAGTGCTCCGAGGAGCTCGCGCGGCAGGTCAAGCGCCACCGCGACAAGCGCAGGGGCCGCCGGGAGGCACGCCCGCAACCCTTCGGCGAAGGCGCCTCACCGGCTCTCTGACCGGGCGCTCCCCGAACGCCGGCTCCGCCGGACCGGCCGCGAGCGCGGCCGGCCCCAGCCTGCTTCCGGCCGACTTGACGGACGGCGTCCGCGTGGTCCGGATGCCGCTGCGCGGGGTGCACACTCCCGAGCAGGCCCTGCTGGCGCTGCGGGGCGACCAGCGGCCCTTCGCGCTGACCGGCGCGTGGGCCGGCGGTGGCGCGATCGTGGGCTCGGAACCCATCGCCCTCGCCGGCCCGCGCGACGACCCCTTTGCCGTGCTCGACGACCAACCCGCCGTCCGCTCGGATGCGCAGGGCGCTCGCGGCACGGACGCTGTGGGGGGCGGCTGGTTCGGCTACCTCGGCTACGCACTCGGGGCACTCATCGAGCGCGTGCCGCCTGCACCGCCACGGCCGGTGCCGGTCGCCGCTCACGGGCTGGCCTTCTACGACCACCTCCTTCGCCGGGACGCCTCCGGGCAGTGGTGGTTCGAGGCGCTGTGGTCAGAGCGCGCCGAGCGCCGGTTGACCGCGCGCCTGGACCGTTTGCGCGAGCGGCTGGCGGCGCCGGCGCCCGAACCGCGCTCCTACCGGTGCTCGGCGTTTCGCCCGCGGCCGCAGCTGCGCGGGCACGCCGCTGCCGTTCGCGCCTGCGCCGAGGGCATCCGCGCGGGGGAGCTCTACCAGGCCAACCTCACCGTGCGGCTCGAGGCGAGCTTCCGCGGCGAGGCGCTCGACCTGTTCGTCTGCTGCGCGCACGCCCTCAAGCCTCCGTACGCCGCCTTCGTCGGCGGACCCGACAGCCAGGTCGCGAGCCTCTCGCCCGAGCTGTTCCTGGCCCGCCGCGGCCGCGAGGTGCACACGACGCCCATCAAGGGGACCGCCCCGCGTACCGGGGATGGGGCAAGCCTCGAGCGTCTGCTCGCCTCCGGCAAGGACCGCGCCGAGAACGTGATGATCGTCGACCTCATGCGCAACGACCTCGGGCGGGTGTGCGAGCCGGGGTCGGTGCACGTCGCCTCGCTTGCCCTTCCGGAGGCCCATCCCGGCGTCTGGCACCTCGTCTCCCGCGTGCGCGGCCGGCTGGCCCACGGCGTGTCCGACGGCGATCTGCTCCGGGCGGCCTTCCCACCGGGCTCGGTCACCGGCGCCCCCAAGGTCAAGGCGATGGAGGTCATCGCCCGGCTGGAGAGCACCGGGCGCGAGGTCTACACGGGCGCGATCGGCTTCGCGAGCCCCGTCGCCGGGATGGAGCTCAACGTCGCGATCCGCACCTTCGAGGTCGCAGGCGACGCCGTCTGGCTGGGAGCCGGCGGGGGGATCGTCGCCGACTCCGATCCCGAGGCCGAGTACCACGAGAGCATCGCCAAGGCCCGCCCGCTGCTCGCCGCAGCCGGCGCGTCGCTTGCGGCGCCGGCGGCGACCGCGTCCGACCCCGGCGTCCCCGACCCGCCGATCCGCCACCCCCGCCCCGACCCGGCCGTGGGGATCCTCGAGACCGTCGCCGTCCTCGACGGGCGCGCGCTGGAGCTCGGGCTCCATCTCGAGCGGCTGCGCCGAAGCGCCGCCGTCCTCTACGGGCAGGCGGCCGCCGAGGAGGTGGACGCCCTCGCGCGCCGCGCCCGCGACGCAGCGGCCCGCACGACGGGCGTCCGGCGCCTGCGGCTCGGCCTCGCCCCCGGACGCCCGCCCTGGCTCGAGACGCTGCCGGTCCCCGGCGAGGGCGTCTTCCCACGCCACTCGCTGACGCTGCAGCCGATCACCGTGCCCGGAGGCCTGGGTGCACACAAGTGGGCCGATCGCCGGCTGCTCCGCGACGCTGCCGCGGGCGCCGGCGGGGCCGAGCCGCTGCTCGTCGACCTCGACGGTGCCGTGCTGGAGAGCGGCAGCGGCAACCTGTTCGTCGTCGACGGCGGCACCGTGCTCACGCCGCCGCTCGACGGGCGCCAGCTGCCCGGGGTCACCCGCGCCATCGTGCTCGAGCTCTGCGATCGGGCGGGGATCGAGGCACGCGAGGGCTCGCTCGACCTCAGGGCGCTCGCGACCTGCGACGAGGTCCTCGTGACGAGCGCGATCCGCGGTCTGCAGCCCGCGCGGCTGCGCGCCGACCGCCCCCCGGAACCGCCGCCCGAGAGCGTCTGCGCGCGCCTTGCGGAACTGCTCGCCGCTCGCTGGCGGCTGGCCCTCTGAGGGCGCCAAACAGCCCTCCAAGCGCTCCGGGGCCCCTTGCTAGCCTTGGCTCATGTCGATCCTGGACCGCGCCCTGCGCATGGGCGAGGCGAAGAAATTTCGGTTCTACGAGGACCGCGTGGTCCGTATCGGGGCCTTCGAGCCGGAGATGGAGCTGCTCGAGGACGAGGAGCTGCGAAGCCATGCCGACGAGCTGCGCGAGCGCGCCCGCAACGGCGAGCCGCTCGACGAGCTCCTGTACGAGTCCTTCGCGCTGACCCGCGAGGCGGCCAGGCGCACGCTCGGCCAGCGCCACTTCGACGTGCAGCTGATCGGCGGCATGGTGCTCCACGACGGCGCCATCGCCGAGATGCGCACCGGCGAGGGCAAGACCCTCACCGCGACGCTGCCCATCGTCCTCAACTCGCTGTCCGGCCACGGCGTGCATCTCGTCACCGTCAACGACTACCTCGCGCGCCGCGACGCGGAGTGGATGGGCCCGATCTTCGACACGCTCGGGGTCTCCTACGGCGTGTTGCAGAACATGCAGCCCTACGACGAGAAGCAGGCCGCCTACTCGGCTGACGTCACCTACGGCACCAACTCGGAGTTCGGCTTCGATTACCTGCGCGACAACATGGCCAAGACCCTGGACGAGAAGGTCCAGCACGGCGGCCGCCAGGACGAGGACGGAAAGCGCCGCACGCGCCACGTCTACGCGATCGTCGACGAGGTGGACAACATCCTCATCGACGAGGCGCGCACGCCGCTGATCATCTCCGGCGCCCCCGAGCAGGCCGCCGACCTGTACTCGAAGTTCGCGCGGCTCGCGCCGATGCTCGAGGCCGGTGAGAAGCCCGACGGCCTCGACCCGCGGGCCAAGAAGGAGTTCATGGCGGACTACGACTACGAGTTCGACGAGAAGCACAAGACGATCTCGATCACCGAGCGCGGCGTCGACAAGGCCGAGCGCTTCCTGGGCATCGATCACCTCTACCGCGCCGAGAACGGCCCGCTCGTCAACCACCTCCAGCAGGCGCTCAAGGCCGAGTCGCTCTACAAGCGCGACGTCGACTACGCGGTGATCGACGACGAGGTCAAGATCATCGACGAGTTCACCGGGCGCATCCTCGATGGCCGGCGCTGGTCCGAGGGCCTGCACCAGGCGGTCGAGGCCAAGGAGGGGGTACGCGTCCAGGAGGAGAACCAGACGCTCGCGACGATCACCCTCCAGAACTACTTCCGCCTCTACGACAAGCTCGCCGGCATGACCGGCACGGCCATCACCGAGGCGACCGAGTTCAAGAAGATCTACGAGCTCGACGTCGTCGAGATCCCCACCAACCAGCCGATGGTCCGCGCCGACGGCAACGACCAGGTGTTCAAGACGCGGGACGGCAAGTGGGCCGCCGTCGTCGCCGAGATCGC
>JBBQNQ010000112.1:0-7425 GCA_038330095.1 Solirubrobacterales bacterium
GGCTTGATCGCCGAGAGCAGCTGCGCGTCCTCCACCTCGCCGTCGACGTTGGCCTTCTCGAGCGCCGCCATGCGCTCCGGTGTCATCTCGCCGGCGTTCTCCGCCTCGATCCGGGCCAGCCACTCGGCGCCCTGGGCCGCCTCGGTGTGGTCGACGTCGATGCGCTTGTGGGTCGCGTACTTGTCGATCTCCTCGAAGAGCACGTCGACGAGCTGCTCCTGGGGCACCTTGCGAAGCGGCTTGCCGCGGCTGAAGACCAGGCCCTCGTTCTTCGCGCCGGTGATCCCGAAGTCGGCATGCGAGGCCTCGCCGATCCCGTTGACCGCACAGCCCAGCACGGCGACCTCGACGGGGTCGTCGTAGGCCTCCAGGCGGCGCTCGATCTCGGTCACCACCGTGTCCATATCGAACTGCAGGCGCCCGCAGGTCGGGCAGGCGATGAGCACCGGGCCGCGCTCGCGGAGCTTGAGCGCCTTGAGGATCTCCCAGGCGACCTTGACCTCCTCCTCGGCGTGGAACGTCGAGAGCGAGATCCGGATGGTGTCGCCGACGCCATCGGCGAGCAGCGTCCCCAGGCCGACCGCCGACTTCAGCGAGCCCGACCACTTCGTGCCGGCCTCGGTGATGCCGAGGTGCAGCGGATAGGGGATCTTCTCGGAGAGCAGCCGGTTGGAGGCGATGGTGTAGGGCACGTTGGTCGACTTGATGGACACCTTGAAGTTCGTGAAGTCCAGGCGCTCCATCAGCTCCACGAACTCCACCGCGGCGGCGACGAGCGCCTCGACCGGGCTCTCGCGCTCCAGCGCGTGCAGGTGCTTGGGCAGCGAGCCGGAGTTGACGCCGATGCGCATCGGCGTCCCGAACTCCGTGGCCTTGGCGGCGACCTCGGCGACCTTGTCCGGTCCACCGATGTTGCCGGGGTTCAGGCGCACGCAGTGCGCGCCGGCCTCGATGGCCTTCAGCGCGAGCGTGTGGTTGAAGTGGATGTCGGCGATGATCGGGATGGGCGACTCGCGCACGATCACCTTCAGCGCCTCGACGTCCTGATCGCGCGGGACCGCCACGCGCACCACGTCGGCGCCCGCGTCAGCGGCCTTGCGGATCTGGTCGAGGGTCGGGCCGAGGTTCGCCGTCTCGGTCTTGGTCATGGTCTGGATGGCGACCGGCGCGCCGCCGCCGATCTTGACCCCGCCCACGTCGATCTGGCGCTGTGAAGCCATACCCCCAGGATAGGAGAGCCGTCCGGTGGCGGCGGACCGCAGACCGCATAGGAGGTCGCTCAGCGCCCGCAGGGCGTGGTGCTGGGTCCCGCTGGCGAGCCGGGAACAACGGCGATGCCCTCGGGGCGGACGAAGCTGCCGTTCCAGGAGAAGGCGAACTGACCGCCCGTCGTGTTGTCGACCTGGTAGACCACGGGGGTGTCGGGCCCGCCCGGCGACTTCCCGTTGTGATCGGTGACGTACAGGGTGCCGCTGGGCGCGATCGCGACGTCGGCGGGCTCGCTGAAGTTGCCCTTCTGTGAGATCACGTACTGCGTCCCGGTGGACGGGTTCACGCAGATCACCCCGCCCGGGCCGCCGAACGCCGTGAGGTCGGCCACGTAGAGCCCGCCGTTGGGCGCCAGCTCCGCGCCGTCGGCGTCGCAGAAGTTCCCGTTCGCCGACACGATCGACTGCGCGCCGGTGAACGGATTCACCTTGATGACACCGCCGGGGCCGTTGGTCGGAATCCCGTTCCCGCAGGCAATGGAGCCGTCTGGGAAGGCGTCCTGGTCGGCGACGAGGACGTTGCCGTTGGGCTGCACCGCGATCCCGTAAGGGTCGACGAAGATACCGGCCCGCGAAAGGAGGGTCTGCGCGCCGGTGACCGGGTTCACGCGGACGACCCCGCCGTTATTGGGGCGGCCGAAGGAGAGGTCGTCGTCGGCGACGACGATGTTGCCGCTCGGCTCGACGGCGATCCCCACCGGCGTCTTGAAGAACCCGCCCTTGGAGACGACGGTCTGAGCGCCCGTCCGCGGGTCCACTCGGATGACGCCTCCCGAGCCACCGAAGGCGTTGACGTCGGTGACCAGGATCTGCCCGTTGGCGTCAAAGGCCACCCCGTGAGGGGTCACGAAGTTGTTGCCCTCCGAGATGGTGGTCTGCGCTCCGGTGCGCGGGTCGACGCGGATCAGCCCACCCGAGTTGCGCGTCGCGCTGAACGCCGCCGAATCAGCGACGACCAGTTGCCCCGGCTGGGCGACGGTGGCCGTCCGGAACGACCGAATGTTCCCGCAAACGACCCCGTTCGCGTCCTGGCCGCAGGCCCGGAAGTAATACGTGGTGTCGGGGGTCAGGCCCTTGACGGTCTGGCTGAGGGGAACGGTCGTCGTCGAAGTGACCGGGCCACAGCGCTTGCTCGGCGCGGTGCCGCAGATCTGCGTGCCAAAGCCCGCCTGCAGCGCCGACTGCGACGTGGAGTACTCCCACCACCACGTGGCGGGGCTTCCGGTCGTCCTGCCGTGCGCGTTGAGCACCGCCTGGGAGGCGCGAATGTCCGTCGCCGGATCGGTATCGCCCGCGCACCCCGCTACCCCGATGGCCAGCAGCGCGAGAACGAGCAAAGACGCCACGCGCCCACGCTTGCCACAACTCGCGCTGCCCCTGCCCGGGAACACAACGTTGCAGGCTAACGGGCTATCGAGTGCCTCGCGTGGGCTGATCTAGATTTGGGCGCATGTCCAGGCCGTGGCTGCCCGCACCCGTCGCCGCGCTCGTCACCGAGCTGGCCGGCGTCGCGGGCGCCGTAGCCGTTGTCTTGGGCGGCTCGCGAGCCGTCGGGACGCACCGGCCCGACAGCGACTGGGACCTCGGCGTCTACTACCGCGGCCCGGAGCGATTGCTCGATCCCGACGACGTCCGGCGGCTGGGCCACGACGGCTACGTGTCCGAGTTGGGCGAGTGGGGTCCGATCGTCAACGGAGGCGCCTGGTTCACGATCGAGGGCACGCCGATCGACGTGCTCTTCCGCGACCTCAACACGGTCGAAAGCTGGCTCAGCGAGGCACAGCAAGGGCGCTTTGAGGTGCTGTCGCAGAACGGTTACCTCGCGGGCGCGCCGACCTATCTGCCGGTCGGGGAGCTCGCAAGCTGCCACCCGATCGCGGGCGAGGTGCCGCGCCCGGAGTTCCCCGAGGCGCTCGCCGCGGCGGCAGCCGGACGGTGGGAAGGACGAGCCCGTGTAGCCCTGTTGTTCGCCCGGCAGCACGCTGCGGGTGGTGACGCCGTCTGTTGCGCGGGCATGCTCGCCAACGCCGTCCTCTGCGCGGCTCATGCGCGGCTTGCGGAGCGCCGCGAGTGGGTGCTCAACGAGAAGCGCCTTGTCCAGCGCGCCGGCCTCGACGTGGTGCAGACCCTGTTGCCCAGGCCGGGCGCCACGGCAACCGAGCTCTCCGCCGGCGTCACGACCGTCAGCACCGCGCTGGGTCTCGAGCCGATCACCGTTCGCTGATGCGGCAGCCCCTTCGCCCGACCTAGGCGCGGGGCACCACGAAGAACGCGATCGCGGCGAACTGGGCCACGGCGGCGACGATGGTCAACGCGTGGAAGATCTCGTGGTAGCCGAAGACCGCCGGTGCCGGGTCGGGCCGGCCCACGGCGTAGATGACCGCGCCCGCCGTGTAGCAGACGCCGCCGACGCCGATGAGGACCATCGCTGTGGGACCGAGGCTCGTGGCGAGGTCCGGCGTCGCCACGACCGCGAACCAGCCCAGTGCGACGTAGACGAGCGCGCTGAGCCACTTGGGCGCGTCGACCCACAAGAGCTGCAGGATGATCCCGCCGAGCGCCCCGCCCCAGACGCCGAGCAGCACGACGGTCGCGAAGGTGCCGTTCAGGGCCAGAAGGGCGAAGGGCGTGTAGGTCCCGGCGATGAGCACGAAGATCATCGCGTGGTCCAGCCGGCGCATCCAGCGCCGCGGGCCGGGTGACCAGTCGAGCCGGTGGTAGAGCGCGCTCGTGCCGAACAGGCCCGAGACCGAGAAGGCGTAGATGCCGCAGGCCAGGCGAGCCTCTCCCGTGGGAGCGAACACGACGAGCAGCGAGCCCACGACCAGCGACACGAAGAATGCCCACTGATGGGTGACTCCGCGGAGGCGCGGCTTGACCTTCGCGATCGCGGCCTCGGCGCCCGCCCGGGCGGCGTCGGCGCCCGCCATCGCCACCTCGGCCCCGCGGCCCATCGCCTCTCCCGCGCGCTCGCGGGCGATCGCCCGTCCTTCGCCGTCGGGCTCGTGCATCCCCTGAGGTTACCGCGAGGTTTCCGTCCTCCACCGGTCGGGAATTCGGTAGGGGACAGCTCAAGAGGGAGGGCGCCATGTACAAGCAGGTCTTCGATCCCGTCGGTGACTCGCTGGGCTGTCGTGTCGTCCAACGCGCTGTTCGGAGCGCTCCAGGTCAAGGCCGCGCAAGGGGCCGCCCCCACGCTGATGGCCGCGGCCAACTCGTCCGGTGGCGTGCTGGGCAAGATGATCTCGCCGCAGAACCCCGCCATCGGCGCGGCCGCGGCGAGCCTGGCGGGCCAGGAGGACCTCTTCCGGGGCGTCGTGGGCTGGAGCATCGCCCTGGTGCTGGTCATGTGCGTGCTGGTGACGCTCCAGTCGACCGTCCTGGACTGGATGGTGCCGTAGGCTCCGGCGATGGCAGAGGAGGAGCTCTCCCACGCTGCGCCCGGCGCCGCGCCGACCACCGGCGCGGGCGCCACCGCGACCGCCGCGCCCGCCGCGGTGCAAGACGAGGGCGCGCGGCGGGCGGCCTTCCGGCGGGCCGAGGGGCTGGCCGGCCGGCTGCGCGGGATCTGCGGTGACGCGCACGTCTTCACCCATCCCCATCAGCTCCGCACCTACGAGTCCGACGGCCTGCTCCAGCACCGCGCGAGCCCGCGCGCCGTCGTCCTGCCGGGATCACGCGACGAGGTGTCCGCCGTGCTGCGTGCCTGCCACGCCGAGCGCGTGCCGTTCGTGGCGCGCGGCGCAGGCTCGGGCCTGAGCGGCGGGGCGCTCCCGGTCGAGGAGGGGATCCTCATCGGGCTCTCGCGCATGCGGCGCGTGCTCGAGGTCAACCTCGCCGACCAGCGCGTCGTCGTCGAGCCCGGGGTGACCAACGTCGAGGTCTCGAGCGCCGTGGGGCCCACCCACTTCTTCCCGCCCGACCCGTCGTCGCAGATCGTCTGCTCGATCGGAGGCAACGTCGCCGAGAACTCCGGCGGCGCGCACTGCTTCAAGTACGGCTTCACGACCAACTACGTGACCGGCCTGGAGGTCGTGCTCGCCGACGGCGAGGTGGTCGAGCTCGGGGGCGCAGAGCTCGACCGCCCCGGCTACGACCTGCTGGGCGCCTTCGTGGGCTCGGAGGGAACGCTCGGGGTGGCCACGAGGATCACCCTGCGTGTCTGCCCGGTGCCCGAGGAGAAGCGCCTGCTGGTCGCGTTCTTCGCGACCACCGAGGAGGCGGGGGCGACGGTCTCCGACGTCGTCGAGGGAGGCATCGTGCCTGCTGCCATCGAGATGATGGACAAGCTGGCCATCGAGGCGGCCGAGCCCATGGCCAAGGCGGGGTTTCGCATGGACGCGGGGGCGGCGCTGCTGATCGAGCTCGACGGCTCGCGGGCGGAGGTCGCGGCGCGCTTCGACGAGCTCTCCGCGATCTGCGAGCGCAACGGATCGATCGAGATCCGCGTGGCGGAGGACGAAGCGCAGGCCGCGCGGATGTGGCGCGCGCGCAAGGCGGCGTTCGCGTCGATGGGCCGGATCAGCCCGCACTACTTCGTCCAGGACGGCGTCCTGCCCCGCACCCGGCTGCCCGAGGTGCTGCGCCGCATCGAGGAGCTCTCCCGGGAGAGCGGGCTGCGGATCGCCAACGTGTTCCACGCCGGCGACGGCAACCTGCACCCGCTCGTCTGCTACGACGGCAAGCGCGCGGGCGAGGCGGCGCGTGCCGAGGAGGTCGCCGGGCAGATCGTCTCGGCGTGCGTGGAGGCCGGCGGCTCGATCACCGGTGAGCACGGGGTCGGAGTCGACAAGGTGTGCGCCATGCCGAAGATGTTCGGCCCCGACGACCTCGCGGCCTTCGAGCGCCTGCGCCGCGCCTTCGATCCCGAGGGGCTCGCCAATCCGAGCAAGGTCATGCCCACGCCGCGGCTGTGCGGCGAGGTGCCGGGTCCCTACCGCCAGCACCCGCTCGAGCGCGCCGGCGTAGCGGAGCGCATGTGATGCAGGGAGCGACCAGCGCCGCGCCGCGGACCGAGAGCCCCTCCACCCCTGACCAGGTCGCCGCGATCCTCCGGGAGGCCCGGTCGGTCCGGATCGCGGGCGGCGGCACGAAGCTCGGCTGGGGCGCCCCGGTGGACGCCGATGTCACGCTCGCCACCACCGGCCTGGACGCGATCGTCGAGCACAACCCCGGAGACCTCACCGCGATTCTCGGCGCCGGCGTGCGGCTCGCCGACGCGCAGGCCGCCTTCGCCAAGGAGGGCCAGCGGCTCTCGCTCGATCCTCCCCTCGGCGCCGCGGGCGCGGCGACGATCGGGGGCGTGGTCGCCACCGCGGACGCGGGCCCATTGCGCCACCGCTTCGGCGCTGCCCGCGATCTGGTCATCGGCGTCACCCTCGCGCTGCCCGACGGAACGCTGGCCCACGCCGGCGGGAAGGTGATCAAGAACGTCGCGGGCTATGACCTCGCCAAGCTCAGCACCGGCGCGTTCGGCACGCTTGGAGCGATAGTGCAGGTGGCCGTGCGCCTGCACCCCATGCCCGCGGGCACGGCGAGCGTGGCGGCGCGAAGCGACGACCCGCACGCCCTGGCGCGCGCTGCCGCCCGCCTGGCCCACAGCCCGCTGGAGACCGACGCGCTGGATGTCGCGTGGCGCGACGGCCGGGGCGGCCTTGTCGCTCGCTACGGCGGCTCCGCCGCCGCGGAGCAGGCGGGCGACGCCGCCGCGCTGCTCGGCGAAGGAGACGTCCTGGAGGCGGTGGTCATCGACGACGACGACGCCGTCTGGGCCCAGCAGCGCGCCGGCCAGCGCTCGGAGACCGGCGTCGTCGTGCGGGTCAGCGGGCTGCCCACCGACCTCGAGCGCGTGCTTCGTGCCGGCGATGCCGTGGGCGCTGGGCTGGTGGGCCGGGCGGCCGTCGGGACGTCGTGGCTCGTCCTTCCGGCGGATGTCGAGGCCGTCGCCGCGCTGCGCGAGGCCCTCGGGCCGCGGCCGTGCACGGTGCTTGACGCGCCCGAGGCGGTGCGCCGCGCGCTGGACCCCTGGCCGCCGGTGCCGCCGGGCCTGCTCGCGCTCTCCCGGCGCCTCAAGGAGCGCTTCGACCCCGACGCGACCTGCAACCCGGGCATCTTCGCGGGCGGCATCTGAGCACCATGGCCGCCCCTCCCAAGCCCG